>CALMIF010000311.1 GCA_937864045.1 uncultured Aquabacterium sp. | reverse complement strand
TGGAAGCCGAACAGGTCGGTCACCACCCGGTCCAGCTCGGCCTGTTCCCAGTCGAGCAGGTAGCGTCCGGCCGGGCTCTGCAGCCACTGGGCCAACTCTATAATCGAAGGATTGCGCGTCATGAAACTGCTTGCCCTGCCCGCCTTCACCGACAACTACGTCTGGATGCTGCACGACGACCACCAGGCCGTCGTGGTCGATCCGGGCGATGCGGCGCCCGTGGCAAAGGCTCTGGATGAAGCGCTGGACGGCCAGGGCCTCGCGCTGGTGGGCATTCTAGTGACGCACCACCACCCCGATCATGTCGGCGGCGTCGATGCCTTGCGTGCGCGCCTGCAAGGCCCCGTCTGGGGCCCTGCGCACGAGACCATTCCCCAGCCGACGGTGCCGCTCAACGGCGGTGACAGCATCGAGGTGCTGGGCATCCGCTTCAACGTGATCGATGTGCCTGGCCACACCGCCGGCCACATCGCCTACCACGCAGCGTCCACGGGCGACGGCGAGCCGCCGCTGCTGTTCTGCGGTGACACGCTGTTCTCCGGCGGCTGCGGCCGCCTGTTCGAGGGCACGCCGGCGCAGATGCACCGCTCGCTGTCGCTGCTGGCGGCCCTGCCAGGTGACAGCCGCGTCTGCTGCGCCCACGAGTACACCGAGTCGAACCTCAAGTTCGCCCATGCCGTCGAGCCAGGCAATGCCGAGCTGGCGCGCTACACCGCGGCCTGCCGCGCGCTGCGCGCCGAAGGCCGGCCGACACTGCCATCCACCATCGCGCAGGAACGTGCGATCAACCCCTTCATGCGCTGCGATGCGCCCGCCGTGATCGCCGCCGCACGCCGGCATGGCGCGGCCGATGGCGGCGGACCCGCAGTCCTGGGCGCCCTGCGCGAATGGAAGAACCAGTTCCGATGACACCTCCCCATGCCGCCGGCCTGCACCCGCTTCCCCTGAACCGCCTCGGCCGGTTCGTTCTGGCTTCCCGGATGTGCCGCCTGGCGCCGCTGGCGCTGGCCGCCCTGATGGCGGCCTGCGCCAGCGTGCCGCCACCGCAGGCCGCGGCGCCGATGGCCGCTGCCACGCCAGCGCCCGAAGCGCCCGCCTTGCAGGCCGCTGCCACCGCCGCGCCGCCGGCATCCGCTGCGGTGCCGGCGCTCAAGCCCGCCGCCACGCTGCCAGCGCCCGCGACCCCCGTGGCCACCACGATCGCCGTCGACCCGCTCAGCCCCACCGAACTGCTCGACCTCGGCGCGCCCGACAGCCGCACCGACCTGTGGGCCCGCGTGCGCCAGGGCCTGGCCGTGCCCGACCTGCAGAACGAGCGGGTGGAAAAGTGGCAGCAGTGGTACGCCAGCCGCCCCGACTACGTGCAGCGCATGACCGAGCGCGGCGGCCGCTACCTGTTCCACATCGTCGAGGAAGTGAACAAGCGCGGGCTGCCCACCGAGCTGGCCCTGCTGCCCTTCATCGAGAGCGCCTTCAACCCGCAGGCCATGAGCAGCGCCAAGGCCTCGGGCATGTGGCAGTTCATCC
This sequence comes from uncultured Aquabacterium sp., assembly GCA_937864045.1. Taxonomy (GTDB): domain Bacteria; phylum Pseudomonadota; class Gammaproteobacteria; order Burkholderiales; family Burkholderiaceae_C; genus Pseudaquabacterium. The sequence goes on along the minus strand of CALMIF010000311.1, from coordinate 12,084 downwards.
CGGGCACCGGGCGCGACTTCGCGCTGCGGCAGAACCTGTTCCGCGACGACCGCCGCGACGTGCTGGCGTCCACCCGCGCCGCGCTGGACTACCTGCAGATGCTGCACCGCATGTTCGGCGACTGGCAGCTGGCGCTGGCCGCGTACAACTGGGGCCAGGGCAGCGTGCAGCGTGCCATCGCACGCAACCAGCAGGCCGGCCTGCCGACCGACTACGACAGCTTGCGCATGCCCGATGAGACGCGCAACTACTACCCCAAGCTGCAGGCGGTGAAGAACATCGTCGCCAACCCGCAGGCCTTCGGGCTGGTGCTGCCCGAGCTGAAGAACCACCCGTACTTCGTCTCGGTGGGCATCGACCGCGACATCGACATCGACCTGGCCGCGCGACTGGCCGGCCTGCCGCTGGACGAGTTCAAGCAGCTCAACCCGCAGATGAACAAGCCGGTGATCCTGGCCGCGGGCACGCCCCAGCTGCTGCTGCCCTACGACAACGCCAACCGCTTCGTGCGCGCCATCGCCCAGCACCGCGGCAACCTGGCCAGTTGGACGGCCTGGGTGGCCAACCGCACCGTCAAGCCGGCCGAGGCGGCGCGCCAGGTGGGCATGGACGAGGCCCAGCTGCGGGCGGTCAACAACATTCCCAAGGGCATGCTGGTGAAGGCCGGCTCGACCCTGCTGGTGCCGCGCGGCGCGCACCGCACCGAGGACGTGGCCGAACACATCGCCGACCACGCCACCCTGGCCCTGGCGCCGGATGTGCCACCGATGAAGCGCGTGAGCTTCAAGGCCGGCCGCAAGGGCGACACCGTGGCGGCGGTCGCCAGCCGCTACCGGTTGCGGCCCGAAGCCGTGGCGCAGTTGAATGGCACCAGTGCGGCTGGCCGGTTCAAGCCCGGCCAGGTGGTGGTGGTGATGGTGCCCAACAAGCCGGTGCGCATGGCCAGTGCCCGCGGCGCGGATCGACCCGCCAAGGCCGGCGCCGCCAAGCGGCTCAGCAAGCCCGCCGCCACGGCACGCAAGCCCAACTGACGCTGCAGGTGAGCGGCCGCTTCAGCGGCGGTCGCTCAGGGCGTGCGCCAGGGTCGACAGGTCCACGTATTCCAGCTCACTGCCCACCGGCACGCCGCGCGCCAGCCGGGTGACAGTCAACGACGCACCGCCGGCGCCCGGCAGGGTGCGCAGCGCCTGTGCCAGCACATGGGCCGTGGCCTCGCCTTCGGCCGAGAAGCCGGTGGCCAGGATCACCTCCTGCACGACGCCGTCGGCCGCACGCTCCAGCAACGGGTGCACGCCGATGTCGGCCAGGCCGATGCCGTCGAGCGGGCTCAGCCGCCCCATCAGCACGAAGTACAGGCCGCGGTAGCTGCCGCTGCGTTCCATCGCCGCCTGGTCGGCCGGGCTTTCGACCACCAGCAGCTGGCGTGCGTCGCGCTGCGGGTCGGCGCAGGTGGCGCACAGGGTCTCTTCGGTGAAGGTGTGGCAGCGCGTGCAGTGCTGCACCGCCAGGGTGGCGGTCTGCAGCGCATGGGCCAGGCTCTGGGCGCCGTCGCGGTCATGCTGCAGCAGGTGGTAGGCCATGCGCTGCGCCGACTTCAGGCCCACGCCGGGCAGGCGGCGCAGGGCCTCGATCAGGCCATCGAGTGCGCGCTCGGCCACCGGGGGGTCAGAACGGAAATTTCATGCCGGGGATCTGCGGCATGCCCGCCGTCAGCTTGCCCATCTTTTCCTGCGTCGTGGCTTCGACGCGGCGCACCGCGTCGTTGATGGCGGCGGCCACCAGGTCTTCCAGCATGTCCTTGTCGTCGGCCAGCAGGCTGGGGTCGATGGTGACGCGCTTGACGTCGTGCTTGCAGGTCATCTGCACCTTGACCAGGCCCGCGCCCGATTCGCCGGTGACCTCGATCGTCGCCAGCTCGTCCTGCGCCTTCTTCAGGTTGTCCTGCATGGCCTGGGCCTGCTTCATCAGGCCGGCCAGTTGGTTCTTCATCATGGTGGGGGTGCCTTTGCATTGCCGCCGTCGGCGGCCAGGGGTTTGATCGAGCCCGGCACGATGCGGGCGGTGCGGAACTGTGCCATCAGCGCACGCACCTCGGGATCGTCGTGGATCAACTGCTCGGCAGCGCGCTGGGCGGCCTCGCGGGCATGGGTGTCGCGCAGCACCATCGAGTCGACCGCGGCGCCGGGCACCACTTCAACGGCCACCGGCCGGCCCTGGGACTCGGTCAGCACGGCCGCCAGCTTGGTCGCCAGCGTCGGGTTGCGCAGGCTTTCGCGCTCGACCCGCAGCTGCCAGCGCAGGCCGCCGTCGTCCGTGGGCCCGGTGGCCAGCGGCTCGGCCTGCCAGGCCAGCTCCCGCACCATCGCCACCAGGCTGCCGCCCGCGGCCAGCGGCCGCACCAGGTCGGACCAGCGGTCGCCCAGCGGCGTGCACTGCAGCGGTGGCAACGGTGCCGGCGCTGGCGGCCGTGCGAACGCCTGCGGCGCCGACTCGGCGGACCAGGCCGCAGGCGGTTCGTGGCCCTCGATGTCCGGTGCAGCGGCAGACTCGGACGCGCCGAGGTCGTCGGGGAGCGTCTCGTCGGCCCAGGGCGGCGGCTCGTCGGCCGCACGCGGCGCGGGCGCCGGCCGGGGGGCGGGCGCTGGTGCGACAACCACCGGCCGCTGGGGTGGCACCGGCCGCGTGGCTGCAACGGGTGACGGTGCAGCAGGCGCGGCCTGTGCGACTGGTGCGGGCGGCTGGACAGGCGCCACCACCGGCGCAGGACGTGCCACGACCGGTGCCGCAGGCGCTGCGGCCATCGGCCGGGCCGCGGCCGGCATCGCCGGCGCCGGCACGGCGCTGCGGGCCTCGCGCGGCGCAGCCACCAGCGGTGCGGCACGTGGCGCGGCGGCGGACGACGGCGCACTGCCGGCCGCCGGAAACGCCAGCAGGCGCAGCAACACCATGGTCAGGGCTGCGTAGGCATCGCTCAGCAGGCTGAGCTCGGCACGGCCATGCACGACGATGCCGTAGAGCAGCTGCGTCTCGTCGGGCGGCAGCAGTGGCGCAAGCCGGCGCGCAGTCGCCTGGTCGGGGTCGGTGTCGTCCAGCGCGCCGGGCACGGCCTGTTCCACCGCCATCTGCTGCAGCAGGCCGGCCATCTCTTCCAGCGTGCCGGCGGCCGACAGGCCCATGCCGCGCAGCGCGTCGACCGTGGCCAGCACGGCCGGACCGTCGCGCAGGGCCAGCGCCTGCACGAGGTTGGCCGCATGCGAGCGGTCGACCGTGCCCAGCATGGTGCGCACGCCGGCCTCGGCCAGCGTGCCGGCGCCGAAGGCGATCGCCTGGTCGGTGAGCGACAGCGCGTCGCGCATCGAGCCGCGCGCCGCCCGCGACAGCAGGCGCACCGCCCCCGGCTCGGCGGCCACGGCCTCGGCCGCCAGCACATGCTGAAGGTGCTCGGCCACGGTTTCGGGCGCCATCGGCCGCAGGTTGAACTGCAGGCAGCGGCTGAGCACCGTCGGCAGCACCTTCTCCGGGTCGGTGGTGGCCAGCACGAACTTCAGGTACTCGGGCGGCTCCTCCAGCGTCTTCAGCAGGGCGTTGAACGCGTCCTTCGACAGCTGGTGGCATTCGTCGATCATGAAGACCTTGTAGCGGGCGACGCTGGGCTTGTAGGCCGCGCGCTCGATCAGGTCCTTGATCTCGTCCTTGCCGCCATTGCTGGCCGCGTCGAGCTCGATGTAGTCGATGTAACGGTCGGCGTCGATCTCGGTGCAGGCCTGGCAGACGCCGCAGGGCTGGTCGGTGACACCGCCGGTGCCGTCGGGGCCGGTGCAGTTCAGGCTCTTGGCCAGGATGCGGCTGACCGTGGTCTTGCCGATGCCGCGGGTGCCGGTGAACAGGTAGGCATGGTGCAGCCGCCCGCTGCGCAGCGCATTGCCCAGGGCCTGCACCACGTGGGCCTGGCCCACCATCTGGGCGAAGCTGCGGGGCCGGTACTTGCGGGCCAGGACGACATGGGACATCCGGTCATTCTAGGTGGCGGCCCTCGGCAGACCGTGGTCGGCGCCGTGTCGGGCGGATGGTCGGAGACAGCTTGTCCGGCGCGGTTCGCCGCCGGCTTGTCGCCGGGGCGTCACCGATAATCGGCAGCATGAGCTCTTCCCACGCACCCTCCGCTCCAGACACGCTCAGTTATGAGCAGGCAGGCGTCAACTATGACCTCATCGATCCGCTGAAGGTCAGCGCCCAGCGCGCCGCCGCAGCCACCGCCGGGCAGCTGGCCGGCCACGGCTTCAGCGAGGTGGCGGCCTCGCGCGGCGAGTCGGCCTATGTGGTCGACGTCGGCCCGTTCTACATCGCCAGCATCGTCGAATGCCTGGGCAGCAAGGCCCTGGTGGCCGACGAGATGGCTGCGCTGACCGGCCGCAGCTGGTATGCCGGCATCGCCCAGGACACGATCGCGATGGCGGTCAACGACCTGATCACCGTCGGCGCCACGCCCCTGGTGGTGCAGGCCTACTGGGCCGCCGGCGGCAGCGACTGGTTCGGCGATGCCGGCCGCGCCCAGGCCCTGGTGGCCGGCTGGAAAGCCGCCTGCGAGACCTGCGGCGTGGCCTGGGGCGGCGGCGAGACGCCGGCGCTGGCCGGCATCGTCGAGGGCGGCCGCATCGACCTGGCGGCCTCCTGCACCGGGCTGATCAACCCCAAGCAGCGCCTCAGTGTGGGCGACAAGCTGGCCGCCGGCGACGCCATCGTGCTGCTCGATTCCAGCGGCATCCACGCCAACGGCCTGAGCCTGGCGCGCAAGCTGGTCGAGCGCCTGCCGCAGGGCTGGCTGACCGAGGTGGATCCTGCGCAACACCCGGGGCTCTCCTATGGCGAGGCCCTGCTGGCACCGACGGTGCTGTATTCGCCAGTGACCGAGGCGCTGTGGAAGGCCGGCATCGTGCCGCACTACAACGCCAACATCACCGGCCATGGCTGGCGCAAGCTGCTGCGCCACCCGGGCCGCTTCACCTACCGCATGCACACCGTGCCGCCGGTGCCGCCGGTGCTGCGCTTCATCCAGCAGCATGCGCAGCAGGACGACCGCGAGGCCTACAGCACGCTGAACATGGGCGCCGGCTTCGCGCTGTTCGTGGCGGCGGAGGACGCCGGGCGCACGGTGGCCATCGCCCAGGGCCTGGGCATCGGCGCGCGTGTGGCGGGCCAGGTCGAGGACGGCGACAAGCAGTTGCTGATCGAACCGCTGGGCCTGCGCTTCGGCGACGACGCGCTGCAGCTGCGCTGACAGCCGCCTGCAGTGCGCACGCGCGCACTGCAGCTGCGCGAAATCGGCCAAATTGCACAATTCATCAAGAAGCCCCTACACAATCAGGAATGATCAGATATGATTTTAATGACATCAGCAGTTCTTCCAAATGTCATATCTCAGCCTCCCTGATCACCGACTCCAGGACCGCACCCGGCACATCGCCGTTCCTTCGGTCGCGAGCTCCCCCCTGTCGTCGGCCACGCCGCTGCGGCCGCAGGTCAGCGTCGAGTTGCTGGGCACGTTGCCGCTGCTGCGCACGCTGAGCCCGCTGCTGCTGCGCCAGATCGCCGAGCGCGCGGTCGTGCGCCGCATCGCGCGCCACGGCAGGGTGTTCGAACAGGGCAGCCGCGAGTGCGGCCTGTACGTGCTGCTCAAGGGGCAGGCCCAGGTGGTGCGCCACAACCAGCGCGGTCGGGCGCTGGTGGTCGACCAGCTGCGCCCGGGTGACCATTTCGGCGAGCTGAGCGCCATCGACGACGCGCCGCAGTACGCCTCGGTGCGCTGTGCCGTGCCCAGCGAGGTGCTGGTGATCGCCCGCCACGACTTCATCGACCTGCTGCACGAGTCGCCGGCCCTGCTGCAGACCCTGCTGCATGTGATGGTGGCCCGCGTGCGCCGCAAGAACCGCCGCATCGCCCTGCTGGCGCTGCACGACGTGCGTGGCTGCGTGGTGCAGCAGCTGCTGGACCTGGCCGAGCAGCAGGATGGGCAGCCCGTCGTGCGCGGGCGCATCTGCCGCCAGGCCATCGCCGACATGATCGGCGCCTCGCGGGCAATGGTCAGCCGGGTGATGATGGCCCTCACCCGCTCGGGCGAGCTGCAGCTGCTGCCTGACGGCTCGACCCTGGTGCGGTGCCAGGCCACCGGCGCGCCGCGGCGCAACAACCGCCGGCAGCGCGACGACGCCCCCGCCATGCCCGCCGTGGCTGCCGCCGACTGACCCTCGACCCCGGGGGTCAGCACCTGCCGCCGCCGACCGGCCAAGGGCGAAAATCAGGCGCTTGGCGCGGTGTGTTCTGCCGGGCCGGCCGCCCTGCCTGACCCTCCGACGCTCCGATGCCGCCGCTGCCCCCCCTTCAGACGACCGCCCTGGTGGCGGGCGTGCTGTACGGTGCACTGGCGCTGACGCTGTGGCTGCTGCTGCGGCGGCGCCACCCGCTGGTGCCGCTGTCGTTGTGGGTGGCCGGCGCCGTGCTGGCCGGCGTGGCGCTGGCCCTGCTGGGCCTGCACCCGTTGCTGCCCGCCTGGCTGGGCGCGGGCCTGGTCTTCGAATGCCTGCTGGGCGCGATGCTGCTGCGCATCCTGGCGCTGCGGGTGGAGCTGGCGCAGCCGTCACGACCGGCCCTGGCGCTGTCGGCCTGGCTGCTGGGCAGCGCGATCGACCACGCCGCCAGCCTGTTGCCGCAACCTTCGGTGCGGCTGCTGTGCAGCGCCGTGATGCTGGTCGCGGCGGCGCTGGTGTTCGCCCGCCACGCAGTGGCGCTGGGCCGGGCGCTGGGCTCGCGCTTCGGCCATGGCCTGGCCGCAGCCGAGTCGCTGCTGGCGCTGGCCATCGTGCTGCGCACTGCCGCCATGCTGCTGCCCGGCGCCCCGGGTGCGGCCATCAACCCGGCCTGGGAACTGGTGGCCGCGGTGGCGCTGGCCGTGCTGGCCGCGCTGTTCGGCAACCTGGGCTACTTGGGCCTGGTGCTGCTGCACAGCCGCGCCGCCGAGCAGACCGCCAGCGCCGTGCAGTGGGCCGAACGCCTGCGCCGCGAAGCCGCCGAAGACCGCACCGCCAGCCTGCGCGACCTGCTGCATCAGCGCGACGCCCTGGCCGGCGAGCGCGACCAGCTGCTCAAGCTGCTGGCCCATGAGATCCGCCAGCCGCTGCACAACGCCAGCGGGGCGCTGCAGGCCGCCCGCGCCACCCTGGGCGAGCTCGGTGCCGACCGCCTGCCGCGCGCCAGCGAACGCCTGCAGCGCGCCCAGGGCGTGCTGGCCGAGGTGCGCTCGGTGCTGGACAACACCCTGGCCGCGGCCAACCTGCTGGGCGGCGGTGATGCGCTGTACATGCCCGACACCGCCCTGATGCCGCTGCTGCAGCAGGTGCTGGCCGACCTGCCCGAGGCGCAGCGCCGGCTGGTGCGCGTGCCCTGGCGCGAGCTGCCCGGCAGCGCCGAGCTGGAGGCCGGCCTGGTGCGGCTGGCGCTGCGCAACCTGCTGCGCAATGCCTTCAGCCACGGCGGCCCTGCGGTGTCGGTGCTGATCCAGTGCGAGCACCAGGCCGTGCCACCGGCGCTGGTGATCAGCGTCATCGACGACGGCGTGGGCCCGCCGCCCGGCTGGCAGCCGGCAGCCGGTGGCCGCCCGCGCGACGCCGCCGGCCGCAGCCCTGCCCGCGGCCTGGGCCTGCACATCGTGCGCGAGGTGATGGCGCGCCACGGTGGCAGCCTGCGCCTGCAACCGCGCCAGCCGCATGGCCTGGTCGCGCGGCTCGTGTTTCCGCAGCAGCACAGCGCGCTGGGCGCCGCCGCATGACGCCGGAGTTCCTCACCCAGCTCGCCGCAGGCACCGTCGGCCTGCTGCACATGCTGATGGCCTGCGCCACCTGGCTGATGCTGCGCGGCCCGCGCGAGGCTGCCGCGCTGCACCTGTGGGCGGCCGGCACGCTGGCTCTGGGCCTGGGCCTGGCCGCGGGCGGCCTGGCCGACACCCTGCCCCAGGCCCTGCTGCCCGCCACCCTGCAGACCAGCCTGCTGCTGGTCCTGCTGCCCGCCCTGGTGCTGGCGGCGATGCTGCTGCGGGTCCTGGCCCTGCGCCAGCACCAGGGCCAGCCCCTTCACCTGGGCGCCGGCATCGCGATTGCGGCGCTGCTGGCACTGGGCTGGGTGGCCTGCCTGCAGGCCGCCGATGGCGTGGTGCTGCGCAGCTATGCCAACGCCGTGCTGCTGGTCGGCGCCGCGGTGACCGCGCGCCAGGCGTGGCAGGGCACCGGCCGCCGCTGCCGCGCGCGCACGGCCCGCTGGATCGCGCTGACCGAATCGCTGCTCAGCCTCGCCCTGCTGCTGCGCGCCTTCACGCTGGCCGACCCCTCGCCCGAGGCCGGCCGCTGGGACTGGTGGCTGGCGGTGGGTGCCGCCGCGCTGGCCGCGCTGTTCGGCAACCTCGGCTTCCTGGGCATGGTGATGGACGCCGTGCACCGAGCCGGACTGCAGGCGCACCAGGCCCAGGTCGACGAGACCGCCGGCCGGGAAGCCGCCGAGCAGACCGCCCAGGCGCTGCAGCAGCTGCTGGCCCAGCGCGACGCCCTGGCCGACGAGCACGACAGCCTGCTGCAGCTGCTGGCGCAGGAGATCCGCACCCCGCTGGGCCAGGCCGAGCTGGCGATGCAAGGCGCGGTGCAGGTGCTGCACCACCCGGACGGCGCCAGCACCGCGCAGGTCAACGACCGGCTGCAGCAGGCGCAGGACGTGCTGGGTGACGTGCGCGCCGTGCTGGACAACACCCTGGCCGCCGCCACGCTGCTTTCGCGCGAGGCGCCGCTGGTGCGCCAGGAAGTGGCACTGGACTTCCTGGTCGAGCTGACCCTGGGCGACCTGCCGCAGCAGCAGCTGGACCGCCTGACGGTGGAATGGCTGACCGACATCGACACCCTGGAGGTCGAGCCCGGCCTGGTGCGCCTGGCGCTGCGCAACCTGCTGCACAACGCGTTCGTGCACGGTGGGCCGCGGGTCAATGTCAGCCTGCGGCTGGACGAACTGCCCGGCGCGCCCAGCCTGCGCATGGTCGTCGCCGACGACGGCCCGGGCATTCCGCCCGAGCGTCTGCATGCGCCGCCCGGACCCGACGAGCCCACCCGCCGCCGCCTGGGCCTGTCGGTGGTGCGCCAGGTGATGGACCTGCACGGCGGGCAGCTGATCCTCGGCAACGAGCTGCCGCGGGGCTTCGTCGCCCAGCTGGTGTTCCCGCTGCCGGACGACGAGTTGGACGACGACCTGGACCACGGGGCCGGCGCCATGGCGGGCGGCAGCGTGCGCGACGACCCGCTGCAGCCGCGGGTCGCGCCTCGCGAGCGCCAGGACCCGCCGGACTCCGACTGGCCGGACCCGGAGCCGGCGCTCGCGCTGGATCAGGCGGGTTCGAGCGGCGCCCGGAACACGTAGCCCACGCGCGACTTCGACTGCAGCGGCACCAGGCCCGGCGTGGCGCGCTCGATGCGCCGGCGCAGGCGGTAGATCGTCGCGTGCAGCAGGTTCGGGTCTTCGTCCAGCGACAGGCCCAGGCGCCGGGCCAGGGTGTCGCGGCCGACCGTGGCGCCGTCGGCCTCCAGCAGGCAGGCCAGCACGCTGGCGTCGGTGGGGCTCAGCTCGATCACCGCGCCATCGGGCGCCAGCAGGCGGCGCGCCGCCTCGTCCAGCCGCCAGGCAGCCTGGGTGACGCGTTTGCCGCCCGAGCGGCGGAACACCGTGCCCACCGCCAGCGTCACCTGCTCGAAGGTGACCGGCTTGGCCAGGTGCATGTCGGCACCGGCCAGCATGATCTGGTCGAACACGTCGTCGGCCAGCTTGCCCGAGACCACCAGCACCCCGGCGTCCGTGCGCCTGCGCAGCAGGCGGATCAGGCTCAGGCCGTCGATGCCGGGCAGCATCAGGTCGACGACGTAGAAGTCGAAGCCGAACGGCTGCGGGCTGCAAAGCAGGTCGTCGCTGTCGGCGAACCACTGCACGGCCACGCCCCGGCCCGCGAGGTAGGCCGTCAGGTATTCGCTGAAGGTGGCATCGTCGTCGACCAGGGCCAGCGTGGCAGGAAGCATGGAAGCAGCAGGTGGGACCGGAGAAGAAGCGACAGATTGTGACCCGCCCCCCGACGCGGGATCGGGTGAGCGATCACCTACAATCGGCATCGACGGGCCTCCTCGCATGGAAGCGCGGCCAACCGGGTCAGGTCGGGAACGAAGCAGCCCCAACCGTTGCAACCAGTGCCGGGGTCAGGCTCGTCACCCCCGTTTCTAGCCGGGGCGCTGCGCACCAGCCAGCCCCGGCTCAGGTGGGTCGGACCCGCGCCGCGCAGGGTTTCGGCTCTGGGGCGCGCGCTGGCGGAACGCCATCACCGCCTGGTTGCGCAAGGTGCGCAGCAACGCCAGTTCCCGCTCGCTGACCTGCATGGCACCGGCCCGCGCATGGTCGGCGTAGATCAGCCCGAACGGTGCCTGCTTCATGCGCATCGGCAGCAGCAGGAACGACGGCGCCCCCACCCGCTCGCGGTACCAGGCCGGCAGCCGCTTCGCCACGGCCGGCGTGCGGGCGTCGGCGATCAGGATGTCGCTGCCGTTGACGCACACGGCGCCGAACAGGTCCGGCGGCTGGCGCGCATCCCAGCGCAGCGGCACGCTGAACTGCGGGCACAGCGCGATGGCGTCTTCGCCCAGGCCGAAGCGGCCCAGCAGCCGGCCGCCGGCGGGGTCGCGCAGGCAGAACACCATGCGCTGGAAGCCCAGCGCGCGGTACATGGTCTCCAGCACCATGCGCAGCACCTCGTTGAGCCGGAAGCTCTCGTCGGCCATGGTGTCGGTGATGTCCTGGATGCCGGCGGCCAGCACGTCGCTGACGGCCTCGGACGTGCGCCCGGCCGCCGGCGCCGCCGCGGACCCGGTGCGCGTAGCGCCCGCCGTCACGGCGGTGGGTGCAAGGCGGTTCGCCGCCAGCACGTCGCCCTCGGTGGGCGGCGTGGCGCTGGCGGCGGCCAGCAGCTGCGCGCCGCGGCTGCCGCGCGGCAAGGTCAGGCCCATCGTCGGCGCCATGTCCGCCAGCACGCTGCGCGCTGCATCGACGGCCCGGCGCAGCTGCGGCTGCGCCAGTGCCAAGCTGCGGCCATGGCGTTGCAGCACGCCCTCCAGACGGGTCGCCAGTTCGGCGTCGTCAGCCTGCCAGACCGCGTCGGCCACCTCGTTGGCGGCCACCGACAGCCAGCGCCGCCGCTCCGGCCCGGCCGGCAGCGGCTGGGCTGGCAGCGGACCGTCGGGCCGGCGCATGCAGCGCTGCAGGCTGTCGGGCAGGCTCCAGTGCCGCGCCACCCCCATGCCCAGCCCTTCGAAGCCCAGGCCCAGCACCGTCTGCGCAGCGCGGTCGGCCAGGCGGTCGGGGTGCAGCCGTGCGTCGGCCGGCGACGCGGTCAGGCGCTGCTGGGCGCGGATCGCGTCGGCCTCGTCGGGAAAGTAGTACTCGGTGAGCAGCTTGCCGAGGTTGTAGAACATCGCGCCGAGGAAGGCCTCTTCGGCATCACGCGCACCTTCGGACAGCGCATGCGCCAGCTGGGCAGCCAGCATCGAGCGCAGGAACTCTTCCTTCAGCCGCTGCGCGTGGGCCTTGTCGCGCATGTGCTCCACCAGCACCAGCGACAGCGCCAGGTTGCGGATGCCCGCCAGCCCGACCATCGCCACCGCGCGCGACACCGTCGCCACGCCGTGGCCGCTGCGTCGGTAGTGGGCGGTGTTGACCATGCGCAGCAGCTTCTGCGTCAGCGCCACGTCCTTCAGGATCTCGTCGGCCAGCGTGCCCAGCGATTCGCTGTCCGAGCTGGCCAGGCGCTGGATGCGCACCACGTGGCCGCTGAGTGCGGGGAAGTCGCGCTTGTGGCGCATGCGCCGCAGCAGGAAGTCCAGCGTGCCGCGGCCGGTGCCGGCGCCGGCCTCCTCGGGCGGCGCCAGCCACTGCATCAGCGCATCACGCAGGCTGGCCGCATCGGCCTAGGAGCGTGGGCGGCAGATTTCCGCCCGGCGTGTGAAGGTGGCCTGCGGCAGT
>CALMIF010000310.1 GCA_937864045.1 uncultured Aquabacterium sp. | reverse complement strand
CAGGCCCAGCGTCAGGTCGCGGCTGTTGCGCCAGGTCGAGCCGGTGCCGGCGATGCGCACCTCGCTCCCGGCGCCGGCCACGTAGCCCAGGTCGCCGTCGCGGTTGCTGACCAGGCCGCTGTCGGTCACGTTCAGCTTGGCGCGGCCGGTGACGCCGACCTTCAGGTCTGCCGTGCTGGCCCAGGTCGAGCCGGCGCCGGTGACCGTGGCGGTGCTGGTGCTGCTGCCGAAGTGGCTGATGTCGCTCTCCGCCGCCTCGACCCGCCCACCACCCTGCACCAGCAGCGTGCCGTTGCCGCCGAGGCCGACGTGGAAGCGATCGGTGGTGGCCCAGGTCGCACCGCCGAGGATGGTCGCCGCGCCGTTGGCGCCCGCGCTGCTGCCGCCGCTGCTGTCGGTCCAGGTCTGGTCACTGCCCACGGTGATCGCCAGCTGGATGCGCCGTGCCGCGGTGCTGGCGTTGGCGTAGGGCCCGGTCAGGGTGAGGGCATTGCCGGACGGGGTGAAGGCGCCCGCGCCAGGCCCGAAGGCCAGGCCCGACAGGCCGAGGTTCGTCAGGTCATAGACCGGATTGAGCTGCGCCAGCCCCGCGAAGCTCAGGCTGTCGCCGTTGGCAGGCAGCAGGTCGATGTCGGGAAGCCGCTCTGCGGCCACCAGTTGGTGAGCCGCGTGACGGCGTTGCGTGCGCTGAAGTTGCTGTTCGGGCCGCTGCCGATCCACTGCAGTGCGGCTGCCCCGGCGCCGGTGGGCGCGCCCAGGCTGGCGGACAGCAGGCACAGCGCGGCGACCATCCGGCCGGCGGCGGCGGCGACCGGCTGCAGGCCGATCTCGCTGCGCAGCGCCTCGGCCAACGGGCCGTACGGCGCATCGTGGTGGGCCTGCCGTGCCGCCACCCAGCGGGTGTGTGCCCCTTCGCCGAAGCGCTGCACCGCCCAGCGCGCCAGCCGGCTCTTGCCGCTGCCCGGCGGGCCCGCCACAGCAGGCCACCGGCGTGGCCGCGCAGGCGTCCAGCTGCTGCAGCAGCGGCAGATCGGCCGGGCCCAGCGGCCGCTGCAGGGCGGCGGCCAGCGGCATCAGGTCGGTGGCATCGCCGTCGGCAAGCAGCAGGCGCACGCTCGTCCGGTCGGCCACCACGCGGTGCACGCCCAGGGTCCGACACAGCGCATGCACGGCGTTTGCGCAGGTTGGCGCGCGCGGTCTCGGCCTCGTGGTCGGGCCACAGCAGCTCGGTCAGTTGCTCGCGCGGGTGGGGCTGGGGCTGCAGCAGCAGGTGGGCCAGCAGCCCGGCCACCTTGCCGTAGGGAAGGCGCAGCAGTTGCCCGCCCAGCCGGACCTCGAAACGGCCCAGCACCGCCACCCGCAGCGGCGCGTGCGGATCGGCAAGGGGCTCGGCGGCAGCGTGTCGGAGGGGCATGGCCAGGCCGTGTGCAGCAGGCCGCGATGCTACGGCCCGCACCCGGCGCCCCTGCGGCGGGCCCGCTATGCTGGCCGGCATGACCCTCGACACCCTCGAACTGCAGTCTGGCCCCGCCCCGGTGGCCAGCATCGTGGTGCTGCACGGCCTGGGCGCCGACGGCAACGATTTCGTGCCCATCGCCGAGGAGCTGGACCTGTCGCCCATCGGCGACGTGCGCTTCGTCTTCCCGCATGCGCCGGTGCGGCCGGTCACGCTGAACGGCGGCATGCCGATGCGGGCCTGGTACGACATCCTCGGCCCCGGCGGCAAGTTCGGCGAAGACGAACCCGGCCTGCGCCAGTCAGCCGCCGCGGTGCAGGTGCTGTTGGACCGCGAGGCAGCGCGCGGCATCGCGCCGTCGCGCACCGTGCTCATGGGCTTCTCGCAGGGCTGCGCGATGACGCTGCTCACTGGCCTGCGCGCACCGCAGCGCCTGGCCGGGCTGGTCGGGCTGTCGGGCTACCTGCCGCTGGCCGCGACCACCGCAGCCGAACGCAGCGTGGCCAACCGCGACACGCCGGTCTTCCTGGCCCATGGCCGCCACGACCCGATGGTCACCCTGGCCCGCGGCACGGCCACGCGCGATGCGCTGGTGGCGCTGGGCCAGCCGGTGCAATGGCACGACTACCCGATGGAACACAGCGTCTGCGCCGAGGAAATCGCCGACCTCAACGCCTGGCTGCTGAAGGTGCTGGCGGCGTGAGCCCGATGCCGGCGCTGCAGTTCGTCGATGCGGGCGTGCTGCGCATCGGGGACGTCGACGCCGGGCCGAAGAACGGCCCGCCGGTGGCCGACCGGCTTGCCCTGTGCCGCCTGCTGTGGCGCACCTGGTCGCCGACCTGGGCCTTCGATGACGCCAGCTTCGAGCGCAGCGCCGCCGCCTTCGACAACCCGGACTTCGTCGACGTGGTGATCCAGAGCTACCGCCACCGCTTCGGGCTGGTGGCGGGCGACCCGGCGCTGGCCGGCATCGAGGCCCGCCTGGCGCCGCAGCCCGCGATCACCGTGCCCACGCTGACCTTCGACGGCGCCGACGACGGCGTGCGCCCGCCGGCCACCGCTGCCCAGCACGCCCACCGCTTCACCGTCCCGCGCGACCACGCGGTGGTGCCGGGCGTGGGCCACAACATGCCGCAGGAGGTGCCGGCCCTGTTCGCCGACGCGGTGCTGCGCCTGGTGCGCGGCGAGGTGCGCTGAAGCCGGCCCGGTCGCCCGGGCGACGCAGCGGCCGGCCGCGTCCGCCTATCCTCGCCGGCTGAACTCTTTTCCGCGAGCATCCCCATGGGCTACAGCACCCTTTCCTGGCAGATCGACAAGCGTGTGTTGACGCTGACGCTCAACCGCCCCGAGCAGCTCAATGCCTTCACCACCACGATGGCCGAGGAGCTGATCGACGCCTACAACCGCGCCAGCGCCGACGACGCGGTCGGCGCGGTGGTCGTCACCGGCGCCGGCCGGGCCTTCTGCGCGGGCATGGACCTGTCGGTGGGCGGCAACGTGTTCGGGCTGGACGAATCGCTGAACCCCAGCCTGGCCGAGCAGGAGGCACGCTGGGACGACCCCGCCATCGTCAACGGCGTGCGCGACACCGGCGGGCGCGTGTCGCTGGCGGTATACGACTGCAAGAAGCCCGTCATCGCCGCCATTAACGG
>CALMIF010000309.1 GCA_937864045.1 uncultured Aquabacterium sp. | reverse complement strand
GGATCAACCAGCGTGTAGACCAGGTCGGTCAGCAGGTTGAACAGCACCGCCATCGCGGCGGTGACCAGGAAGCAGCCCAGCAGCAGGTTGTAGTCGCGCTGCAGCAGGGCGTCGAACATCAGCCGGCCGATGCCGGGCCAGGCGAACACCGTCTCGGTGAGCACGGCGCCGCCGATCATGCCGCCGGCCTGGATGCCGGCCAGCGTGACCACCGGCAGCAGGGCGTTGCGCAGCACATGGGCACGCAGGATGCGTCCCGGTGCCACGCCCTTGGCGCGGGCGGTCTTGACGAAGTCCTGCTGCGCCACTTCCAGCATCGCGGCACGGGTCATGCGGGCATAGACCGCCATGTAGAACAGCGCCAGCGTCAGCGCCGGCAGCAGCAGGTGCTGCAGCATGTCCCACAGCCGGGCGGCGCCCTGCAGGTCGGCGCCCACCGTCATGTGGCCGAAGCCGGGCAGCCAGCCCAGCTGCACGCTGAACAGCAGCACCGCCATCATCGCCAGCCAGTACAACGGGGTGGCGTAGAAGACCAGGGCCACCACGGTGATGGCGCTGTCCATCCAGCTGCCCGGCTTGCGGCTGGCAATGGCGCCCAGGGCCACGCCGAACAGCAGCGACAGCACGAAGGCACTGCCGGTCAGCAGCAGGGTGGCAGGCAGGCGCTCGGCGATCAGGGCCAGCACCGGCTGCTGCTGGCGGTAGGAGAAGCCCAGGTCGCCCTGCACCACATGGCCCAGGTAACGCCCCAGCTGGGTGGACACCGGCTGGTCGAGCCCGAACTGCGCGCGCAGCTGGGCCACGAACTGCGCGTCGCTGGCGCCGGCCTCGCCGGCCAGCACCGCCACCGGGTCGCCCGGCGCGGCGCGCACCAGCATGAAGTTCACCGTGGCGATGACCAGCAAGGCCAGCAGGCCCTGCAGCACGCGGGTGGCCATGTACTGCAGGCGCTTCATCGTCGTGGCTCCGGCGCGTTCAAGCCAGGGATGCCCGGCCCATGCTGTCGTTCAGCCCGATGCCCGAGCTGATCGGGTTCTGCACCTTGCTGCGGTACAGCGTGGGGAAGTTGATCTCGTGCAGCCAGGCCACGGGCACTTCCTCGACCAGCAGCTTCTGCACCTCCAGGTAGGCCTTCTGGCGCGAGTCGGGGTCGGTGGCGCGGGCGCCGGCGGCAAACAGCGCGTCGACGCGGCTGTTCACGTAGCCCTCCACGTTGTTGAAGGGCGAGCCCTTGGCGATGTTCTGGCTGGTGTAGTTGCGCGCCACGCCCAGGGCCGGGTCACCGTACTGGTAGAGGTAGGTGAAGGCCAGGTCGTAGTCCCACTCGTTCAGGCGCTGGTTCCAGCCGGCCACGTCGGTGGCCACCAGCTCCACCTTGATGCCGGCCTGCGTCAGGCCCTGGCGCACCATCTCGGCCTGACGCTGCCAGCTCTCGCCGTAGGGCAGGGGCAGCAGGCGGATGGTCTCGCCCTTGTAGCCGGCCTCTTCCAGCAGCTTCTTGGCCTTGGCGATGTCCTTGGGGTACTTGGGCACGTCGGCACTGGCGAACTTGATGCTGCTGTTGAACGGCCCGGTGGCCGGCTTGGCGAAGCCGTACCAGGCGATCTTGGCCATGGCCTCGCGGTCGATGGCGTGCATCAGCGCCTGGCGGAACTTGACGTTGTTCATCGGCGCCTTGCGGTTGTTGATCCACAACCACGAGTGCGGCGAGAAGAACTCCCAGCCCTTGGTGCTGACCGCCACGCCGGGCAGCTTGGCCAGGCGCTGCACGTCGAAGTACTCGACACCGCCGCCGGGCACGATGTCGACCTTGCCCGATTCAAACGCCGCAGCGCGCGCCGCCGCGTCGGGGATGACGTGGTAGTACACCTTGTCGACCAGCGGCACGCCGGCCACGTGGTAGGCCGGGTTGGCCTCCAGCAGGATGTACGAGCCCTTGGCCCATTCCTTGAACTTGAACGGCCCGGTGCCGATGGGCGTGGCGTTCGCCGGGTTGGTGGCGAAGTCGGTGCCTTCGTAGAGGTGCTTGGGCACCATCGGCATGGTGCCGTTCTCGAACATGCCCAGGAAGGGGCCGAACGGGTACTTGAGGGTGAACTCCACCGTCAGCGGGTCGATGGCCTTGATGGCCTCCACCGCCTCCAGGTTGCCGCGCAGCCGGGCGTGGGTCTTGCGCAGGAAGACGTCGACCGAGAACACCACGTCGGCGCTGGTGAAGGGCTTGCCGTCGTGCCACTTCACGCCGGGCTTGAGCTTGAAGGTGTAGGTCTTGCCGTCCTTGCTCATCGCCCAGCTGGTGGCCAGCTGCGGCTGCGGGTTGAGCTTGTCGTCGTAGCGCAGCAGGCCCTCGTAGATGTTGCCGCTGATCAGCTGCGTGGGGCCGTTCTGCACGATGCCCATCATCAGCCCGGGCGGCTCGGGCTGCACCAGCACGTTGATCGTGCCGCCCTTCCTGCCCTGGGCCAGCAGTTCCAGCGGCACGCCGGCGATGCTCAGGCCCAGGCCGGTGCTGGCGCCCAGTTGGATCAGTTGGCGACGTTTCATCGGGAGGCTTCCTTGTCGGGGTTGACGGTGGGTGAGGGCGGTGGATCAGTCGCGCCAGCTGGCCGTGGTGGGCGGGCCCAGGCGCTGCAGCATCGCGCGCCACTCGCGGGCGTTGGGGTCGGGTGCGCCGGGCAGGCGGCTGGAGTCGCCGCTCTCGTACTGGCGCGCAGTGCGCTCGGCCACCTCGGGCGACACAGGGTGGATGGGCTGCCCGCTGGCCTGGATCGCCAGCTGCACCTTGCAGGCGCGGTCCAGGTTGTGCATCAGGATGAAGGCTTCGGCCACGGTGCGGCCCAGGGTCACCAGGCCGTGGTTGCGCAGGATCAGCGCACGCTTGCTCGGCCCCAGGTCGGCCACCAGGCGCTCCCGCTCGCTGTGGTCCAGGGCGATGCCCTCGAAGGCGTGGTAGGCCACGCGGTCGTGGAACTGCAGCGCCCACTGGTTGCAGGGCTGCAGGCCGCAGGCCAGCGACGACACCGCCACGCCGGCCACGGTGTGGGTGTGCAGCACGCAGGTGGCGTCATGCCGGGCGGCGTGCACCGCGCTGTGGATGGTGAAGCCGGC
>CALMIF010000308.1 GCA_937864045.1 uncultured Aquabacterium sp. | reverse complement strand
CGCATCGACGAGATCCTGGCCACCGGGCTGCATGCCTACCTGACGCAGTTCCTCGACCGCGTGAACGACATCGGCGCGGGCATCTCGCGCGACTTCCTTGTTCCTGCCTGACCTGCCTGAAAGTCGCCTGTGTCCATTCATGTCGCGCTGAACCACGTCACCCACTACACCTACGACCGCCGCGTGGGCATGTCGCCGCACATCGTGCGGCTGCGCCCGGCGCCGCATTGCCGCAGCCGCATCCTGAGCTACAGCCTGAAGGTCGAGCCCGAAAGCCACTTCATCAACTGGCAGCAGGATGCCTTCGCCAACCACCTGGCGCGCCTGGTCTTCCCGGAGCCCACCACCGAGTTCAAGGTCACCGTCGACCTGGTGACCGAGATGTCGGTCTACAACCCGTTCGACTTCTTCCTGGAGCCGGCGGCGGAGAACTTCCCGTTCCGCTACGACGAGGGAACGAAGCTCGAACTGCAGCCGTATCTCGTCACCGAGCCGGCGACGCCGGCCTTTGCGACCTTCCTGGCGACGATCGACCGCAAGGAACAGCGCACCATCGACTTCCTGGTCGGCCTCAACCAGCGGCTGCAGGGCGACATCCGCTACCTGATCCGCATGGAGCCGGGCGTGCAGACGCCCGAGCAGACCCTGACCCTGGGCAGCGGCAGCTGCCGCGACAGCGGCTGGCTGCTGGTGCAGACCCTGCGCCACATGGGTCTGGCGGCGCGCTTCGTCTCGGGCTACCTGATCCAGCTGAAGAGCGACGTCAAGGCGCTGGACGGCCCCAGTGGCACCGAGGTCGACTTCACCGACCTGCACGCCTGGTGCGAGGTCTTCCTGCCTGGCGCCGGCTGGATCGGGCTGGACCCGACCTCGGGCCTGCTGGCCGGCGAGGGCCACATTCCCGTGGCGTGCACACCCACGCCCGGCAGCGCGGCGCCGATTTCGGGCGCCATCGACGAGTGCGAGGTCACGTTCTCGCACCACATGCAGGTCACGCGGATCTGGGAATCGCCGCGCGTCACCAAGCCCTACACCGAGGACCAGTGGGCCCGGGTGCTGGCCCTGGGCGAGGCGGTGGATGCCAAGCTGGACGCCGGCGACGTGCGCCTGACCATGGGTGGCGAGCCCACCTTCGTCAGCGTGGACGACCGCGACGGCGCGGAATGGAACACCGACGCCCTGGGCCCGACCAAGCGGCTGTTTGCGACCGACCTGGTGCACCGGCTGCGCGACCATTACGGCCAGGGCGGCTTCCTGCACTTCGGCCAGGGCAAGTGGTACCCGGGTGAGCAATTGCCGCGCTGGGCACTCAGCATTTGCTGGCGCGCCGACGGCCAGCCCTGCTGGCACGACCCGGCGCTGTTCACCGACGAGCGGCATCCCACCCAGTACACCAGCGCCGATGCCCAGGCCTTCATGGCGGCACTTTGCGCGCGCATCGGGGTGACCGACAAGCACGTGCAGGCCGGCTACGAGGACACCTGGTACCACCTCTGGCGCGAGCGCCGGCTGCCGGTCAACGTCGACCCCTTCGATGCCAAGCTCGACGACGAGATGGAGCGCATCCGCCTGCGCCGGGTGTTCGAGCAGGGGCTGGCCCACCCGGTGGGCTATGCGCTTCCGCTCAAGCGTGCCGAGGGCGGCCCGGCCCTGGCCGGCAGCCGCTGGCAGACGGGGCCCTGGTTCTTCCGCGACGAGCGCATGTACCTGCACCCGGGCGACTCGCCAATGGGCTACCGGCTGCCACTGGACAGCCTGCCCTGGGTGAAGACCACCGACTACCCGTACCACATCGAGAGCGACCCGTTCGCGCCGCGCGACGCGCTGCCGGCGGCCGCGGCCATCCGCAGCCAGTACGCTGCCCATGTGGTGGGCGGCGGCTTTGCCGAGGGCGGCGTGGTCGCCTTGCAGGCGCGAGGCGGGGCAGATGCGGCCGGCACCGGCTTGCTGGGCGGCGGCGGGGCGATGGCCGGCCTGGCCGGCGCGACGGGCCTGGCGGGGCAGGGCGGCGACAGCGCCTCCGGTGCCCTCGTCGACACGCCGGCCGACGGCCGCAGCCCGGCGCGGGGTGAGTCGGCGCCCTGGATCACCCGCACCGCCCTGGTGGTCGAGGTGCGCGACCCGCGCCGCGCCAACGGGCCGAAGGCCGAGGCCGTGGGCCAGGCCAGTGGCGTGCTCTACGTCTTCATGCCGCCGCTGCAGGTGCTGGAGGACTACCTGGAACTGCTGGCCGCGGTCGAGGCCACGGCCGCCGCCCAGGGCGTGACCCTGGTGCTGGAAGGCTATCCGCCGCCGCGCGACCCGCGCCTGAAGCTGCTGCAGGTCACGCCCGACCCGGGTGTCATCGAGGTCAACATCCACCCGGCGCACGACTGGACCGAGCTGGTCGAGCACACCGAATTCCTCTACGACGCAGCCTGGCAGTCGCGGCTGTCGACCGAGAAATTCATGCTCGACGGCCGGCACACCGGCACCGGCGGCGGCAACCACTTCGTGCTGGGCGGCGCCCGGCCGGCCGACAGCCCCTTCCTGCGCCGGCCCGACGTGCTGGGCTCGCTGCTGGCCTACTGGCACAACCATCCGAGCCTGAGCTACCTGTTCTCGGGCCTGTTCATCGGTCCGACCAGCCAGGCGCCGCGGGTGGACGAGGCGCGCAACGACCAGCTCTACGAGC
>CALMIF010000307.1 GCA_937864045.1 uncultured Aquabacterium sp. | reverse complement strand
TCATCCACTCGATGCCGCCCGCCCCCACGGTGACGATGCCCACCAGCACCGAGTCGAGGATGGCCCGCGTGCGTTCGGCCTGCAGTTGCACCGCCTCGCGGGCGCGGCGGCGTTCGTCGACGTCGACATAGCTGCAGATCAGGCCGGCGCCCGCGTCGGCATCGTCGACCCGGCGCTTGCTGACCTGCACCCACAGCGTGCGGCCGTCGCGCCGGCGCAGGCGCCGCTCGCCCTGCCAGCGGCCGCTGTCGGCCAGGCTGCGCTGCTCCTGCTGCCATTGCGCCTCGAAGTCCTGCGCGTCCTGGAACAGCGCCGACAGCGGCATGCCCTGCAGCGCCTCCTCGCCGTAGCCGGTGAGCCGCGCCATCGCGGTGTTCGCCCGCTCGATGGTGGTGCCGCGCAGCCAGGTCAGGCCGACGTCGCTCAGGCTGAACATCAGCGCCCGCTCGCGCGCCAGCGCCTCCAGCTCGGCCTGCTGGGCCTTCAGCCGGGTGACGTCGGTCAGCACCAGCACCAGCTCGGGCGCGCCATCGGCCGCGGCGGCGGCGCGGCGGGCCGACAGCGCCAGCCAGACCGGCCGGCCGTCGGGGCCGGCGCGCGAGAACTCGGTCTCCAGGCGGGCCTCCGCACCGGCGGGGACAGCGGTGGTGGTGTCGGCGTCGTCCAGGGCCTGGCGCAGCAGGGCCTGCACCGCGGGCTGGTCGGCCAGCAGGTCGGCCAGTGGAGCGCCGGCCGCCGCCCCGGGGGGCAGGCCCAGCATCGCCTCGAAGCTGCGGTTGCAGCGCACCAGGCGCGGCCCGCGCAGGGTGGCGATGCCGGCGCTGCTGCCGTCGAGCACGCCCTGCAGCTCGCGCAGCAGCTGCTCGCTGCGGCGGTGCGCGTCCTCCTGCTCGGTGACGTCCAGCGTCACCACCGACAGCGCAGCCCGGCCGCCGGTCAGCTCGCCGGGCTCCACCCGCGTGAGCAGCCAGCGCGTGCCCAGGTCGGGCACCTGCACCGCGTAACGCACCTGGGCGCGCCGGCCCTCGCGCAGCGCGCGCTGCAGGCGCTCGAACTCGTCGCGCGAGGCGGGGTCGACCTGGTCACGGCCGATCGACTGCAGGCCGGCGGCCAGGCCCGGCGGCGCGCCGCCGTTGGGGGCAGCCGCCGCGCCGCTGCGCGCCGGGCGCGCCTGCAGCCAGCCGCGCGAGGCCTCGTAGGTGGCCACGCCGACGCTGGCGGTGTCCATCAGCGCGCCGATCTCCAGCTGCGCCAGGTCGTGCTCGTCCTCCAGGCTGCGGTCCTCGACCACCGCCATCACCTGGGTGGCACCGCGGGCGCTGGCGAAGGCGCGCAGGCGCGCCCGCAGGCGCTGGCGGCGGCCGTCGGGCAGGGCCAGGGTGGCCAGCACCTCCAGCGGCGGCTGGCCGGGCCGAAGCGCCGGCGCGGGCTGGTCGCCCTGCCAGGCCAGCAGCCCGCACAGGTCGGCCGGCGCGCCCAGCAGCTGGGCCGGCACATGGCCCACCAGCTCGGCAAAGGCGGCATTGCTGCGCACCACCTGGCCAGTGCCGTCGTAGACCAGCATGCCGATCGGGCTGAGGTCGAACCACTGGTCGAGCTGGGTGTCGCACTGCGCCGCCGCATCGCGGGCCTGGTGCTCGGGCGTCACGTCCTGCAGCAGGGCCAGCAACAGGGGCGCGCCGTCGTCGGCGCTGACCCAGCGCGGCGCCGAGCGGAAATGGCGCAGCCGGCCCTGGGCGTCGACCAGCTGGCGCTCCATCACCTCGGTCAGCTGGTGGCCGGCGTCCAGCGCGGCCAGCCAGCCACGGCGCTGCGCCTCCAGGGCTGCCACCGCGCCAGGCTCCAGGTTCAGGTAGCTCAGCGGGTCGTGGCCCAGCACCTGATCCGGGCTGCGGCCCACCGCGTCGAAGAAGGCGCGGTTGGCGGCCACAGTGACGAACTGGCGGTCCTGCACGGTCAGCGGCTGGGGCGAATCCCAGAGCAGGCGCACCAGCTCGCTGGTGGCGCCGGCCGGCAGCCGCGGCTGCGGCGGTTCGGGCGGGCTGGCGGGTCCCCGCAGCGCCCAGCCGCCGCCGGCGCTGCGCTGCAGGGTCAGCGGCAGGCGCTGGCCGCGCAGCGGGCCGTCGGCCAGGTCCAGCGACACCGTGGGGGCGGTGTCGGCCGCCGCCGGGCCGGCCAGCACCTGGTGCACGGCGGCACGTGCCGCGGGCTGCAGCCAGGCCAGGGCCTGGTCGACCGGCTGGCCGGCCTCGCAGCCCAGCAGGCGCTGCGCCGCGGGGTTGCGGTAGCTCACCCGCAGGCGGGCGTCCAGCACCAGCAGCAGCAGGTCGTCGATGCCGTCGAGCAGGGCCGTCAGCTGGGCGTTGGACGGCAGCGTGGCGGGGCGCGGCAGCAGGGACATCCGGGCAGTTTAGCGGCGGGGTTGCCCCGCCCTGCCCCGCCGCGGACGCGGGTTCAGTCGAGCTGGCGGGCGGCGACGAGGGCCCGCAGCACCGCCTGGTTGACGGCCTGCGGCGTCATCATCAGCGCGGCGGTGGCGTCGCGCATGTCCAGCAGGGACGCAGCCTCCACGGCCTGCACCAGGGCCAGGTAGGGCTGGTGCGGGCCGCTGCCGTCGAC
Organism: uncultured Aquabacterium sp.; assembly: GCA_937864045.1. GTDB lineage: Bacteria > Pseudomonadota > Gammaproteobacteria > Burkholderiales > Burkholderiaceae_C > Pseudaquabacterium. The sequence continues at coordinate 1,197 of CALMIF010000307.1, read as the reverse complement.
CAGGGCGGCGCGCACCGCCTCGGTGGTGGGAATGCTGCGCAGCAGGTCGGCGAAGGGCTGCTGCATCAGCCGGTCGAGCAGCGAGAACACGCCGCAGATGAACAGCTCGCCACGGCGCTCGTCATCGCAGCCGCTGTCGCGGCCCAGCTCCTCCATCAGCAGGCCGCGCCGCACGGCGGCGTAGATCACCGGCTTCATGCCCGGGTCGCGGCTGCCGGCGGCCAGCAGCAGGGCCAGCCAGCGCTTCAGGCGCTGGTGGCCGAGCAGCATGATGGCGTGGCGGAAGCTGGTCACCTCCACCGCCAGGCCGAAGGCGGGCGAGTTGATGTAGCGCATCAGCCGGAACGCCATCGTCGGGTCGTTCTTCATCACCGCTTCGAGCCGGTCCACGCTCTCCTGGCGGTCGACGCGGTTGATCAGCTCGACGATGGCGCTCAGCTCGGGCTGGGCACCTCGGCTGCTGGCGGGGCGCGCGGCCAGCGGGTCGTCGATGGGCCAGCCCAGCACCGCGATGGCGCCGCGGCCGAAGGCCTCGGTCATCTCGGCGCCGGTCTGCACGCCGGCCTGCACATGCGGGATGTTGCGCGACACGCCCCCGGGCGGCGGCATGCCGTCGCGGCGCTCGTCGGCCAGGTCGATGATCGAATAGGCGAAGCACGGCAGCACGGTGCGCGGCAGCGGCTGCAGCGGCCGGCCCTTGATCAGCAGGGTGTTGCCGCGGGTGTGCAGCGCCGCCAGCGCGTCGGTGCAGGCCAGGTCGCTGGCCATGAAGGCCGGCACCTCCAGCATCATGTTCAGCGGCAGGTCGGTGCGCAGCACGGCGTCCAGCAGGGTTTCGCCGACGATGTTCAGCGACACCCGGTGCGCGGGGTCGGGCCAGGCCTCGGCCAGCGCGGCCAGCAGGGCATGCACGTCGGGCAGGCTGTCGGCGCGGACCGGAAAGACGGTCAGGCGCAGCGCGGTGATCGCCTTGTGGCGGTCGATCATCGGCGAGTAGCCCAGGGCCACCTGGCCCAGCACGGTGTGGTCTGTCATTCGGTGATTGTGTGCGGCGGCGCTGACGCGATGCTCACTTGACGTAGTCGAACAGCGACAGCCGCTGCACCATGGCGTAACTTTGCAGCGCCGCCTGGTAGCCGGTCTGCTGGTTCTGGAAGGTGCTGATGGCCTGCAGCATGTCCAGGTCCTCGGCGTCGG
>CALMIF010000306.1 GCA_937864045.1 uncultured Aquabacterium sp. | reverse complement strand
ATCAGGCGGCCAACATGAGCGGGATCGGAATAACGCGCAGATCGGAACAATCCAGCTTATGCCGACCTCGGCATAACATCGACCTGCTGTTCTTCCACCGCGGCCTGAACTGCCTGGTCGCCATCGAACTGAAGGTCACCGCCTTCCAGCCCGAACACCTGGGCAAGCTGAACTTCTACCTGGAAGCACTGGACCGCGATGTGCGCAAGCCGCACGAGAACCCCGCGATCGGCGTGCTGTTGTGCGCGTCCAAGGACAGCGAGGTGGTGGAGTACGCACTCAGCCGCAGCCTGTCGCCGGCACTCGTGGCGCAGTACCAGACGCAGCTGCCCGACAAGCGGCTGCTGGCCGCCAAGCTGCATGAGTTCTATGCCCTGAGCGCACCTACGGACGCCGTGTCTGAACCTGCGCCGCCCGCCCGCGCCAGAAAGACCAGCCGCAAGAAGGCGCCATGACGCAGTCGCCCGGCAACTTCAGCTTCCTGTCCGAACACGCGCCGCTGCTGGCCGACCTGGGCGCCACCGCCGAGCGGGTGTTCCCGTTCGACCCCGCCAGCTGCGTGCTCAAGCTGCGCCTGCTGGCCGAGGCCATCACGCAGGACATCGCCGCCCGATTGGGCGTTCGATTGATACAACCCACCCAGGCCGAACTGCTGCGCGCGGTCGATGCCCGCCTTGGCCTGGATGCCCAAGTGCGCGACCTGTTCCACCTGCTGCGCCGCACAGGCAACCTGGCCGCCCATGAAGCGGGTTACAGAGTCACCCACCGTGAGGGCATGGATGCCTTGCGCGTTGCGCGCGAGCTGGCGGTCTGGTTCCACCGGAGCTTCGGCAGCGACCCAGACTTCCGGCCCGGCCCGTTCACCTTGCCGCATGACCCCAGCCAGCAACTGCTGACGCTGCAGCAGCAGTTGGCCGACCTGCAATCGCAACTGGGCGACGCCCAGGCCGTGCAGGCCCGGCATGCCGAGCTGGCCCGGCTGCAGCAGGCCCAGGCCGAACAGGAACGCACTCTGGCTGCACGCGCCCAGGAAGAGGCCGCCATCTACCAGGCCCTGGCCGAGGAAGCCGAGCACCGGGCCGCGCAACTGCAGGCGCAGTTCGATGCGCAGCTGCAGAGCGCGCACCGCGAGGCCAGTGCCGGTGATCAGCAGCAGTTTGTGCAGCGCGCCGGCCAGGCCGCTCGCAGCGTGCTGCTGGACGAAGCGGCCACCCGGAGGCTGATCGACGCCCAGCTCGCCGGCGCCGGCTGGCAGGCCGACTCCCAACGCCTGACCTACGCGTCCGGCGCACGCCCGCAGCGTGGCCGCAACCTGGCCATCGCCGAATGGCCCGCCCCCGGCCAGCAGGCGGCCGACTACGTGCTGTTCGCCGGCATGGTGCCGCTGGCCACGGTGGAGGCCAAGCGCCGCAACACAAACGTCGCCGGCAAGATCGGCCAGGCCGAGCGCTACGCCCGCGGCCTGCAAGCGCCCGATGCCGATACCACCGCCTGGACGCAGCTGGGCCTGCCGGGCCCGTGGGCAGACGGGCAGGGCGCTCACTTCCAGGTGCCGTTCGCCTACTCCTGCAACGGCCGGCCCTATGTCCAACAGCTGGCCGAGTTGAGCGGCACCTGGTTCCGCGACCTGCGCGCTCCATCCAACCTCGCCCGCGCGCTGCCCGGCTTCCATTCGCCGCAGGGCCTGCTCGACCAGCTGACACGCAGCCGCGACGAGGCACAGCGCCGGCTGCAGCAGGAAGGCGTCGCCTACCTGCGCCTGCGCCCCTACCAGACCCAGGCGATCGCCGCCGTCGAAGCCGCGCTGGCCGAGGGCCGCAGCCGCTGCCTGCTGGCGATGGCCACCGGCACCGGCAAGACGCGCACCGTCATCGGCCTGATGTACCGGCTGCTGAAGGCCGAGCGCTTCCGCCGCATCCTCTTCCTCGTCGACCGCAACGCGCTGGGCACGCAGGCGCAGGATGACTTCGACGAGATTCCGCTGGAGCAGAACCAGCCGCTGAGCCGCATCTACAACCTGGCCCGGCTGGGCGACATGGCGGCCGAGGCCGAGACCCGCGTGCAGGTGGCCACCGTGCAGGCCATGGCGCACCGCCTGTTCGCCAGCGACAACCCGCCGCCGGTCGATGCCTACGACTGCGTCATCGTCGACGAGGCCCACCGCGGCTACGCGCTCGACCAGGAGATGACCGAAGGCGAGATCGCGGTGCGCGACCACGCGCAGTACCTGTCCACCTACCGCCGCGTGCTCGATCACTTCGACGCCGTGCGCATCGGCCTGACGGCCACGCCCGCGCGCCACACCACCGAGATCTTCGGCCGCCCGGTCTTCACCTATTCCTACCGCGAAGCGGTGGCCGACGACTGGCTGATCGACCATGAGCCGCCCATCCGCTACGACACCCTGCTCAGCCGCCACGGCATCCACTTCGGCCGCGGTGAGCAGGTGCAGGCGCTGAACCTGACCACCGGGGAGCTGGAGACCGCCGAACTCGAGGACGAGCTCGACTTCCAGGTCGAGAGCTTCAACAAGCGCGTCATCAACGAGGACTTCAACCGCGTCATCTGTGACCAGCTGGCGCAGGAGCTGGACCCGGCGGGCGAGGAGAAGACGCTGATCTTCTGCGCCACCGACGCCCATGCCGACATGGTCAAGCGCCTGCTCGACGCGGCCTTCGCCAACCTCTACGGCGACCAGTACAACGAGGCCGCGGTGCGCAAGATCACCGGCGCGGCCGACAAGGTGGACACGCTGATCCGCCGCTACAAGAACGAGCGCCTGCCCAGCATCGCCATCACCGTCGACCTGCTGACCACCGGCATTGACGTGCCGGCCATTTGCCACCTGGTGTTCCTGCGTCGCGTGCGCAGCCGCATCCTCTACGAGCAGATGATCGGTCGCGCCACCCGCCGCTGCGACGACATCGGCAAGACGGTGTTCAAGATCTACGACCCCGTCGACATCTACGCCGCGCTGCAGCCGGTCAACACCATGCAGCCGCTGGTGAAGGACCCGCGCATCACGCTGGCGCAGCTGGTCGATGAGCTGAACGACCCGGCCAGCCGGCAGGCGCCGGGCAGCCAGCCCGGCACCACCCACGCCCACGACGTGCTCAACCAGCTGAACCAGAAGCTGATGCGCGTGCTGCGCCGCGCTCAGCACCAGGCCCCGCAGCGCCCCAAGCTGCAGGCCCGCCTGGCCGAACTGGAGCAGCACTGGGGTGTGCCCCCGGCCCAGCTGCACCAGCACCTGCGCCGTCTGGGCCCGGACGAGGCCGCCGCCTTCTTGGCCCGCAGCACCCGGCTTCTGGTGCAGCTGGCCGAGGTGCAGGAGCTGATGGGCACGGCCTACATGCCCATCCTGTCGCAGCACAACGACGAGCTGATTGCCCGCGAGCAGAGCTGGGGCCCGTACCGCCGGCCCGAGGACTACCTCGACAGCTTCGGCCGTTTCGTGCGTGAGCAGATCAACCAGTCGGCCGCATTGGCCGTGGTCGTCAACGCGCCCAGGGACCTGACCCGCGAGCAGCTGCGCGAAGTGCGCCTGCTGCTCGACGCTCACGGCTACAGCGAAGCCAACCTGCAGGCCGCCTGGCGCCAGCGCAGCCAGCAGGACATCGCCGCCAGCATCATCGGCCACATCCGCCAGGCCGCCCTGGGCGAGGCACTATTGCCGTTCGGCGAGCGCGTGGCCCGGGCCATGCAGCGCATCCATGCCCAGCGTGCGTGGACACCGGTGCAGCGCCGCTGGCTGGACCGCCTGGCCAAGCAGCTGGTGCTGGAAGTGGTGATCGACCCCGACTTCGTCAACCGCGCCTTTGCCACCGACGGCGGCGCCCGGCAGCTGGACAAGCTGCTCGGCGGCCAGCTCAGCCCTGTGTTGGACGATCTGGCCACCCACCTCTGGAGCCGCAGCGCATGACCGACCTCGATTCCCCGGCCACGGCCTCGGGCCACCGCCAGAACCGTGTCGACCCCTGGGGCGTGCTGCGCGCCGTGCCGCACCGCGGCACGCGCATGGGCAACCGCGGCATCCTGCACCTGGGCCAACATGTGGTGCGGCCCTGGGCGCACAAGGCCTGGGTGCACTGCGTGCTCGACGCCACGTTCCAGAAGCGTCGGCCCTTCAGCCCCAACACCTACAGCGAACTGTTCTTCCTCGACGAGGCCACCGCGCTGGCCGCCGGCCACCGGCCTTGTCGCAGCTGCCAGCGCCAGCGCCATGTGCAGTTCAACACCCTCTGGACGCAAGCCAACCTGGGCGGCACGGCGGACGGGGCAGGGCGCGGCATCGCGCCCGTCGCCACCATCGACGCCACCCTGCACGCCGAGCGCATCGGCCCCGGCAAGGCCAAGCGCACCAGCGAGGCAACCGTCGCCAGCCTGCCCGCGGGTGCGATGTTCGCCCACGCCGGGCTCGCCTGGTTGCGCTGGCCACAGGACGGGGCAGGGCAGGGCGACTGCCTGCCCTGGTCGTTCAACGGCTACGGCTCGGCCGAGCCACTGGCGCCCAACACCACGGTGCAGGTGCTCACGCCGCCGTCCATCGTCCACACCCTGCGCGCTGGCTATGTGCCGCAGGTCCATTCCAGCGCCCAGACAGCAGCCACCGCCACTGCATCGCCACTCGGCCACCCATGACCCAGAACGACATCGTCCAGAAGCTCTGGAACCTCTGTGATGTGCTGCGCGACGACGGCATCAACTACAGCGACTACGTCACCGAGCTGGTGCTGCTGCTGTTCATCAAGATGGAGCACGAGAACCAGGCCAGCGGCATCCTGGCCGCGCACCGCCTGCCCGACTACGCCCGCTGGTCCACGCTCAGCACGCTCAGCGACGTGAACCTGCTGCAGCACTACCGCGCCACGCTGCTCAAGCTCAGCCAGAGCGACGACCCGCTGATCGCCGCCATCTATGCCGACGCGCAGACCAGCCTGAAGGAGCCGCGCCACCTGGAGCAGCTGATCAAGAGCCTGGACGGCATCGACTGGTTCAGCGCCGCGAAGGACGGCCTGGGCGACCTGTACGAAGGCCTGCTGGAGAAAAACGCCAGCGAGACCAAGAGCGGCGCCGGCCAGTACTTCACCCCGCGGCCGTTGATCGACACCATCATCGCCTGCATCCGCCCCCAGCCCGGCGAGACGATTCAAGACCCGGCCGCTGGCACCGGTGGCTTCCTGATCGCGGCCGACACGTACATCAAGGCCCGCACCGACCAGCTGTACGACCTGACCGAGCGGCGACGGCAGTTCCAGCGCCAGCACGCCTACCTTGGCATGGAGCTGGTGGCCGGCACCCGCCGCCTGGCGCTGATGAACTGCCTGCTGCACGGCATGGAAGGGGACGCCGAGGGCGTGGTGCACCTGGGCAACACCCTGGGCAGCGCCGGCGCTGCGCTGCCGCGTGCCGACATCATCTTGAGCAACCCGCCGTTCGGCACCGCACGTGGAGGCGGCGGCCCCACGCGCGACGACCTGACCTTTGCCACCAGCAACAAGCAGCTGGCGTTTCTGCAGCACATCGTGCGCGGGCTGAAGGACGGCGGGCGCGCGGCCGTGGTGCTGCCCGATAACGTGCTGTTCGAGGCCGGCGTGGGCGCCGACATCCGCCGCGACCTGATGGACAAGTGCCGCCTGCACACCATCCTGCGCCTGCCCACCGGCATCTTCTACGCCCAGGGCGTCAAGACCAATGTGCTGTTCTTCCAGAAGGTCAGCGCCGCGGCCACCGGCAGCACCGACGTGGTGTGGGTGCACGACCTGCGCGCCAACATGCCCAAGTTCGGCAAGCGCACGCCGCTGACCCATGCGCACTTCGATGCCTTCATCACCGCCTACGGCGACGACCCCAACGGCCAAAGCGAGCGGCACGACACAGGGGAGGGCGGCCGCTGGCGCTGCTTCACGCGCGAGGCGGTGCGGGCGCGCGGCGACAGCCTGGACATCAGCTGGCTGAAGGACGACAGCACCGAGGACGCCGCCGACCTGCCCGAGCCGGCGGTGCTGGCGCGCGAGGCGGTGGAGGAACTGAACGGGGCGCTGGCGGAGTTGGAGGCGATCTTGGCGGA
>CALMIF010000305.1 GCA_937864045.1 uncultured Aquabacterium sp. | reverse complement strand
GCAGCGGTTGCTGCCGCAGAGTTCAAGGACTTGGACTCACCCTAATCGGTGCCAAGCGGACGCTGAGCCCAACCGTTCAACGACAGGTCCAGACGCACGCTTCATCCATCGATCGAGCGCAACCATGATGTCGGCGTCGCTCCGACCACATGCGCGAATGCGCGGCCGAACGTGCTGCTTCGTCCGTACCCCACCTCCTGGGCCACCACCTTGGCAGGCCGTCCTTGGCGAAGAAGCCCCTGCGCCACGCCGATGCGCCACCGGGTCAGGTACTCCATCGCTGGGACACCGACAATCTCGGCGAAGCGTGCTGCAAAGCGTGACCTCGACATGCCCGCCGTGGCGGCAAGCGAGGCGAGCGACCAGTTTCGAGCGGGATCGTCGTGCATGGCCGTCAGCGCCCGCGCCAGGCGCACATCCGCAAGCCCAGCGACCACGCCACCTTCCACGAGTCGATGCTCGATTGCATACCTCATGAGCTGAACGAACAAGACTTCCGTCAGCCGGTCCAGCACGGTGGAGTGCCCACAGCGTCTTGCACTGGCTTCGGCGAACAGGACCCCGAGCGTGGCATCCATGGCTGACAACTCGGTCACCGGCACGCACATGATGGGCGGCAAGCTGCCCAGCAGCGGGTTCTCGTCGCCCGACCCGAACTCGATGGCTGCGCACAGCAACTCGGCGCCGCCCTCGCCAGCCACGATCCGGTGCGAGTCCGCCCGGGGGAACAAGAGCGCCGATGGGTTGTTCAGGCGGATCACCTGTCCTCTGCCTTCGGTCAGCTCGATGGCGCCTTCGCGCAGCACGTGCAGGTGACTGACCCCGGTGCGCCGATCGAATTGAAGAGCGCCACGAAGGGTGCCGCCATGCAGAACGCGTGCACGCAGGCCGAAGCGGTGCAGCAGTCCGGTGAGCCGATCTATGCGGTCTTCCATGGGACGTAAAGTGTATCTTTCGAGACCATAAATCACCATTCGTTCCGCGCGACCGTCAAAATTGCGGGTCTTCAGGCGCGAGCTGCGCCAAGCCTTGTCCCCCTTGCCCGCAGGAGCCTTGCCGATGCTGATGCCCCGACGTCCGGTCCCCGCACTGAGCGTGCCCACGCTCACCCACGGCGGCTACCTGCTGACCAGCGAAACGCCGCAGAACTTCACGCTGGTCGTCTTCTACCGGGGCCTGCACTGCCCGATCTGCCTGAAGTACCTCCTCGAGCTGGCGCGCCTGCAGCCGGAGTTCGACAAGCGTGGCGTCCAGGTCGTCGCCATCTCGAGCGACACCCGCGAGCGCGCCGAAGCCCTGGCCGACAAGCTGCGTGCGCCCGACCTGCGCATTGGCTACGGCTTGCCGCTGGCGATGGCGCGTGAATGGGGCCTGTACATCAGCACATCGCGCGGCCAGACCTCGATCGGCATCGAGGAGCCGGCCCTATTCTCCGAGCCGGGTGTCTTCGTCGTCCGTCCCGACGGGACGCTTTACTACGGCGCGGTGCAGACCATGCCGTTCGCCAGGCCGCACTTCGACGAATTGCTGGCAGCCATCGACTTCGCACTGGCCAAGGACTATCCGGCACGCGGCGAGTACGCGGGGGCGGTGTGATGGTGGCGCCGCGAGCCATCCTCTTCGACACCGGCGGTACGGTGCTCGACTGGCACGGCTCCCTGGTTAACGAGTTGCGTGCTCTCGGCGCCGGGCCGTTGCAGGCCGTCGACCCGAGCAAGTTCGTCAACGAGTGGCGGCGCCGGTCGATGCGGGCGATCGTGGGTCAGGTCAGGCCCGACTTCGACATGGACGACGTGCACCTGCGCGCGCTCGACGAAACGGTCGCCCACTTCGGCATCCCGGCGCTCGACGCGAACAGCCGGCAGCAGCTCTGGCGGGGCTGGCATCGGCTGCGCGCCTGGCCCGACTTTCCGCCCGCGCTGGCGACTTTGCGAGGAAAGGTGCCCGTCGTCTCGTTCACGATGCTGCCGTTGCCGCTCGTCGTGGATGTGTCGCGACTCAACGGGCTCGCATGGGATGCCGTCGTCTCATGCCAGATGATCGGTGTCTACAAACCGCATCGCGAGGCGTACGACACGGCGCTGAAGTGGCTGGGCCTGAACACTGAAGACACCCTGATGGTGGCCTGCCACAACTTCGACCTCAATGCCGCGCAGGATGCCGGCATGCAGACCGCATTTGTCCGCCGGGCGCTGGAGTGGGGGCCCGATGGTCCGCCCGATCCCCACCCGAACCGCGCCTACGACCACGTGGTGGACGGATTCGACGAGCTCGTGAAGGCGGTACTCGGCGGGTAGGCGCCGCCTGTTCGCCAGAGCGGCGCCGTGAGCCTCGCCCACAGCGGACCTGTCACTCGGTCGGCGACGCCGGCAAGTGCGCGAGCAGCGGCGCGTAGCCGTCGCGTGCCAGCGCGGCACCTCGGTCCTTGTACAAGTGGTCCTGACCCTTGACGCCGTGGCCCTCCAGCAGGCTGTTCATCAGGTTGAACAGCCCGATCGTCAACACTGCGTCGTGCAGGTCGCGCTCGCTCCAACCCGCCGCGAAGACGGCCTGCGCATCGGCCTGCACCATCCTCGATGGCTCCAGCGTGAGCTTGCGCGCGTAGGCCAGCAACGGGCGCAGCTTCAGTTCCACCGGTGCGGAGTCCGGATCAGCCAGCAGTTGCTCGATCAGCGTCTCCTCGAATCCGAAAGCCACGGCCGTCTCGCGATGCACGCCGTGACAGTAGGCGCATGCGTTGAGGCCGGACACGTAGGCCGCCAGCAACTCCTTGTGCGGCGCGGTGAGCGCCGTGACCTGCCGCAGCACCGCGCTGTGGAACTCGATGAGCGCACGGCCGGCCGCGGGGTTGATCCCGAGGATGTGCCGGACACCGGCGTCGTGTGGAAGGCTGGCAAAGAATGTCATGTTCGTCCTTCGTCCGGAGGCATCAGCGCCCCGGCGCTGGCTCCAGGTGGAGATCGGCAACATAGCCCAGGCTCTCGCCGCGTGTGTTGTCTGCATCGGCTCCCACCGCGATGGCCAGAAGACCGGGGACGCGCGTGGTTTCGGCACCGAAGGCCATCACGAAGTCTGCCGCCAGGTCACGACGCACGGTTTGCCACGTTCGCGGTGCCGAGCCCAACGTGATGTAGCGGACCCGCGCACTGTAGGCATTGGGCACGACGTTGCCTCCGGGCCAGGACGGGTCCCAGGCGTAGCACAGCGTCGCGTTGGGCAGGCTCTCGCCGGTTCGGCTCTCGGCAAGGCGCAGAAGCTGCCGTTCCATGAAGGGCACCGCGGACCGCGGCATGTCGAAGAGCGCACAGACCTTGAGCGCCACGTCATCGCCCTCGCGGCTGCGCAGGTCCGCCGAGGCCAGCGGCTGGTCCACCCGCCAGCGCCAGGACAGCCACCCTGCCGGCAATCCCTTCAGCTCATGCACGAGATTCCCGTACGAGGCGGCCGCCTGGACGCGAAGCACAAGGCCAGTGTCCTGGCGTTCGAGCACGAACCGCGTGACGGGCAGCGTCTGGCCGGGCAGCCCGACGAAGGACCATGGCGCCGGAGGCTGGGCCCCCGGAGGCCCCGACAGTGGCGCCAGGTTCGTCGCGGCCACCCAGCCAGGCGCCAGCAAGCCCATCACCGCAGCGCCGACTCGCCCGGCGACAGACACCCGCGCGGCCAGGCGAGTCTGCGCCATCGGCGCGTCTACGCGCGGAGCACAGACAGCCATGTTCTTTGCTCGTCGCTGAGCGCCGCATCGGGTGTCAGCAAGGCCGTGGCCAGGGCCTGACGGCTGTCGGGCTCGGGTTCGGGCAGCGGTGCACGCAGCACCTCGTCGAGGACCTGGCGCGCCAGCGACAGCGTCTGCCCGTAGCGCTCGAAGATCGCCCCCACGCTGACGTGCTGCGCCGGATCGTCCAGCCAGCTGTCGTAGTCCGTGACCAGCCCGACGGTGGCGTAGGCCATCTGGGCTTCGCGGGCCAGGAACACCTCCGGCACGTTGGTCATGCCGACCAGGTGGCAACCCAGTTGTCGCAGCAGGTGGCTCTCGGCCTGCGTGCCCAGGCGCGGGCCCTCCACACAAGCGTAGGTGAGCCCCCTGGCCAGGCGGGCGCCCACCCGTTGCGCCGCGGCCTCGACGGCACCGACCAGGGCCGCACTCACCGGACGCGCCGTCGACACATGGGCCGCGACCCCGTCACCGAAGAATGTTCGCTCGCGGCCTCCCCGCGTCCAGTCGACGTACTGCTCGGGCATGGCCAGCATGCCGGGCGCAACCTCCAGTGCGAGGCTGCCGACGGCCGAGAACCCGAGCAGCATCGTGGCACCCGCGCGCTTGAGCGCGAAGACGTTGGCCCGGTAGTTCACTTCGTGCGGCAGCAGCCGATGGCCAGCGCCGTGGCGGGCGAGGAACAGGATCTCGTGATCGTGCAGACGCCCCCGGACGATGTCGCCTGACGGCATCCCGAAGGGCGTGGTGTCCGACAGCCGGTCGATGAGCTGCAGTCCTGGCAAATCGTAGAGGCCGGTGCCTCCGATGATGGCGAGCATGTGCTGGATCCTTCCAGTTTCGATGGAGCGTCGCGACGGCCGACTCAGCCGCCGCCCCGCTGGGTGGCCAGATCGAAGCGCCTCTGGATGTCGCGCCGGCGGTCGGCGTCGAATCCGACGTAGCGAAAGCTCACCCGAAGCTGGGGAATCTGCAGCAATGCGATGCGGCGCGGCTCCATGACCTCCCACGCCAGCCTGAGCGACCCGCCCGGCCAGTGCGCGATGGCCTGCTGCGAGGCATGCTCGACGATCACCTCCGCGTTCGGCAGGGCCACCGGCAGCCACGCCAGCAGTTCGCGCGCCTCGCAGCCCATGATGCGCTCGAAGGACTCCGGGATATCGACGGGCGTCACGACAGGGGCTCCCCCTGCACGTCCCGCAGGGCCTCGCGGGGGACGAAGGCTGGTCCCTCGGCGATGCGGTCGAAGTAGGACAGGTGCGCGTCGCTGCCGGGCGGCCACTGGTGGCCGAAGCGTCTGAGCCACGCATCGGCATCGAACTCGACGCCGATCGCATCAACGTGAACTTCGCCTGCAGCCAAGGCCATTCCGAATCGGCGCTCATGACCCTCAAACGGTGACACCGCCAGACGCGTCAGCAAGCCGGCACGATCGCCCTGGAAGTTGGGCATGCCGGTCGCACCGTTGTTCAGCACCCATCGTGGCTGGCCGCCTGGCCCGCCACGGATGGCCTGGAACACCGGCAAGCAGGTGTGGGTGCAGGCGAAGGCGTCGACGTCGGCGCGGTCGAACCAGCTCGCCACCTGCTCGCGGTGTTTAGCGTCACGCAAGTGTTCTTGCGCGAAGCCCCATCCCGCCAGCGAGGTAGCGTCCCCATGCACGATACCCAGCCGCAGCGGTCCCACGTCGGCACGCTGCCACATTGGCAGCGCCGACAGCTCGGCGCGCTGCCTTGCGTTGGCCACGGTGCGCAGGCGGGCCAGGATGCGGTTGGAGCGCTCGACCACGCCGTCGCCGACCCAGTCCGGGTAGGCGCAGCCGCAGCCGGCGTCTGCTTCTGCATCGGGATCGGCCAGCTCGGTCTCGACGTTGCCGCGCAGCGCCTCGTGCGCCAGCACGTCCCGCTGCACCCGCGCGAAGACCTCCGGGTCGGCATCGAACCAGTGGAAGTCGCCGTTGAACACCAGCCGCTTGCGCCCGCGCTCCCGGTCGAACATCTCCAGCACACGGTCCAGCGCCAGCGGGTTGCCGTACAGGCCGCCCACGACGTACAGCACGTCGAGCGAGCGCAGGTGCTCGGGTGCGGCGATGGCGAAGTCCTCGGGCCGGTACCGGTAGTGCAGCGGGCAGCTGCGCCCGGGCGCCGATCCGACCTCTGGCGCTGGAGCCTTCTGCAGGGCAACCTGCTCCATGACTTGCGCCATCACTTGGCCACCACGGCGGCGGCAATGCCGGCCAGTGCCTTGCCCACGGGCTCGGCCGCGGCGCAGTCGCGCTGGCCATGCCGGTGCATCAGCCACTGCGGGTCGTTGTAGCCGAGCCAGGTCTGGCCGGCCGCATCGGTCCACACCAGGGCCTTCATCGGAAGGTCGATGCCCGCGAGCTGGGCGCACTGCATCAGCGGCGTGCCGGCCTGCGGGTTGCCGAAGATCAGCAGTTCGGTCGGCCGCAGGCTCTGGCCGATGCGCTGGGCGGCCGCCGCATGGTCGATACGGGCCACCACCGCGAGGTTGCGCTTCTTCACCTCGGCTTCGAGCCGGTTCATCGTCTCGGCCGGTGAGTGCGGGCTCTGCAGTGCCGTCAGGCCATGCGTCGCGGTGGCGTTGTTGCCACCATGGCCCATGGCGCCATGGTGGCCGCCCATCGCGCCGCAGCCTGCCAGCAGCAAGGCACCGAGAGCGATGGCGAGTCCTCTGGAAGTGTTCATCGTCTTTTCCTGGTAGGTGTTCTGGGGGTGGGGAATCCGCAGTCCGGATGTCATGCGCTGGCAAATCGGATGACGGGCGACGAATCGGAGGGCGCAGCCGGGGCGGCTTCGGCTGTCTGGCGTTGGTAGAGGGACTGCAGCAGCGCCGGTGCCGCCTCGCCCAGGGGCCGGTCGAAGCGCACCCGTCCGTCGGCCATGCCGATGACGCGCGTGGCCAGCAGGGGCAGCAGTTCGAGGTCGTGCACGACGGTCAGCAGCGTCCGGCCGGGCGCAGCCGCCACCGCGCTCAGGGCGTGGCACACCGCCTGTGTCGCCGCCGGGTCCAGCGCGGAAGTGGGCTCGTCGGCCAGCAGCAGGCGCGGCTGCTGCAGTTGCAGGCGCGCCAGGGCGACCTTCTGCCGCTCGCCGCCGGACAGGCGGTCGGCCCGCGTGTCGCCACGGTCGCCAAGACCCAGGACCGCCAGGGCGGCATCGGCTTCGGCGACCAGGTCCTGCGGGTACCAGCGGAACAGGCTTCGAACGGCGTGGGCGCCACGCAGCCGGGCCAGGGCGCCGATCAGCACGTTTTCGCGCGCGCTGAGCCGCGGCACCAGGTGCAGGCCCTGCATCAGCAGGCCGGTATCGCGTCGCAGGGCGCGACGGTCCGCCGCCGCGAGGCCGGGCCCGAGCGCGCGGCCCAGCACCCCCACATGTCCCTGGCGGGCCTGCACCAGGCCGCCGATCAACTTCAGCAAGGTGCTCTTGCCCGCGCCATTGGGCCCGACGATGGCCACGCGCTCGCCCGGTTCGATGCGAAGGCGCGGCACGTCGAGCAGCACGCGATCGCCGGCCGCCACCTGCACACCGCTGAGCAAGACGGACGGGCCCATGTCCCCCTCGCTCACAGCAGCTTCTCCCGGATCCGGCGCGACAGGGCATCGAAGGCCATCACCAGCGCCACCACCACGATCAGCAAGGTGGCCAGCCGGCTCCACTGGAACAGGCTGACCGCTTCGCTGATCAGGAGCCCCAGGCCGCCAGCGCCGATCAGGCCGAGGATCGTGGAGTCGCGGATGTTGAACTCCCACACGTACAGGTGGTGGCTCACGAACTGCGGCAGCACCGAGGGCCACACGCCGTGGAAGAAGACCTGCGCCTCGCCTGCGCCGGTGGCGCGCACGGCATCGACCGCGGCCATGTCCAGCGACTCGATGCTCTCGGCGAACAGCTTGCCGTAGGTGCCCATCGAGTGCAGCGCTATCGCCAGCACCCCGGCCGTCGGCCCCAGACCCACGATGCCGACGAGGATGAGCCCGAAGACCAGCGTGTGCACGGCGCGCGACACGTCGAGCACACCCTTGGCGGCCCAGGCCAGCGGCCGTGGCGCGCGCAGGTTGCGCGCGACGAGCATGGCCAGCGGCAGCGCCATCAGCGCCGCGAGCAGCGAGCCCAGTGTGGCGATCTGGAAGGTCACCCAGGTGGCGCGCGCCACGGCGGCAAGGAAGCTCGCCTCGACCTCGCGGCGGTTTTCCACGCGCAACACGGTGCCGTCGTCGCTCCGGTACTCCAGGCGCTCCGGGCCGAACCAGGCATCCAGGAAGCTCGGCCGCGCGAAGTCGCCCACCGTCTTCAGCAGGTTGTCCCAGGGGTTGCGGCCGAAGCTCAGGTCGCCCGCCGCCACCAGCGTGGCCAGGCATAGCGCGACCAGCAGCGCGTAGACCGCCACCAGCGAGGCGAACCCCGCCCGACCGTTGGGCCACCACCCGCGCGCCAGCGCCGGCAGCGGCCGCTGCACCAACCCGGTCATCGTGCGCCCAGCTTGCCCGTGGCCAGCCCGGCGTCGCGGATCGGCTTGTAGAAGGTGTTGTCGCGCGCCACGAAACCGGTGTAGTTGGCGGGAAGCAGGTTGGGCTGGCTGGCCAGCAGCGGGCCGACTTCGGCCAGGGCCGTCTGCAGACGCTGCACGAAGGCCGTGTCCTTGGCCAGTGCCGCGCTCACCGCGAAGGCGTCGTTGGGCAGCGGCGCCGACTGCCAGATAACCTTGCTGCGCGCGGCCGAGATCAGGCCCTGCGCGACCATCACGTCGCGGTTGCGGTTGAAGTCCGCGCCGGCATCGAGCTGGCCCGCCGTGACCTGCGTCTGGATCGCCTGGTGCTTGGTGTAGAGCACGCGGGCGAAGTGCTTCTCGGGGTCGATGCCGCGCTTCTGGAACTCGAAGAACGGGATCAGGTAGCCCGAGGTCGAGCCCTTGTCGCCGAAAGCGAAGCTGCGCCCCTTGCCCTTGGGGCCCAGCAGGTCGTCGATGCTGTTCAGCCCCGAGTCCGGGTGCGTGACGATCATCGCGAAATATTCCGGCTTGCCCTGGTACAGGATGGTGGAGACCACCTGCGCCTCGGCGAAGTGGTTGGCCAGCACGTAGCCCCACGGGCCCATCAACGCGAGGTCGGTCTCGCCGTTGGCCAGGCTCTTGGCCAGGCCTTCCCAGCTGTCGACAGTGCGCAGCTCGACCGGCCGGCGCAGGCGCTGCGCCAGGTGCGCTGCCAGCGGGCGGTAGGTGGCGTCGTTCTTCTCGCGGTCGGGCTGGAACATGCCCACGCCGAACTTCAGCGGCGTGGCTTGCGCCTTGGCAAGGTGGGGCAGGCTCAGCAGGCTGCCGAGCGCCATGGCGGTGGCGTGGCGACGGGTGAGGTTCATCGGGTTTCTCCAGGTTGAGGGGCCGGGACATCGGCTGGCGAGACGAAAGGGTGATCGGGCCGGGACGCCGCGTGCGGCAGCTCGAACTGCCGCAGGAATCGGCGGTCGATGCGGTCCTTCCAGCGCCACGCCCAGGCGCCCTCGGCTCCGAAGGGCCCACGCGACGCGATGGCGCGACCATCTCCGGTGGCCAGCAGTGCCAGGAAGTGACGCTGCGGACGGTGGGCTTTCAACACACCGGCATCGGCGGGCCCCAACAGCGCGGCCCGCAGATTGCCCGCCAGCACCGGCCCCATGCGCACCGCATGCACGCCAGCCTTGGGCAGCGCGTGTCCGGGCCAGCTGGCGCAGTCTCCGGTGGCGAACACCTGCGGGTGGGACACGGACCGGAGCTGCTCGTCGGTGCGCACGAAGCCCCGGTCGTCGACCGCCAGCGCGCCGCGGCGCGCGGGGTCGAGCTGCCAGTCGTGGGCCTCGGCGCCGGTGGCCCAGAGCACGACATCGCTGCCACGGTCGACCGGTTCGCACCAGCCGCTGCCCAGCTGCACCGTGACGCCGGCGCGGTCGAGGGCGCGCAGCGCGGCGCGGCACGCCGCCGGCGCCAGCCCCGGCAGCAGGCTCGTGCCGCGGGTCAGCAGGCTGCCTTGCACGGCACGCTCGGGGCGCATGCGCCGCAGCCTGGCCAGCACCGCCAGCAGCGCCTCGAAACCGGCCGCACCGCCGCCCACCGCGGTCACGACGAAGGGCCGGTCGCCGGGCTCGCGGGCCCAGCGCTCGAGCAACTGCTCATAGTGCCGGCGCAGCATGGCCGGCGGTCGCAAGGGCAGCATCTGCGCGTGTTCGGCCGGCGGCGGACGCAGGGTCGAGCCGACGTTCAGGGACAGCACGTCGTAGTCCAGCGCCGTGCCATCGCCCAGCCGCAGCTGTCGGCGAGCCGGGTCCAGCGCCTGGATCTCACCGGGGCACCAGCGCGCACCGGCCGCTGCGACCAGGCGGGGGAAGTCGATCGCGATCTCGTCGAACCGGTAGTGACCGGCCAGCCAGCCCGGCACCATGCCCGAGTAGGGCGCCAGCGGTTCCGGCGACACCACCACGACCTCGACGCCGGGCATGGGCTGCCGCAGCAGCGTGCGCAGCACCAGCGCATGGGCGTGTCCGGCACCGGCCAGCACCAGCCGCTTCATGGCTGCTGCTCCTCGACAGAGCTCACAACATCCAGGCCGTCGAGCCAGCCCGTTGGCAGGTGCACCAGGTCGGCCGGCTCGTCGATGTCGGCCACCGCAGGCAACTCGGCCCAGCGCACGCCGGCCGCGCGCAGCCGTTCGCGCGTGTCCTCCATCACGCGGTCGTGGCTCCAGCGCATGTCGGAGAACCAGCGCGGATCTGCCCGGCGCTGTCCGACCAGGGCATAGCCACCGTCCAGCGCCGGCACGAACACCGCATCGTGGTCCTGCAGCGCCGACGCGGCCTGGCGCAGCACGCCGGCATCCAGCGATGGGGCGTCGGTGCCGATCAGCAGCACGCGGCCGTGGTGCATCAGGCTGCGAGCGAAGGCGCGGTGCATGCGCAGGCCGAGGTCGCCGGTGCCTTGCTCGGTCAGGCGCACACCCTGTGCGGCTGCCGCGGCCTGCAGCGCGGGGTGCGAGGCGTCCGGCGCGGCGCACAGCTCGACAGGCCCGACA
Source organism: uncultured Aquabacterium sp. (assembly GCA_937864045.1). Classification (GTDB taxonomy): domain Bacteria; phylum Pseudomonadota; class Gammaproteobacteria; order Burkholderiales; family Burkholderiaceae_C; genus Pseudaquabacterium. Next base: position 1,907 of record CALMIF010000305.1, on the reverse strand, counting down.
TCCGCCGCAACGGCCTGCGCCAGCGCATGGCGCAGCATGCGTTCGGCCAGCGCCGCGGCGCCGGCCTCCCCCAGTGCGGGGGCGAGTCGCGTCTTCGCCAGGCCGGGCACGGGCGCTTTGGCGAACACGACGATCGCCGTGCTCACCGGTATGCCTCCGCCAGGCGCGCCGCCGATTCGCCGCGCCAGTAGCGCCAGCGCAGTTGCCACATCAGCAGGATCGTTCGCCACACGCCCCGCTGCTCCCAGCGCCGCCCCGAGGTGCAGACCTTGGCGCTCAGGCAAGCCGGTCGCCCCAGACGCTTCAACCGGCGGGAGATCTCGACATCCTCCATCAGCGGTTGCGCGGGAAAGCCGCCCACCCGATCGAAGGCCTCGCGCGTGACGAAGATCGCCTGGTCGCCGGTGGCGATGCCGCTGGCGCGCGAGCGCAGGTTCATCAGCGTCGCGACGACCCGCAGCACCCACGGCCGGCCCTCGATGCGCACGTCGAAGCGGCCCCAGCAGGCACCGGTGGCCACGGCCTGCAAGACCAGCACATCGGCCAGTGGCGGCAGCCGCGTGTCGGCGTGCAGGAACAGCAGCACCTCGGCGCGGGCCAGCGCGGCGCCCGCGTTCATCTGCAGGGCACGACCGCGCAGCGCCTCCGCCACGGCGTCGACCCAGGGACGCGCCAGGGCTGCCGTGCCATCGCCGCTGCCGCCGTCGGCCAGCACCAGCTCGACGCCGCGCGCGCGCAAGGGCTGCAGGGCCCGCAGCGTGGCCTCGATACCCGCGGCTTCGTTCAAGGCCGGGATCACGATCGACAGGGCGGGCTTCATCGCGGGTCGCGAACGTCGTTCAGAGCCCAGTCGTAGTCGGTGAAGGCGATGTCGACACCGCCTGCGCGGATGCGCTCGCGCAATTCGGCAGCGTGCGCGGGCGCATCGGCCAGCTGACCCGCGTAACGTGCCGCGAACGCCTGCAACGAACCGATGCCCCGGTGGCCGAGCCGGAAATCCTCGCCGTACCAGTCGAAGATCTTCGACAGCTCCAGCCGCCCGCGCGACGCGTTGTAGCGGTTGCGCGTGCGGTCGCTCATGAAGCGCAGCGTCTGCTCGTCCATCTGCGCGTCCAGCCGCGCGGCCACGAAGGCCTCCTCGCGCAGCGCCGGGCAACCGATGCTGGCGCAGTTCACGGCGAAATGCACCCGCGGGTCGTCGTAGTCGCCGCGCTTGCGCAGCATCGCGTGCTCGATGTCGTCCAGCGACACCTTGCCGCCCAGCAGCGCGATCCACTTCGGCTTCCACGGGCTGCTGAGCAGGCTGCCCAGATCCTTGATCGACTTCAGGTCCGGGTAGCGCGTGAGGATCAACTCCACCGTGAAGCCGTTGTAGGCATTGGTGAGGAAGGCCTGGCGCTCGGCCTTCGTCCACCCGGCGAAGGCGGCGGCGCTCACCGCCGACAGGCTGTCGAGGTAGGCCTTCAGCGCCGCACGGTCGGCCTTGAAGCCGGCATAGGCCACCTGCGTGGTCTGGCCGCCGCGCACGAGCCGCACATGCTTGCGCAGCAGCGCCGTCCAGGCCGCGTGCTGATGGTCGAAACCTGCGGACTGGGCGTGGGTCGGCACGGCCAAGCCCGACAGGCTCAAGGCCAGCGCGCCGCCCAGCAGCTGGCGTCGGGTGACGGTCGTCATGCGCGCTCCCAGGCGTGGTAGCGCCCGACCCACTGCAACAGCTTCTGCGGCGCGTGGGAGCGCTTCCATTCGCCAGCCACGTACTTGTTGGCCTCGGCCAGCGTCGGGTAGGTGTGGATGGTGCCGAGGATCTTGTTGAGCCCCAGGCCATGCTTCATCGCCAGCACGTACTCGGCGAGCAGGTCGCCGGCGTGCTCGCCGACGATGGTCACGCCCAGGATGCGGTCCTTGCC
>CALMIF010000304.1 GCA_937864045.1 uncultured Aquabacterium sp. | reverse complement strand
GCCAGGCGGTGTGGCCGCACATGGTGGCGCAGAAGTACGGCCGCATCGTGATGACGACCTCGTCCTCGGGCCTGTTCGGCAACTTCGGCCAGGCCAACTACGGCGCGGCCAAGATGGCCCTGGTCGGCCTGATGCAGACCCTGTCCATCGAAGGCGCCAAGAGTGACATCCGCGTCAATTGCCTGGCGCCCACCGCCGCCACGCGCATGACCGAGGGCCTGCTGCCGCCGGCCATCCTGGAGGCGCTGACGCCCGAGTCGGTGGTGCCGGCCCTGCTGTGGCTGGTGTCGCAGGACGGCCCCAACCGCGCCATCGCCTGTGCCGGTGCCGGCACCTTCGAGGCCGCCCACATCACGCTGACCAGCGGCCTGCACCTGGGAACGGCCGCCGATACGCCTGAGCAACTGGCCGCCGCCTGGGAACGGGTGAGCGACCGCAGCGGCAGCCAGGTGCCGGCCAGCGGCGCGGCGCAGGGGCAGAACGAGATCGCGCAGGCGATGGCGGCGCGCCAGTGAGCTTGTCCCGCCGCTCATGAACGCGCATCGGCAGCATCCGCCGCACTTCCCGCCGCCGTTGGCGCCGTTTCACGGCGAAGTGCCGCCTGCGCCCGACTGGTTCAACGCCGCCCTGGCCGATGAGCCGGAACGGTCGTTCGTGACGGTGCAGGGCGCGCCGATCGAAACCCTGGCCTGGGGCCGGCGCGGTGACCCCGGCCTGCTGCTGCTGCACGGCAACAGCGCCCATGCCGACTGGTACAGCTTCATCGGCCCGCTGCTGAAGGCCGGCCGGCGCGTGGTGGCGTTGAGCTTCTCGGGCATGGGCGGCTCGGGCTGGCGCACGCAGTACAGCGTGGCGCAGTGGGCCGACGAGGCGCTGGCGGTGGCCGAAGCCACCGGCCTGTTCGACGCGCCCGTGCCGCCGGTGATCGCCGCGCATTCCTTCGGCGGCTTCGTGCTGATGAACCTGGCGGCACGCCATGGCGACCGACTGGCGCGCGCGGTGATCGTCGACACGCCGATGCGCCCGCCGGCCCGCGCCGAGGCCCGCCGCAGCCGGCCCGAGCTGCTGCGCTCGGCCAAGGTCTACGCCACCGAGGCCGAGGCGCTGCAGCGCTTTCGCCTGCTGCCGCCCCAGGGCTGCGCGCATCCGTTCATTGCCGATGTGATCGCCCGGCGGGGCCTCAAGCAGACGGTGGGTGGCGACGGCAAGCCGGGCTGGATCTGGCGCTTCGACCCCTTCCTGTTCCGCCATTTCAGCTTTGGCCGGCCGCTGGCCGAGCTGCGTGCGGCACGTTGCCCGGTGACCCTGGTGCGCGGCGGCCGCTCGCGCCTGGCCACGCCCGAACTGATGGCCCTGGGCCTGGAACGCGCACCCGCCGGCACGCCGCTGCTGGAAGTGCCCGATGCCGACCACCATGTGATGGTCGACCAGCCGCTGGCGTTTGCCGCGTTGCTGCGCGAACTGGTGCCGGCTGCGCCATGAGCCAGGCACCTTCGAGCACCTTGCGGTTTGCGGAAAAACGCGAGCTGATCCTGGACGGCGCGGCAGCGCTGTTCAACCGCCGTGGCATCAAGGCCGGCACCCTGGCCGAGGTGGCGGCCAGCGTGGGCCTGGCGACCAACAGCCTGACCTACTACTACCGCAAGAAGGAAGACCTGGTCGTCGCCTGCCTGCTGCGCAGCATCGCCGCGCTGGACGGCGTGATCGCCGAGGCCGATGCGCGGGTGCCGCCGGGCGACCTGGCCGGCCGCGTGCGGGCGGTGGTGCAGGGCTATGTGGCGCTGCTGGCGGCCATCGAGGACCGGCTGCGGCCGGCGCTGATCTTCTTCGGCGACATGCGCGCCTTGCCGCAGCCGCAGGCCGAGCCGGCCTTCAGCGCCTACGTGGCGATGTTCCGCCGCCTGCGCGGCCTGTTGCACACGGGGCAGGCAGGGGCGGGTGTGCCGCAGCCGCCCCATGCCAGCGCCGCGCGCCAGGCGCTGAATGCCCGCACCCACGGCCTGCTGTCGCAGCTGCTGTGGGCCCGTGCCTGGCTGGGCCGCTACGAGACCAGCGACTACCCGCGCGTGGCCGGGGCGATGGTCGACATCCTGCTGCACGGCCTGGCCGCGCCGGGCCAGCGCTGGCCGGCCGAGGCACTGCCCGCGCCGCTGCCACTGCCCGCCGACGGCGAGCCGGACGTCGACAACGCCACGCGCGAGGCCTACCTGCGCACGGCCACCCGGCTTGTCAACGACCACGGCGTGGGCGGCGCCTCGGTGGAGCGCATCGCCGCGACGCTGGAACTGACCAAGGGCTCGTTCTACCACCACCATGAAACCAAGAACGGCCTGATCGACGACTGCTTCGAGCGCAGCTTTGCCCTGGTGCGCGGCGTGCAAAGGGCGGCGCTGAATGACGCCGGCAGCCGCCAGGCCAACGGCTGGCAGACCCTGCTGGCCGCCGTGCTGCCGCTGATGGCGCTGCAGACCTCGCCCCAGGGCCCGCTGCTGCGCCTGACCGCCTGGACCGAGCTGCCCGGCGGCCTGCGCTGGCAGAAGTACGGCACGCTGAACCGACTGGCCGAGCGCTATGCCGCGATGGTGGTGGCGGGCCTGGCCGACGGCAGCCTGCGCCTGGTCGACCCGGCCGTGGCGGCGCAGCTGATCTGCGGCCTGGTCAACGCCCTGGCCGAGGTGGAGCACTGGCTGCCCGGCGACGGCCCGCCCGACCTGCAGCCGCTGCTGGCCCGGCCGCTGCTGCGCGGCCTGCTGGCTGCGCCCGACGCCTGATTTCCTTCCCCCGTGATCCCATGACCGACACCACCAACGAGAAATTCGCCCAGTTCACCGGCACCCGCCCGGTGGCGCCGCAGCACGCCTTCGACACCGACAAGCTGGCCGCCTGGCTGCAGGCCCACATGCCGGCCCTGGCCGCCGGGCCGATCAGCGTGGCGCAGTTCAAGGGCGGGCAGAGCAACCCCACCTTCATGCTGACGGCCGCCGATGGCCAGCGTTATGTGATGCGGCGCAAGCCGCCCGGCGTGCTGCTGCCCTCGGCCCATGCGGTGGACCGCGAGTTCCGCATCATCAGCGCCCTGGCGCAGACCGATGTGCCGGTGGCCCGCGCCCATGTGCTGTGCGAGGACCCGGCGGTGATCGGCACGTCGTTCTACGTGATGGACTGCGTCGACGGCCGCGTGCTGTGGGACCCGACGCTGCCGGGCATGACGCCGGACCAGCGCCGCGCCATCTACGACGAGCTGAACCGCGTGGTGGCCCTGCTGCACACGGTCGACCCGATGGCCATCGGCCTGCAGGGCTATGGCAAGCCCGAGGCCTATCTGGCGCGCCAGGTCAAGCGCTGGACCCAGCAGTACCGCGCCGCACAGACCGAGACCATTGCGGCGATGGAGTCGCTGATCGACTGGCTGCCGCAGCATCTGCCGGCCGAGGGGCCGGTGGGCATCGTGCATGGCGACTACCGCCTGGACAACGTGATGTTCCACCCCACCGAGCCGCGCATCCTGGCGGTGCTGGACTGGGAGCTGTCGACCCTGGGCGACCCGATGGTCGACTTCGCCTACCACTGCATGACCTGGCACATGACCAACGGGCCGACCAGCCGCGGCCTGGCCGGGCTGACGGCCGAGGAGATGGCCGCGCTGGGCATTCCGGCCGAGGCCGCGTACCTGCAGTGCTACCTGCAGCGCAGCGGCCAGACCGGCCGCACGCTGGACGCCGACACCTGGGGCTACTACATCGTCTTCAACATGTTCCGCCTCGCCGGCATCCTGCAGGGCATCCTCAGCCGGGCGCTGCAGGGCAATGCCAGCAATGCGGCGGCGATGGAATCAGGCAAGCGCGCCCGGCCGCTGGCCGAGCAGGCCTGGGCCCTGGCGCAGACGCTGCACCGCGGCTGACCCGCCGCACGCGTCGCCGGCCAGGCGGCGCCGCCCCGACGCCTCGCCGGCCAGGCGGCGCCGCCCCGATGCGTCGCCGGCCCGGCAGCGCCCCCCATCCGTGTGGTCGGCGCCGGCGGCCGGCGCGCAGGCTGCACGGTGTCACGGATCAAGACATCCGCACAGGAGGTCGAGATCTCCTGACAGCGCCTACCATCGTCGCCACTGCATTCACAGGCCCATCACGGTGTGCATGGCACGCCGCCGCGACATAGGGCCGGCACGGCGCATCGGGGGTTGTCTTGGGCATTGGCGGACGGGCGGCGGCAGCCGTCTTGGCAAGGGCGCGCGGACTGCGCGGCACCCTGGTGGGGCTGGCCATGCTGCCGGCGCTGGCCCTGGCGGCCGATCCGCAGGTGGCGGCGGTGGTGGACAACCCCGATCCGGTGGCTGCCGGCGGCACCTACACCTACACCGTGCGCGTCGACAACAACGCGCTCGATGCCGCGGCCAACACCCGGCTGAGCTTCAGCGTGCCGGCGGGCGCGGTGTTCGTGTCGGCCAGCCCGACACCACCACCGTCATCGAGGGCGCCGATCTGTCCCTGGCCATGACCGGCGCGCCCAGCCGGGTGCCGGGCGGCGGCATCGTCGGCTACACACTGACGGCCAGCAACCGCGGCCCCAACGTGGGCGGCGCGATGGTGGTGCGCCACACGCTGTCGCCCTTGGTCAGCTTCGTCAGCGCCAGCGGCAGCGGCTGGACCTGCAGCCATGGATCCGGCGTCGTCACCTGCAGCCGGCCGGGCCCGCTGGCGGTGGGCGCCGCGGCGCCGCCGCTGCTGATCAACGGCCGCGTGACGGTGGCCAGCGGCACGGTGACCAGCAGCGCCCAGGTGGCGCCGGACACCGGCGGCGAGGCCGACCCGGTGACCGACGACGACGTGGCCACGGTGAGCACGCCGGTGGTGCCCGGCACCGACCTGCGCATCATCAAGGCGGTGACCGCCGCCCAGCCGGCCAGTGCCGGTGCGCCGGTGAGCTTCGGCATCCAGCCGCGCAATGCCGGGCCGTCGGCCGCGGCCAACGTGGTGGTGAGCGACACGCTGCCCACCGGCTGGAGCTTCGTCTCGGCCACCGGCACCGGCTGGGCCTGCAGCGCCACCGGGCAGGACGTGCGCTGCACCCGCGCCAGCCTGGCGGTGGGCGCCACCGACGACATCACCGTGGTGGCCACCGCGCCGGCCACGGTGGCGGCGGCAGGCAGCAGCTTCACCAACACCGCCGCCATCGCCAGCGACACGCCCGACGGCGACGCCAGCAACGACACAGGCAGCGTGACCCTGCAGGTGCGCCCGGACGGCGCCGACCTGCGCCTGGCCAAGACCAAGACGCCGAACCCGGTGGCCCTGGGCTCGACCATGGTGTCGACCATCACCGTCAGCAACGTCGGCCCGCGCACCGCCACCGGCGCCCTGCGGGTGGTGGACAGCTTCTCGCCCGGCGAGACCACGGCCCTGGTGCAGCCGGCGGGGTCGGGAACCTACGCGGTGCAGCCCCAGGCCGCGCCGCCCGCAGCCGGCGGCGCCACCACCTGGTATGCCGTGGTCGAGACCGGCTCGCGCGGTCCGGCCATCATCCACAACCACATCCCGCTGGACCCGGTGCTGCCGGGCGGCATCAGCCTGCAGAAGACGGGCGACCGCGCGGTGGCCGAGGTGGGTGACACGGTGCGCTACACCGTCACCGTGCAGCTGACCACCGGCGCCCGGCCGCGGCAGACCACGGTGGTCGACCGCCTGCCGGCCGGCTTCACCTACGTGCCGGGCACGGCCTTCGTCGACGGCCTGCGCATCGCCGACCCGGTGGGTTCGCCCGGCCCGGTGCTGGCCTTCAACCTGGGTGCGATGCCGGCCGCCAATCGCCTGGTGCTGCAGTACCGCCTGCGGGTGGGCGTGGGCAGCCAGCAGGGCGACGGCATCAACCGGGCGCGGGCCCATGCCTGCGGCGTGCCCAGCGGCTGCGTGGGGCCGGACGGCCGCACGCCGATCGGCGCCAGCGTGGCCACCAACGAGGCGCGCCACCAGGTTCGCGTCAGCGGCGGCGTGTTTGCGGCCGAGGCCTGCGTGCTGGGCAAGGTGTTCGTCGACTGCAACGGCAACCATGTGCAGGACAGCGAGGAACTGGGCGCGCCCGGCGTGCGCCTGCTGCTGAGCGACGGCACCAACCTCGTCAGCGACAGCGAGGGCAAGTACAGCCTGTGCGGCCTGCCGCCGCGCAGCCATGTGCTGCGCATCGACCCGCACACGCTGCCGCGCGGCAGCCGGCTGACGACCAGCAGCAACCGCAACCTGGGCGATGCCGGCAGCCTGTGGCTGGACCTGAAGAACGGCGAGCTGCACCGCGCCGACTTCATCGAGGGCAGCTGCAGCAACACCGTGCTCGACCAGGTCAAGGCCCGCCGCGCCCAGGGCGAGGTGCGTGCACCCGAGACCGAGCGTGCCGGCCAGCCGGCGCTGCGCTTCGACAGCAAGGCCCATGGCCTGGACGCGCAGACCAGCCCGCCGCAAGGCACGGACGGCGCCAACCAGCGGGCACCCAAGCCCCGCGCCACCGACGGCGCGCCGGCCAAGGGCGCCGCCGACCGCAACGAGCAACACGTGCCCACACCCAGCTTGCCGATGAACCGGCCACCACCCGCCGGCCGGTCCACCGGCCAGGCCGACGACGCCACCACCGACGGAGGCCGCGATGCGCAGCGCTGACCGTCGCTTCCGCCCGTCGTGCTTCCCTTCGCGCTTGCCGATGCGGCCCACCGCGCTGGCGCTGGCCCTGGCCATCGCCTTGCCGGCCATCGCGCAGACCACCGGCATTGGCGCGCCGCCGCTGTCCGCACCGCCGGCAGGCTCACCGACCGACCTGCGCTTCACGCCGGTCAACGGCGACGCGCCGCTGCTGCATCCGCGCATCCCCGGCCGCGATGCCGAGCCCGGCCAGGTGCTGGCGGGCGACACGCCCTATGCGGCGAATGCGGCCGTGGCGCGCATCGTCGTCGAGGTCGACCGCGACGGCGTGCCGGCCGACGGGCAGAGCCCCGTCCAGCTGCAGCTGCGCCTGTTCGACCGCGACGGCCAGCCGTTGAAGACGCCGGCCTTCGTCACGCTGGACACCTCGGGCGGCCGCCTGCTGCTGCCCGGCGCCCGCACCGATGAGCTGGGCCCGCGTGGACTGGACGCCGACCGCGCCACGCCCGGCGTGCAGCTGAAGGTGGACGGCGGCGTCGCCCGCTTCACCCTGCTGGCGCCCGACCAGGCGCAGGACGTGCGGGTGCGCGTGTCCGCCGGCGGCCAGGAGGCGGCGGGCGTGATCCGCTTCGTGCCCGAGCTGCGGCCGATGGTGGCGGCCGGCCTGGTCGAGGGCATCGTCAACCTGCGGCGCGGTGCGCTGCAGGCGGTGCCTCAGGGTGGTTCGGGCGATGTGTTCGAGCGCGAGATCCGCGCCCTCAGCCACAGCGGCGACGGCGGCAAGGCCAGCGTGGCCGCCCGCGGCGCCTTCTACCTGAAGGGCACGGTGCACGGCGACCTGCTGCTGACGGCTGCCTACGACAGAGACAAGGACACGCGCGCCCGGCTGCTGCGCGACATCCGCCCCGACGAGGTGTATCCGGTCTACGGCGATGCCTCGCTGCGCAGCGTCGACGCCCGCTCGGGCAGCAAGCTCTTCGTGCGGGTGGACAAGGACCGCAGCGACGCCCTGTTCGGCGACTTCGTCACCGGCGACGGCTTCAGCCAGCCGGCCGGGCAGGGCGCGGTGGCCAGCCTCAAGCAGCGCAGCCTGGGCCAGTACAACCGCACGGCCACCGGCGTGCGGCTGCACCATGAGGACCCCAGGCCGTCAGCGGCAATGTCTTCGCCTTCCACGACAGCCTGCGCCAGGTGGTGCAGGCGTTCGCCAGCCAGGGCAGCGGCCCCTACGGCCTGCGCAACAACGCGGTGGTCGAGGGCAGCGAGAAGGTCGAGGTGGTGGTGCGCGACCGCCAGCAGCCGGCGCGCATCGTCGGCGTCAGGGCGCTGGCGCGCCTGGTCGACGACAGCTTCGAGCCGTTCTCCGGCCGCATCCTGCTGCACCAGTTCCTGCCGGCGGTCGACGACCAGCTCAACCCGGTCAGCCTGCGGGTGAGCTACGAGGTCGACCAGGGCGGTGATGCCTTCTGGGTGCTGGGCGGCGACGCGCAGTGGCGGCTGACGCCGATGCTGGTGATCGGCGGCAGCCTGGTGCAGGACAAGAACCCGCTGGCGCCCTACGACCTGGGCAGCGCAAACGCCACCCTGCGCTTTGGCCCGCGCACGGCGCTGGTGGCCGAGGTGGCGCGCAGCCGCACCACGATCAACACCAACCCGACCAACCATCACCGCCGACCAGCAGGTCTACGAATCGGTGCAGGGCCGGCTGCGGGCGATCAACGCGGCCGGCCGGCCGCTGCGCGACCAGCACCTGGCCCAGGCCCAGTGCTGGCTGGACGTGAGCTTCCACGAATACACCCGCAATGACCGCGGGCCGTTCCCGCAAGCCGCGCTGGAGCAGGCCGACCTGCTGGCGCGGGCCATGGAGACGGGCCGCCCGCCGCTGGCGATGACGCTGGACACGCCGCTGGTGGCCGGTGCCGAGCGCCTGCGGCCCGACCTGTGGGCCCAGGCGGCCGCGCTGCGCAGCCACCGCGGCTGGCGCTGCGCCCAGGCCAAGGCCGTCTGCGCCGAGGTGGAACTGGTGCATGCCGGCCACGAGCAGGTGCAGATCGGCTGGCGCCAGGCCAAGCCCTATGTGCAGATCGCCGAAGACCTGCTGGGCGAGGCGCAGCAGCTGGCCGAACGCTGCGACCCGCCGCCACCACCGCCGCCGGCCCCGGTTCCCGTGCCCGTTCCGCCGCCGCCCGCGCCGCCGGCACCGCCCGCCGCACCGGTGGTGCAGGAGCTGGGCGCCAGCGTGGTCTTCAGCTTCGACCGCCATGGTGCGGCCGATGTGCGGCCCTTCAGCCTGCAGCAGCTGCAGACCCTGGTGGCCCAGGTGAAGGAACGCGGCCTGGTGGCCCGGCAGCTGGTGCTGACCGGCCATGCCGACCGCCTCAACGGCACCGGCAGGGCCGACTACAACCAGGCGCTGTCCGAACGTCGCGCCGCCACCGTGCGCAGCCTGCTGCAGCAGCTGGGCCTGCCGGGGGTCGACAGCGCCCAGGTCCAGGTCGACGCGGTGGGCGACAGCCGCCAGGTGCAGGCCTGCGACGGCCGCTTCGCCTCACCCGCGGCGCTGCAGGAATGCCTGCTGCCGAACCGGCGGGTGGAGCTGCGGGTGCTGGCGCTGCCGCGCTGATCACGCAGCCGGGGTGGCTCAGGCGGCGGTGCCGGTCGGCCCGCCTCCACCTTGACCGCCCTGGCCACCCTGGCCACGGCCACCCGGCGGGCGGCGCCCGTCACGCGGACCGGAGCGGGGCGGCCGGCCCTCGGCTGATTCGCGCCGCGGGCCGCGGTTGTCCGGGCCCTGCGGACCACGCGGGCCGCGGTCGGGGCGGCCATCCGGGCCGGCGTTCGGGCGACCCTCCGGCCGATGGAACGGGCGGTCGTCCCGACGCGTCCCGGGGCCCCGCCGGTCATCGCCGAAGCGGGGCTGCACCGGCGGTGCCTCGGCCGCTTCCTTCTTCGCCTGCTCCAGCAGCGGGTTCAGCTGCTCGGGCGTCATGCCCTTGAGCACGCAGAAATTGGCCAGCGTCAGCGTGGTGCGGGTGAAGTCGCGCAGCAGCGTGGCACGCGCCTGGCGCGCCTGCATCGCCTCGGCCTGCTGGGCCATCTCGGCGCGCTGGGCCTCGCGCTGGGCGCTGCGTTGCTCGGCCTGCGCCTGCTGCTCACGCTCGCGGGTGATCTGGCGGCGGCGGGTCAGCTCGGCCTGCGCGGCCTGCCGGTGCTCCTCGCTCAACTCGCCGGCGGGCTGGCCGTCGAGGTCGAAGCGGTGGGCCGACTTCGTCATCGCGATCAGGTAGCCGGTGCTGGTGGTGTGGCGGCGGAAGAAGGCCGACAGTGTGCCGCGGGTGAACACGCCCGGCGCGCGCTGCTGGATGTCCTGCTGGACGCGCAGCTTCATCGGCTTGGCCGGGCCGGCGAACAGCGCGGGGAAGTGCTCGCGCAGCAGGGCCAGCGTGGCGGCGGGCGCCAGGACAGGGCCGGCCGTGCGGGCGTTGCCGACGGCGGCGGGCGGCGTGTCGGCCGCGGCATCGGCATCGGCATCAGCCGGCGGCGCGCCTTCGGCGGCGTCGGCGGCATCGGCGGCATCGGCCAGGGCGACCGGTGCGGCTGTGGTCTCGGCAGTCACGGGCGCGGCGGCCGGCGCGGCGGCGGAAGGTGCACCGTCGTCGGCGGGCGGTTGGACGGGCAGGTCGGTCGAATCAGGCATGGCGGCGCCGCGCAGCGGCAAGGCAGGAGCAGGCGCGCATTGTCGCCCGGCCAGGCAGGCAGAATCCGCCGCGCCGGGCAGGCATGCCGCCCGGTGCCGACCATCCCCATCGCCGCCACCGCGGCCGTCACCGATGAAGCCGATCCCTTCCGCCCTTGCCATCGCCATGAGCCTGGGCGCCGCCGGCCTGGCCGCCCAGCCCGTGCGTGACGAGGTCGACCCGACCCACACCTTCGTGATGTACGAGATGGGTCACTACGCCACCACCACCAACCGCGGGCGCTTCAGCACCAGGAGCGGCGCGGTGACGCTGGACCGCGCAGCGCGCAGCGGCAAGGTCGACATCGTGATCGACATCAGCAGCATCAACACCGGCGTCGACCTGCTCAACCGCCATGTGCAGAGCAGCGACTTCTTCGACGTGGCCAAGTACCCCGCGGGCCGCTTCAGCAGCGAGCGCCTGGAGTTCAGCGGCGACAAGCTCAGCGCCGTGCACGGCACGCTGACCCTGATGGGCCAGGCGCACCCGGTGACGCTGAAGGCGCTGCGCTTCAACTGCGACGACAGCCCGCTGTTCAAGCGCGAGGTCTGTGGTGGCGACTTCGAGACCGTGGTGCAGCGCAGCCTCTGGGGCCTGACCTGGGGCCTGGCCTTCGGTTTCGAGGACCAGGTGCGGCTGCTGGTGCAGGTGGAGGGCGTGCGTCTGGACGCGCCGCGGCCCTGACCGGCTTGGCCTCCGTGGCTACAACAGGCTTTCCGGCACCAGGGGCGCGATCAGCTCCAGCAGCAGCCGGTCCAGCCAGCTGGCGTCGGGCTCGCTGCGCCACACCAGCGCATCGCCCAGGTTGTCCTCGCCGTCCACATCGGCCAGGCCGCGCCACCATTCCAGCTGCCCGCCCGGGCCCAGGCGCAGCTGGTAGGCGCCTTGCTGCTTCAGCACGTCCAGCAGCTTGAGCACCTGGCCCGCCAGCGCCGGGCTGTCGATGAACAGGCCGATCTCGGTGTTGTGCACCTGCGAGCGCGGGTCGAAGTTCATCGAGCCCAGGTAGAGCCGCCTGCCGTCCGCCACCGCCGTCTTGGCATGCAGCCGGCCCATCGAGCGGTTGAACACGCCCAGGCGCAGGCTCTGGCGGGCGCGCACCGGGCTCAGCTCGCTGATCTGCACGCCCAGGCGCAGCAGCTCGGGCCGGTAGCGTCGGTAGCCGGTGTGCACCACCGGCTCGTCGGTGGCGGCCAGGGCGTTTGTCACCAGGCCCACCTGCACGCCGCGGGCGCGCACCTCGCGCAGGTTGGCCAGGCCGGCATCGCCGGGCACCAGGTAGGGTGAGGCCAGCACCACCTCGGCCTGCGCCCGGCGGATCAATTCGGCCACGTTGTAGCGCACGCTGTCCACGTCCTGCAGCGGCACGCCGCCGTAGTCGGCGGTCTTGCCGACCACACGCTGCCGATGTTGCGACCGCCGGCCACCGCCATCGCGCCGTCGGCGATGAACAGCTTGTTGTGCATGCGGCGGTTCACGCGCAGCAGGTCGAACAGGCCGGTCAGCACCCGCATCGACAGCCGGTCGCGCCCGGCGGCAAAGGGGTTGAACAGCCGCAGCTCGACGCCCGGATGCGCGGCCAGGCCCAGCAGCAGCAGGTCGTTGCCGGCCGTGTACATGTCGTCGACCAGCAGGCGCACGCGCACGCCGCGCCCGGCCGCGTCGCGCAGGGCGCGCAGCAGCCAGCGGCCGGTCTCGTCGTTGTCGATCTGGTAGTACTGCAGGTCCAGCGATTCGCGGGCCCGGGCGATCAGCTGCAGCCGGGTGTCCAGCGCAAACGCGCCATCGGGCATCAGGCGGAAGCCGCTGAGGTCGGCGTCGGGTGACGCCGCAGTGGCCAGCCGGCCCAGTGGCGTGTGCGTGCCGGCGGGCAGGGCGGTGGAGGGCGCGGCCAGCGGGCCGGGCGGCAGCGCGGCGCAACCGCTGAGGAGGATGACGAGCAGCAACGCGGAGCAGGTACGCCAGGCGCGTCCCGCGGCAAGCTGCCGGAATAGCTCAACCACCGTTGCGGCGCGCCACCCAGTAGGTCGCACCCTCGTCGCCATAGCGCTCGGCGTGCGGCACGGCCCGGTCCAGCGTGAAGGTGTCCCCAGGCAGCAGGCGGCGGGTGTCGGCACCGACGGTCAGCCACATCTCGCCCTGCACCACCAGGGCATCGACGCTGAAGTCGTGGGTGTGGGTGTCGAGCTTGGTGCCGGGCTGCCACTGGCGTTCCAGCACCTCGTCGAAGCCGCGGGCCAGGGCGGCGGTCCTGAACTGGTCGAAGCTGGGCGGGGTCATGGCGGCTCCTGCGCGGGCGGCGGCGAGGCGCGCAGTATCGCCAGCCCTGGCAGACCGGCGCCGGGCGTGACCGTCGCGCCGTTGCCTGCGATGCTGGCGCTGCTGCAGGTCAAGGGTTTGTCCTGAGGGTCTCGGCTTGACCCTTGGCAGGCTTGACGAATATCATTGACCGACCGGTTGGTCGAAAATGATTCGACACCGATGCCAGCCCACCCAACGCGAGGAATCACCCCGATGAGCGCTGCCACGCCGCCCGACACCGCCGCCCAGGCCCAGGCCCAGACCTTGGCAGAGCAAGTGCGCGACGCGATGTGGGCAGGCGACCATGCCACCAAGATGCTGGGCATGCGCATCGTCGCCGTCGGTCCGGGCACGGCGACCATTGAAATGACGGTGCGCCAGGACATGCTCAACGGCCACGCCATCTGCCACGGCGGGCTGATCACCACGCTGGCCGATTCCACCTTTGCCTTCGCCTGCAACAGCTACAACGAGCTGACCGTGGCCTCGGGCTTCGCCATCGACCTGATCGCCCCCGGCCGCCTGGGCGACGTGCTGACCGCCACCTGCAGCGAGGTGAGCAAGGCCGGCCGCACCGGCGTCTACGACGTCGAGGTGACCAACCAGCGCGGCGAGCGCATCGCGGTGTTCCGCGGTCGCAGCTACACGGCACGCGGCAAGCCGGTTCTTGCCGCCCCTTGATTCGGCAAGCCGGTGCTTGCCGCCCCTTGATTCGGCAAGCCGGTCATTCCCGCCGCCTGAACCCAAGAACCACCCCGGAGACACCCCCGATGCCCGTGCGCACCCCCGCCCCCGGCGACCTGGAACCCATCGAGACCGCCAGCCGCGACGAGATCGCCGCGCTGCAGCTGCAGCGCCTGCAGGCCACGCTGCAACGCGCCTACGACAACGTGCCGCACTACCGCAACGCCTTCGACCAGGCGGGTGTGCACCCGTCGGACTGCAAGTCGCTGGCCGACCTGGCGAAGTTCCCCTTCACCACCAAGAAGGACCTGCGCGACCACTACCCGTTCGGCCTGTTTGCGGTGCCGCGTGAGCAGGTGGTGCGCATCCACGCCAGCAGCGGCACCACCGGCAAGCCCACGGTGGTGGGCTACACGAAGAACGACATCGACACCTGGGCGAATCTCGCCGCACGCAGCATCCGCGCCGCGGGCGGGCGGCCCGGCGACATGGTGCACGTGGCCTACGGCTACGGCCTGTTCACCGGCGGCCTGGGCGCGCACTACGGCGCCGAGCGCCTGGGCTGCACCGTGGTGCCGATGAGCGGCGGCCAGACCGAGAAGCAGGTGCAGCTGATCACCGACTTCAAGCCCGACATCATCATGGTCACGCCCAGCTACATGCAGGTGATCATCGAGGAGTTCCGCCGCCAGGGGCTGGACCCGGCGGCGATGTCGCTGTCCGTCGGCATCTTCGGCGCCGAGCCCTGGACCGAGGCCATGCGCACCCAGATCCAGGCCGACGCCGGCATCAAGGCGGTCGACATCTACGGCCTCAGCGAGGTGATGGGCCCCGGCGTGGCCAGCGAGTGCGTGGAAACGCAGGACGGGCCGGTGATCTGGGAAGACCACTTCTACCCGGAGATCATCAACCCCGAGACCGGGGACGTGCTGCCCGATGGCAGCGAGGGCGAACTGGTCTTCACCAGCCTGACCAAGGAAGCGCTGCCGATCATCCGCTACCGCACGCGCGACCTGACGCGCCTGCTGGCGCCCACCGCGCGCAGCTTCCGCCGCATGGGCAAGATCGTCGGCCGCTCGGACGACATGCTGATCATCCGCGGCGTCAACGTCTTCCCGACGCAGATCGAGGAGATCGTGCTGCAGAGCCCGAAGCTGTCGGGCCAGTACCAGCTGGTGGTGGGCCGTGAAGGCGCGCTGGACACCCTGGTGGTGCGCACCGAACTGAACATCGGCAGCACGCAGGCCAGCCCGGCCGAGATCGACGAGATCAAGCACTGGCTGCAGCACCGCATCAAGACGCTGGTCGGCGTCAGCACCCGCATCGAGGTGCTGCCGCCCGACAGCATCGAGCGCACGCTGACCGGCAAGGCGCGGCGCGTGATGGACACCCGCAAGAGCTGATCCACAGAAAGGCACCCATGTACACCCAGGCAATGGACACCATGCCCAAGGAATTGGGCGACGCACCGAAGGCGGTGCGGTCGGCAGAAGAAGTCGAACTGCAGCGCCGCTTCGACGCCCGCATCGACGCCGGCGACTTCATCGAGGCCAAGGACTGGATGCCCGAGAACTACCGCAAGACGCTGCTGCGCCAGATCAGCCAGCACGCGCATTCGGAGATCGTCGGCATGCTGCCCGAGGGCAACTGGATCAGCCGGGCGCCCACGCTCAAGCGCAAGGCGATTCTGCTGGCCAAGGTGCAGGACGAGGGTGGCCACGGCCTCTACCTGTACGCCGCGGCCGAGACCCTGGGCACCAGCCGTGACCAGATGATCGACGCGCTGCACAGCGGCAAGGCCAAGTACAGCAGCATCTTCAACTACCCCACGCTGACCTGGGCCGACGTGGGCACCATCGGCTGGCTGGTCGACGGCGCGGCGATCATGAACCAGGTGCCAATCTGCCGCTGCAGCTACGCGCCGTATGCGCGGGCGATGATCCGCGTCTGCCGGGAAGAGAGCTTCCACCAGCGCCAGGGCTACGACAGCCTGCTGGTGATGATGCAGGGCGGCACCGATGCCCAGCGCGCCATGGTGCAGGACGCGGTGAACCGGTGGTGGTGGCCCTGCCTGATGATGTTCGGCCCGCCCGACGACCAGAGCCCGAACAGCGCGCAGGGCATGCGCTGGGGCATCAAGCGCGTCAGCAACGACACGCTGCGCCAGAAGTTCGTCGACGCCACGGTCGAGCAGGCCAAGGTGCTGGGCGTGACCCTGCCCGACCCCGACCTGAAGTGGAACGAGGAACGCCAGCACTGGGACTTCGGCGCCATCGACTGGCCCGAGTTCTTCCGCGTGGTGGCCGGCGACGGCCCCTGCAACCAGGAGCGCCTGGCCGAGCGCGTGCTGGCCTGGGACGACGGCGCCTGGGTGCGCGAGGCCGCACTGGCCCACAGCCGCAAGCAAGCCACCAAGCAAGCCGCCGCCTGAACCCGGAGACGACCATGACCGATCCCAACACCCAAACTGAATGGCCGCTGTGGGAAGTGTTCGTGCGCAGCCGCGCCGGCCTGGACCACAAGCACTGCGGCAGCCTGCATGCCGCCGACGCGGCGATGGCCATCCAGCTGGCGCGCGACGTCTACACCCGCCGCCTGGAAGGCAGCAGCGTGTGGGTGGTGCCCAGCGCCGCGATCACCGCCAGCGACCCGGGCGACAAGGGCATGTTCTTCGACCCGGCCGAGGACAAGGTGTACCGCCACCCGACGTTCTACAAGCTGCCCCCTGAAGTCGACCACATGTAAGGCGGACGGACCATGACTGCCTCCATCCAACTCCACCAGACCCCGCAGCTGCAGTACCTGCTGCGCCTGGGCGACACCTGCCTGATCCTGGGCCAGCGCCTGGGCGAATGGTGCGGCCACGGGCCCATCCTGGAAGAAGACATCGCCCTGACCAACATGGCGCTGGACCTGATCGGCCAGGCCCGTGCCCTGCTGACCCGTGCCGGCCAGACCGAAGGCCGCGCCTTCGACGAGGACCAGCTGGCCTTTCTGCGCGACGAGCGCGACTACCGCAACCCGACGCTGGTCGAGCTGCCGCGCGGCGACTTCGCCTTCACCGTGCTGCGCAACCTGATGGTGGCCACGCTGCTGAAGCTGCTGTGGCAGAAGCTGGCCGACAGCAGCGATGCCGAACTGGCCGCCATCGCCGGCAAGGCGGTGAAGGAAGCCCGCTACCACCAGCAGCATGCGGCCGACTGGGTGCTGCGCCTGGGCGACGGCACGGATGAGTCCACCCGCCGCTGCAGGACGGCGCTGGCCACGCTGTGGCGCTACGTGCCCGAGCTGTTCGAGGCCGACGCTGTCGACGAGGCCGCTGCAGCCACCGGCCTGGGCCCGCGCTGGGCCGACGTGCAGGCCGACTGGAATGCCGAGGTCGGCGCCGTGCTGGCCGAGGCCGGCCTGACGCCGCCCGCGCTGGGCAGCTACCGAAGCACCGGCAAGCGCGGTGTGCACACCGAGCACATGGGCTACATCCTGGCCGAGATGCAGCATCTGCAGCGCTCGTATCCGGGAGGCGTCTGGTGAACGACGCGCCGGTCGCCGCCGACAGCCGCACCGGCCAAGCCTGGGCGGTGCTGGCCACCGTGCTCGACCCCGAGGTGCCGGCGCTGAGCCTGTGCGACCTGGGCATCGTGCGCGACGTGGTGGACACCGGCGCCGGCCTGACCGTGGTGCTGACGCCCACCTATTCCGGCTGCCCGGCCACCGAGGTCATCAGCCAGAGCGTGGTCGATGCGCTGACCGACGCCGGCTTCGGGCCGGTGGCGATCGAGATGCGCCGCGCCCCGGCCTGGACCACCGACTGGATCAGCGACGACGGCCGGCGCAAGCTGCGCGAGTACGGCATCGCGCCGCCGGGGCCGGTGGATGCATCGGCCGGCGTGCCGGTGCGCCTGGTCGGCCGACGCGCTGATGCCATCGCCTGCCCGCGCTGCGACAGCCTGATGACCGAACGCCTGTCGGCCTTCGGCTCCACCGCGTGCAAGTCGCTGTACCGCTGCATCAGTTGCCGCGAGCCTTTCGAGCACTTCAAACCGATATGACCATCGTCCCCCCCGAAGCGGCCTGCGGCCGCCTCCCCCCGGGGGGCGCCGCCAGCGGCCCGGCGAAGCCGGTTCCGCGGCGACTGCTTGTTGAAAGCACCCTATGAGCACGCTCTTCCATCCGCTGACCGTCCGCCGCATCGAACCCGACACCGCCGAGGCGGTGATCGTCAGCTTTGCCGTGCCGCCCGAGCTGCGCGCCACCTTCGGCTTCACGCAGGGCCAGTACCTCACGCTGCGCCACACCATCGACGGCCAGGACCTGCGGCGCAGCTACAGCATCTGTGCCGGGGTGGACGACGACGAACTGCGCGTGGGCGTGCGCAAGGTGCGCGGCGGTGTGTTCAGCAACTGGATCAATCACAGCCTGAAGCCCGGCGACAGCCTGCAGGTGATGGCGCCGCAGGGCCGCTTCTTCGTGCCGCTGGACCCGACGGCCAGGCGCCACCATGTCGGCATCGCCGGTGGCAGCGGCATCACGCCCATCCTGTCGATCATGAAGACGGTGCTGCAGCGTGAGCCGGGCAGCCGCTTCACGCTGATCTACGGCAACCGCAGCCTGCAGAGCACCATGTTCAAGGAGGAACTGGAAGACCTCAAGAACCGGTACATGCAGCGCCTGGTGCTGCACCATGTCTTCAGCGACGAGCCGACGGACTCGCCCTTGAACATGGGCCTGATGAACCGCGACAAGCTGGGCGAGTTCCTCACCAGCGTGGTGCCGGCCGCGGGCATCGCCCACGTCTACATCTGCGGCCCGTTCCAGATGAACGACGAGGCCGAGGCGGCGCTGCTGGCCGCGGGCGTGCCCGAGGACCGGGTGCACATCGAGCGCTTCGGCGTGGCGCCGCAGGCCGCGGGCACCGACGCCGGTGTTGGGGCGGTCGTGCACGAGGCCAAGCCGGGTGACGCCGAGGAAGCACGCATCACCATCGTGCGTGACGGCCTGCGTCGTGAGATCACGTTCCGCAAGCAGCAGCCCAGCATCCTGGATGCCGCCGCGGCGGCGGGCATGGAAGTGCCGTTCTCCTGCACCAGCGGTGTCTGCGGCACCTGCCGCGCCAAGCTGGTGGAAGGCGAGGTGCGCATGGAGCGCAACTTCGCGCTCGACAAGGCCGAGGTCGCCGCCGGCTTCGTGCTGTGCTGCCAGGCGCATCCGCTGACCGAGCGGGTGGTCCTCAGCTTCGACGAGCGATGACCCCCCCCCGATGCGCCTTCGGCGCCTCCCCCCCAGGGGGGCGCAGCCAGTGGCCCGGCAAAGCCGGTTCCACGGCTGCCGCTTGGTGAATCGCATGCCACGAGGCAGAGCAGTCAACTACGACGCCCAGCGCGAGGCGATCCTGACCCACGCTGCGGCGCTGTTCGCCCGCAGCGGCTATCCGGCCACGTCGATGAACCAGGTGGCCGAGGCCTGCGGGCTGAGCAAGGCCACGCTCTACCACTACTACCGCGACAAGGACGCGATGCTGGTGGCCATCGCCGAAGGCCATGTGCTGAAGCTGCGCGCCCTGGTCGACGACGTGCTGGCGCAATCCCTGCCGCCCGAGCAGCGGCTGCGCACGCTGATCCGCCGCATCGTCGACGAATACGCCGACGCCCAGCATGCCCACCGCGTGCTGACCGAGGACGTGCGCTTCCTGGCGCCCGACGACCGCCAGCGTGTGCTCGACACCGAGCGCCATGTCGTCGCGGGCTTCGCCCAGGCGGTGGCCGAGCTGCGGCCCGGCCTGGCGCTGGCCAAGCTGGACAAGCCGCTGACCATGCTGCTGTTCGGCATGGTGAACTGGCTGTTCACCTGGATGCGCACCGACGGTCCGCTGGACTACGACCGCATGGCCGCCATCGTCGCCGACCTGTTCGTCGGCGGCATTGCCGCGGTGCAGGCGCCGCCGGTCGAAGCGGCCCGCCCTGATTCCCTTGCCATCACCACCACCGTCTCCGGAGACTGACCCATGCGCCTGCGCGCCACCTTTGCCACCCTCGCCACTGCCGTCGCGGCGCTGTTCGTCGCCACCGCGGCCCAGGCCGACATCACCGTGGGCGTCACCCTGTCGGCCACCGGCCCGGCCGCGTCGCTGGGCATCCCCGAGAAGAACACCATCGCGCTATTGCCCAAGACCATCGGCGGCCAGAAGGTGACCTACGTGGTGCTGGACGACGCCAGCGACACCAGCACGGCCACCGCCAACGCCCGCAAGCTGGTCACCGAGCACAAGGCCGACGTGATCATCGGCTCGACGACCACGCCGAACTCGCTGGCGATGATCGACATCGTGGCCGAGAGCCAGACGCCGATGCTGTCGCTGGCCGCCTCGGCGCGGGTGATCGAGCCGCAGGACGCCAAGCGCCGCTGGGTGTTCAAGACGCCGCAGAACGACATCATGATGGCGCTGGCCATCGCCGAGCACATGGCCAACGCCGGTGTGAAGAGCGTGGCCTTCATCGGCTTTGCAGATGCCTACGGCGAAGGCTGGCTGCAGGAATTCAACAAGGCCGCGGGCCTGAAGAAGCTCAACGTCGTCGCCACCGAGCGCTATGCCCGCAACGACACCAGCGTCACCGCCCAGGTGCTGAAGCTGGTGGCGGCGAACCCGGATGCGATCCTGGTCGCCGGCTCGGGCACGCCCGCTGCGCTGCCGCAGGTGGCGCTGAAGGAGCGCGGCTACAAGGGCAAGGTCTACCAGACGCACGGCGTGGCCAACGGCGACTTCCTGCGTGTGGGCGGCAAGGACGTGGAAGGCACGCTGCTGCCCGCCGGCCCGGTGCTGGTGGCCGAGCAGCTGCCCGCCACGCATCCGCTGAAGAAGAGCGCGCTGGCCTACGTGGCCGCGTACGAGGCCGCCTACGGCAAGGGCAGCGTCAGCACCTTCGGCGCCCATGCCTGGGACACCGGCCTGGTGCTGGCCGCCGCCGTGCCCGCGGCGTTGAAGAAGGCCCAGCCCGGCACGCCGGCCTTCCGCGCCGCGCTGCGCGATGCCCTGGAGCAGGTGAAGGACTTGCCGGGCGCGCACGGCATCTTCAACATGTCGGCCGCCGATCACCTCGGCCTGGACCAGCGCGCCCGCGTGATGGTCAGGATCGAGAACGGTTCTTGGAAGTACGTTCCTTGACCCACCCCCTACCGGCTTCGCCGGCCCCCTCAAGGGGGCACCGCCAGCGGACCAGCGAAGCCGGCTCCGCGGCGATCGCTTGATCAAGAGAGGTTACCGATGAGCACACCGACCCTGCAAAGCCACATCGGCGGCCGCTGGCTGGGCAGCGAGCCCGCCGCCGCGCTGCGCAGCGCCATCAACGGCACGCCCGTGGCCCACACCCACGCCGAGGCCATCGACTTCGCCGAGGCCCTGCACCATGCCCGCACGGTGGGCCTGCCGAACCTGCTGAAGCTCGACTTCCAGCAGCGCGCCGAGAGGCTGAAGGCCATGGCCAAGTTCGTCAACGAGCACAAGGAACAGCTCTACGCGGTGTCGGCCCACACCGGCGCCACCCGCGCCGACAGCTGGATCGACATCGAGGGCGGCAGCGGCACGCTGTTCGCCTATGCCGGCGTCGGCGCCAACGAGCTGCCGTCGGGCAACCTGGTGCACGAAGGCCCGGCCTTCCCGCTGGGCAAGACCAACCAGTTCGCCGGAAGCCACATCCTGGTGCCGCGTGGCGGTGTGGCGGTGCACATCAATGCGTTCAACTTCCCGGTCTGGGGGCTGCTGGAGAAGTTTGCGCCCGGCTTCCTGGCCGGCATGCCCTGCATCGCCAAGCCGGCCACCGCCACCAGCTACCTGACGGAAGCGGCCGTGCGCCTGCTGCTGTCGTCGGGCCTGGTGCCCGAGGGCGCGCTGCAGCTGGTGATCGGCGGCACGGGTGATCTGCTGGACCGCCTGGGCGTGCAGGACCTGGTCACCTTCACCGGCAGCGCCGACACCGCGGCCAAGCTGCGCATCAACGCCAACCTGGTGCGCAACGGCATTCCGTTCAACGCCGAGGCCGATTCGCTGAACTGCGCCATCCTGTCGCCCGAGTGTGGTCCGGACACGCCCGAGTTCGACCTCTTCGTCAAGGAGGTGGCGCGCGAGATGACGGTCAAGGCCGGCCAGAAGTGCACCGCCATCCGCCGCGCCATCGTGCCGCGCCAGCACCTGGACGCGGTGGCCCATGCGCTGCGCGCCCGGTTGAACAAGGTGGTGGTGGGCGACCCGGCGGTGGAGGGCGTGAAGATGGGCGCCCTGGCCAGCCACGCCCAGCTGGCCGACGTCAATGAGCGTGTCGCCCGGCTGCGCCTGAACCACGGCGCCGAGCTGGTCTGCGGCGGCGAGGGCGCCGTGCCGCTGGGCACGGGCACCCAGCACGGCGCGTTCTTCGCGCCCACGCTGCTGCTGTGCAACGACCCGCTGCACAACCACGCGGTGCACGCGATCGAAGCCTTCGGGCCGGTCAGCACGCTGATGGCGTATGACGCAGCTTCGGACGGCCTGGACGAGGCCGTCGCGCTGGCCGCCAAGGGCCAGGGCAGCCTGGTGGCCAGCCTGGTCACGCGCGACCCGCAGGTGGCCGCGCAGGTCGTGCCGCAACTGGCCATGCTGCACGGACGGCTGCACATCCTGGATGCCCAGGCCGCCACCGAATCCACCGGCCACGGCTCGCCGCTGCCGCAGCTCAAGCACGGCGGCCCGGGCCGCGCCGGCGGGGGTGAAGAGCTGGGCGGCTTGCGCGCCGTCAAGCATTACCTGCAGCGCACGGCGGTGCAGGGCTCGCCCGCGATGCTGACGGCGGTGACCGGCGAGTTCGTGCGCGGCACGCCGCCGCTGGACACAGGCGTGCACCCGTTCCGCCGCCACTTCGAGGACCTGCAGATCGGCGAGAGCCTGCTGACGCACCGGCGGACCGTCGGCGAGGCCGACCTGGTGAACTTCGGCGGCATCTCGGGCGACTACTTCTACATGCACTTCGACGCCGAGGCGGCGGCGGCCAGCCCCTTCGGCGCGCGCATCGCCCACGGCTACTTCGTGCTCTCGGCAGCGGCCGGCCTGTTCGTCTCGTCGGCCCCGGGGCCGGTGCTGGCCAACTACGGGCTGGACACGCTGCGCTTCGTCAAGCCGGTCATGATCGGCGACACCATCCAGGCGCGGCTGACCTGCAAGCGCAAGATCGACAAGGCGAAGAAGGATGCCAAGGGCGCAGGGCAGGGCGTGGTGGCCTGGGACGTGGAGGTCACCAACCAGCGCGGCGAACTGGTGGCCAGCTACGACATCCTGACGCTGGTGGCGAAGAAGGGCTGACGGCCGGCCTCAGCGGCGCAGTGATTCCATCCGCAGCGCCAGCGTCAGCTCCAGCTGCGCCAGCGCCTGCTGGGCTGCGCGGGTCTCCTCGTCGGTGGTGGCGGCGGCCAGGCGCTGGCGCAGTGCAGCGCGCTCGCGGATCAGTTCGACCTCGTGCGGCACGATGCCGGCGCTCTTGAGCATCTTGAAGGGCATGCGCACTTCGTCTGGCGTGCGCTCCCAGCCGTCGTCGCCGTGCAGCGGCTTGCCGTAGCCCTCGGCGCCGGCCAGGTCGCCGCGCTTTTCGGCCTCGGCGATCTGACGGGCGATCTCGTCGTCGACCTGACGCGCAGACCGTGCCGGGCCGCTGCGGCGGCGTGCCAGCACTTGCACCTGTAGCGCCGCCTCACGCTGCGCGGGGGAGCCGTCGGGCGCCGCCGCCTCGCGGCGCCTGGCAACGCGCCAGCGCAGCAGCGCAGCCTTCACGTCATCGAGCTTGAGCACCTGCCGGGCCCCTTGTTCAGTCCGGCTCGATCACCAGCACGGCGCCCACGTCCAGCGTGCCACCCTGCAGCACGTCGGCGCGCAGGCCGGCGCGGTGGGCCCACCAGCGCACCACCTGCGGCGGCGTCAGGTCCGCGCCCTGCAGCGCCTGCCCCAGGCCCAGGCAGGGTTCGCACAGCTCGACACCGCGGCAGCGCACGCCGCCCAGGCTGAACGTGCGGCCCACCAGGTCGTTCAAACGCACGCCGCGGGTGACGGCGTTGCGGCCGGTGATGCCGTAGTCGCTTGCGCGGCCATGGGCCTGCTGGAAGGCCTCGATCGCCTCGGCCTCGACCAGGGTCAGATTCTGGCCCGGCTCGTCCTTGGCGCCGAAATAGCGGTCGCCCTCGATGCCGGCACCGGCCACCACGCTGGCGCTGGCCAGCGCCAGTTGCGGGCCGCCGCCTGGCGGGCGGATGAACAGATGCTCGATGGTCATGGTGTGGGGCAGGCTGGGTTGCAGCGGCAGGTGGAACGCGATCTCGTCGGCCTCGATGGCCAGGCCGCATTCTGGCGGCAGCCCCGGGTGAAAGCCCAGGTGCCGCAGCAGGCCGGCCGAGCGGTGGTTGGCGGCCTTGAGCGCCGCCACCGCAGTGTGCACGCCGTGGTGCCCGGCCAGTTCCTGCAGCATGGCCCGCACCGCCGCGCTGCCGATGCCCTGGCGCCAGTGGCGGCTGGCCACCTCGTACGCCACCCAGGCACAGCCATCGGCCCGCACCGTGGCCTGCACCACGCCGCACAGGTCGCCACCGGGCACGCGCAGCACCCAGTTCAGCCAGCCCTCGCTGCCGTCGGGCGGGCCACGCCATGCCAGGCGCTGGTAGCGCTCGCGCAGCGTGTCGACCGACACGGGTGGTGCGTTCTCGAATTCGTACAGCGCCGGGTCGGACAGCACCGCAAACATCGCCTCGGCATGCGCTGCCTGCAGCGGTTCCAGCGTGCAGCGCGGGCTGTGGACCACGCGCATCGGGTCGGTCATCGGTGGCGGGGGAAGTGGTGTCCGGCTGGATTCTGCGACGGGGCAGCAGCGCCGCGGATTGACAGCATTTGATTGACAACTAAACTATTCAGATCCGATCGATCCCCGGCGCCTGTCGCCCGCCCACCATGAAGATCGTCTGCATCGGCGGCGGCCCCGCCGGCCTGTACTTCGGCCTGCTGATGAAGCTGCGGCACCCGGCGCACCAGGTCACGGTGGTCGAGCGCAACAAGCCCTACGACACCTTCGGCTGGGGCGTGGTGTTCAGCGACCAGACGATGGACAACATGCGCCGCTGCGACCCGGTGACCGCCACCGAGATCGAGCAGGCGTTCAACCACTGGGACGACATCGAGCTGCACTTCAAGGGCGAGGTGTTCCGCTCGGGCGGCCACGGCTTCGTCGGCATCGGCCGCAAGCGGCTGCTGAACATCCTGCAGGCACGCTGCGAGGCGCTGGGCGTCGAACTGGTGTTTGAGTGCGAAGCCACCTCGGCGGCCGACGACCCGGACGCGGACCTGATCATCGCCAGCGACGGCATCAACAGCCGCATCCGCACGGCGCATGCCGATGTCTTCCAGCC
>CALMIF010000303.1 GCA_937864045.1 uncultured Aquabacterium sp. | reverse complement strand
GTTGGCCAGCAGGATGTCGCGCCAGACCGACGGGTCGCTGGCGGCGATGCGCGTGAAGTCGCGGAAGCCCGGGCCGGCCAGCGACAAGTAGTCGCGCCCGGCCGGCTGGCCGGCGATGGCCGAGAACGCGGCGAAGGCCAGCAGGTGCGGCAGGTGGCTGACGGCGGCGAAGGCGGCGTCGTGGTTTTCCGGCGTCATGCGCAGCACCTGGGCGCCGATGGCGGTCCAGACGTCGGTGGCCTTCTGCAGCAGCTCGGGCTGGGTCTGCGGCAGCGGCGTCAGGATCACCTGGCGGCCGGTGTAGAGCGTGGCGTCGGCCGCGGCAACGCCGGACTGCTCGCTGCCGGCGATCGGATGCGCCGGCACGAAGTGCGTGATCTGGTTGCGGTCGCGCAGCACCCGGCGTGCGGTGTCGACCACGTCGCGCTTGGTCGAGCCCACGTCCATCACCAGCATGCCGTCGCGGATGCCGGCGCGCATGGCGTTGAACGTGGCTTCGGTGGCGGCCACGGGCACGGCCACCAGCACGATGTCCGAGCCTGCCACCGCGCGCAGCGCCGATTCGGCCGCAACGTCGATCACGCCCAGGCGCTTGGCCAGTTCCGTCGTGGTCGGCGACTTGCTGTAACCCACCACGTGCTGCACCAGGCCAGCGCGCTTGAGCGCCAGCGCGAACGAGCCGCCCATCAGGCCGCAGCCGATGACACCGAGTTGATTGAACATCGTCAGTGCACGTCGATGGGGTAAGTCCCGACGACCTTGAAGAAGGCGCAGGCCTCGCGCAGCGCGCGCAGCGCCGTGCCCACGTGCGGCTCGTCGGGGTGGCCTTCGATGTCGATGTAGAAGTAGTACTCCCACTGGCCCGAGCGCGCCGGGCGTGACTCGAAACGCGTCATCGACACGCCGTGCGCCTTCAGCGGCACCAGCAGGTCGTGCACCGCGCCGGGCTTGTTGTCCACCGACACGATCAGGCTGGTGCAGTCGTGGCCCGAAGGCTTGGGCGCCGGGTGGCGGTCGGGGTGGGTCAGGATGGCGAAGCGGGTGCGGTTGTGGGCGTCGTCCTGGATCGCCGGGGCCAGCGTGTGCAGGCCGAATTCGGCCGCCGCGCGGGTGCTGGCGATGGCGGCCAGCGACGGGTCGAGCCCGGCCAGGCGTGCGCCCTCGGCATTGCTGGACACCGGGCGGCGCTCCACGTCGGGCAGATGGTGGCTGAGCCAGCCGTGGCACTGGGCCAGGGCCTGCGGATGCGCCACCACGGCGGTGATGCCGGTCATGCCGTTGGTCTTGCGCAGCAGGTTGTGGCGCACGATCAGGCTGGTCTCGCCGATGATGAACAGCGGCGTGGTCAGGAACAGGTCCAGCGAGCGCGCGACCACGCCTTCGGTGCTGTTCTCCACCGGCACCACGCCGAAGTCGGCTGCGCCGGCGGTGGTGGTGCGGAACACCTCGTCGAAGCTGGCGCAAGGCACCCGCGTGATCGAGCTGCCGAAGAAGCCTAGCGCCGCCTCCTCGCTGAAGGTGCCGGCCGGGCCCAGGTAGGCGACCCGGGTGGGGGCCTCCAGCGCCCGGCTCGCCGACATGATCTCGCGCCAGATGGGCGCGATGCTGGTTGCCTTCAGCGGGCCGGTGTTCAGCGCCTTCAGGCCGTCGATCACCTGGGCCTCGCGCTCGGGCCGGAACACCGGCGAGCCCTCGTGCTTCTTCAGTTCGCCCACCTCCACCACCACTTGCATGCGGCGGTTCAGCACGTCGAGCAGTTCGCGGTCGAGCGCGTCGATGCGCTGGCGCAGGGCCAGCAGGGCGGGGTTGCTGCTGCTGTCGTGCGGCAGCTTGGGGTCAGCCGGGTCAGCCATGGCGCTGGGCAAAGTCCTTCAGGTAGGCCGCGAGTGCCTGCACGCCGGCTAGCGGCATGGCGTTGTAGATCGACGCCCGCATGCCGCCCACGCTCTTGTGGCCCTTGAGCTGCAGCAGGCCGCGTTCCTTCGCGCCGGCCAGGAAGGGCTCGTTGAGCCGGTCGTCCGTCAGGAAGAAGGGCACGTTCATGCGCGAGCGGCCATGGCGCACCACGCGGTTGGCGTAGAAGCCCGAGCCGTCGAGGAAGCCGTAGAGCAGCTCGGCCTTGGCGATGTTGCGTGCTTCCATCGCCGCCACGCCGCCCTGGGCCTTGAGCCACTGGAACACCAGGCCGGCGATGTAGATCGCGTAGGTCGGCGGGGTGTTGAACATCGAGCCGTTGTCGGCCACGGTCTTGTAGTCGAAGGCGCTGGGGCAGGCGGGCAGGGCATGGCCCAGCAGGTCCTCGCGCACCACCACCAGCGTCAGCCCGGCCGGGCCGATGTTCTTCTGCGCGCCGGCGAAGGCCAGGCCGACACGGGTCCAGTCGATGGGCCGCGACAGGATGTGGCTGGAGCAGTCGATGACCAGCGGCGCATCGCAGCCCAGCGCACGCAGGTCGGGCAGCTGCTGGTATTCGACGCCGTGGATGGTCTCGTTGCTGCAGACGTGCACATAGCTGGCGCCCGGGCGCAGCTTCCAGCCGGCGGGGTCGGGCAGCGACGTGTGGCCGTCGGCCTCGTTGCTGGCGGCAATCGCCACGTCGGCATAGCGCTTCGCTTCGCCGGCCGACTTCTTCGACCAGGCGCCGGTGACCACCACATCGACCTGGCCGCCGCGGCTGAGGTTCAGCGGCACGATGGCGTTCTCGGCCAGGCCACCGCCCTGCATGAACAGGAT
>CALMIF010000302.1 GCA_937864045.1 uncultured Aquabacterium sp. | reverse complement strand
AGGCGCGAGTAGACGTTGCCGAAGGTCTGCAGGTTGAACAGGCTGGCCGCGTGGTCGGCGTTGTCGAACACGAAGCTGGTGGTCTGGTAGATCGGCAGGGCACGGGCGCCCGTGGCCGCGTCGGGGATCTGGCCGGCGTGGATGGCCAGGGTCTCGGGGGCAAAACGGTGATCGCTCATGGGACAACTTTCAGGCACGGCGCCGCGCCGACACCAGACCGGTGTTCACCCCCGCCCAGTGCAGCCCGCCGAACAGCCGGGCATGCTCGATCTTCACGCAGCGGTTCATCACGCTGTCCAGGCCCGCGGCGCGGGCAGCGGCATCGGCCTGTGCGTTCATCACGCCGATCTGCTGCCACAGGCACTTGGCACCCAGGGCGATGGCGCTGGCGGCGATCGGGCCGACGTCGTCGGTCTTGCGGAACACATCGACCAGGTCGACAGGCTCGGTGATGTCTTCCAGCCGGGCGACGCAGGGCATGCCCAGGATCGCCTGGCCGGCGTAGCGCGGGTTCACCGGCAGGATGCGGTAGCCCTTGCCCTGCATGTAGGCGGCGGCAAAGTAGCTGGGCCGATGCCATTCGGCCGACAGGCCGACCACGGCGATGGTGCGGCAGCGCTGCAGGATGCGGCGCAGGTCGGCGGCGGTGTTGCGGTCGGCCACAGGAGGGGCTGCGGTGAGGTCCATGCGTCCATCATAGGCCGGGCTGCTACACTGAATTTCGACCAGGAGAGAGCTTCGCCACGAAGCCGCCGAAGGCGCAGGGGACCACCCCGAACGCTCAGGCAAAAGGACTGGTCGGCGCCGCAAGCGATGCGGCGTTCCTCGTCTGGAGAGAGGCGGGCGCCGGCCACGGTTGTCCGTCCACCGAAGGGGCAAGCCGACGCGCGCACGGGACAGACCCGGGCGCACCGGCCAATCTCTCAGGTAAAGCGGACAGCGAGGGCAAGCCCCCAGGCAACTGGGGTTGGTCCTGCCCTCGAAAGACTTGCCATGTCCGCTGACACCGCCGCCCCGCTGCTGCACACCCCGCTGCACGCCCTGCACCTGGAACTGGGCGCGAAGATGGTGCCCTTTGCCGGCTACGCGATGCCGGTGCAGTACCCCGCCGGCATCCTGGCGGAGCACCGCCACTGCCGCTACGAGGCGGCGTTGTTCGACGTCTCGCACATGGGCCAGCTGCAGCTGCGCGGCGACGACGCGGCCGCCGCGCTGGAAACCCTGGTGCCGCAGGACATCATCGGCCTGGCACCCGGCAAGCAGCGCTACGCGTTCTTCACCAATGCCCAGGGCGGCCTGCTCGACGACCTGATGGTCACCCGCCGCGCCGACCACCTGTTCCTGGTCGTGAATGCCGGCTGCAAGGTCGAAGACACGCGCCACCTGATCACGAACATCGGCCACCGCTGCACCATCGTGCCCTTGCCCGACCACGCCCTGCTGGCGCTGCAGGGGCCGAAGGCAGTGGCAGCGCTGGAACGGCTGAACCCGGCCGTGGCCACGCTGACCTTCATGACCGGTGGCGACTTCGACCTGGCCGGCGCCGCCTGCTTCGTCACCCGCTCGGGCTACACCGGGGAGGACGGCTTCGAGATCTCGGTGCCTGCCGACCAGGCCGTGGCGCTGGCGCGGGCGCTGCTGGCCCAGCCGGAAGTGAAGCCCGCCGGCCTGGGCGCCCGCGACACGCTGCGCCTGGAAGCCGGCCTCTGCCTGTACGGCCACGACATCGACGAACGCACATCGCCCATCGAGGCGGGCCTGACCTGGGCGATCCAGAAGGTGCGCCGCCCGGGCGGCGAGCGCGCCGGCGGCTACCCCGGCGCCCGCGTCATCGACAGCCACCTGACGCAGGGCGTGGCCGTCAAGCGCGTCGGCCTGGTCGGGCTGGAGAAGGTGCCGGTGCGCGAGGGCACCACCATCGTCGACAGTCACGGCCACAAGCTGGGGCGCGTGACCAGCGGCACCCTCGGCCCCACGGTGCACGAGCCGGTGGCCATGGCCTACCTGGCCGTCAACCACGCCGCGCCGCAGCACGAGGTGTACGCCGAAGTGCGCGGCAAGCACCTGCCGATGCGCGTCACCGCCATGCCCTTCACACCGCACCGCTACCACCGCTGAAGCAGCGCTGCCTTCCTTCACCCCCCACGACACACCCCACGGAGCCCCGCATGACCACCAAGTTCACCGCCGACCACGAATGGATCAACATCGAGGACCACGAGGCCGCGGTCGTCGGCATCACCCTGCATGCGCAGGACGCGCTGGGCGACGTGGTCTACGTCGACCTGCCCGAGGTCGGCCGCAGCTATGCCAAGGGTGACGTGGCCGGCGTGGTCGAGAGCGTGAAGGCCGCGGCCGACATCTTCATGCCGGTGACCGGCGAGGTGGTCGAGGTCAACGAGGCCCTGCGCGCCGACCCGGCCCTGGCCAACACCGACCCGATGGGCAACGGCTGGTTCTTCAAGGTCCGCGTCACCGACATGGGCCAGTTCGACGAGCTGATGGACGGCCCGGGCTACGACGCCCTGCTCAAGACCCTCTGACGTCGCGCTGATCGACCCTCACGCCACACCACCCCTGCCCGAGCACCGCCCCATGCTGCAAGCCGCCCAAGCCCCGCTGTCCGACCTGGAGAACCCGGCCGAGTTCGCCGCCCGCCACCTGGGGCCCGACGCGGCCGACGAGGGAAAGATGCTGGCGGTGATCGGGCCGGCGAGCAGGCGCGCCTTGATCGAAGCCGTGGTGCCACGCAGCATCGCCCGCGCCCAGGCGATGCGCCTGCCGCCCCCGGTGGGCGAGGCCCAGGCCCTGGCCGAGCTGCGCGCGATCTCGCAGAAGAACAAGGTGCTGCGCAGCTTCATCGGCCAGGGCTACCACGGCACGCACACGCCCACGGTCATCCTGCGCAACGTGCTGGAGAACCCGGCCTGGTACACCGCCTACACGCCCTACCAGGCCGAGATCTCGCAGGGCCGCATGG
>CALMIF010000301.1 GCA_937864045.1 uncultured Aquabacterium sp. | reverse complement strand
AGTACAAGAAGATCCTGCTGGTCGAGCCCGCGGTGGCCGACAGCATCACCGGCGAGAAGTGGAACAAGTACATCTTCCGCACCGGCCGCAACAGCAGCCAGGACGCGATCGCCAACGCCGTGGCGCTGGACAAGGCCGGCAACAACATCGTGACCCTGGCCCAGGACAACGCCTTCGGCAAGGACGGCGTCAAGGCCTTCAAGGAAGCGATCAAGAAGGGCAAGCTGGTGCACGAGGAGTACCTGCCCGCGGCCACCAGCGACTTCACCGCCGCCGCCCAGCGCATCATCGACAAGCTCAAGGACCAGCCCGGCCGCAAGATCGTCTGGATCATCTGGGCCGGCGGCAACCCGTTCAAGATCGCCGACCTCGACTTCAAGCGCCACAACATCGAGATCGCCACCGGCGGCAACATCCTGCCGGCGATGACGGCCTACAAGAACTTCCCCGGCATGGAAGGCGGCCTGTACTACTACTTCGGCATCCCGAAGAACCCGGTCAACGAGTGGCTGGTGGCCAACCACTACACCCAGTACAAGACCCCGCCGGACTTCTTCACCGCCGGCGGCATGAGCGCGGCGATCGCGGTGGTCGAGGCCCTGAAGAAGACCAAGGGCGACACCGACACCAACAAGCTGATCACCGCGATGGAAGGCATGAGCTTCCAGACGCCCAAGGGCCGCATGACCTTCCGCAAGGAAGACCACCAGGCGCTGCAGGACATGTACCACTTCAAGATCAAGGTCGACCCGGCCTTCGCCTGGGGCGTGCCGGAGCTGGTGCGGGAAATCAAGGCGGAAGAAATGCAGGTGCCGATCCGGAACAAGCGCTGACGCGCTTGTTCCGGCCGGCACCTCGGTGCCCGTCCATTGCGCTCCCCCGAGCCCCCTCCGGGAGGGGGCTCCAGCTTGACTGACGATGCGCCGGCGCTGCCGGCGTGCGAAAGCCCGCCTTGCTTGAAACTCGTGATCTGACCATCCGCTTCGGTGGCCACGTCGCCGTCGACAGCGTGTCCTGTGCCTTCCAGCCCGGCACGCTGACGGCGATCGTCGGGCCCAACGGCGCGGGCAAGACGACCTACTTCAACCTGATCTCGGGCCAGCTGCCCGCCAGCGCCGGCCAGGTGCTGCTGGGCGGCGAGGACATCACCGCGCTGAGCGCGCCGTTGCGCACGCGGCGCGGCCTGGGCCGGGCCTTCCAGCTGACCCAGCTGTTCGCCAACCTGACCGTGGCCGAGAACGTGCGGCTGGCGGTGCAGGCGCGCGAGGCCGGGCGCGGGCAGGGCGGCGGCTGGGGCGGCGTCGACCTGCTGCGCGTGTGGCTGGACCGCAAGGCCTGGATCGACGAGGCGCAGGCCATCCTGGCCCAGGTGCGCCTGGCCGACAAGGCTGGCGCGCTGGCCGCGGCCTTGCCGCACGGCGACCAGCGCAAGCTGGAGGTGGCGATGCTGATCGCACTCGACCCGCAGGTCTTCATGTTCGACGAGCCCACCGCCGGCATGAGCGTGGACGAGGTGCCGGTGATCCTGGACCTGATCCGTGGCCTGAAGGCCAGGCTGCGGGCCAGCGGCCAGGGCACCATCCTGCTGGTCGAGCACAAGATGGACGTGGTGCGCGAGCTGGCCGACCGCATCATCGTGCTGCACAACGGCCAGCTGGTGGCCGACGGCGAGCCGGCAGCGGTGATCGCATCGCCGGTGGTGCAGCAGGCGTACCTGGGCATGGCGGCCGAGGAGCCGGCATGAGCGCGAACCTGCTCGAACTGACCGGCGTGCACACGCACATCGGCGCCTACCACATCCTGCACGGCGTCGACTTCGCCGTGCCCGAGGGTGGCCTGACCATGCTGCTGGGCCGCAACGGCGCCGGCAAGAGCACGACGCTGCGCACCATCATGGGCCTGTGGCAGGCGAGCCAGGGCGACCTGCGGTTCAAGGGCCGCAGCCTGAAGGGCCTGGCCACGCCCGACATCGCGACCCAGGGCATCGCCTACGTGCCCGAGAGCATGGGCATCTTCGGCGACCTGACGGTCAAGGAGAACATGGTGCTGGCCGCCCGCCTGGCACGCCATGCGGGCGAACTCGACACCGGGCGACTGGACTGGATCTTCGGCCTGTTCCCGGCGCTGAAGAAGTTCTGGCTGTACCCGGCTGGCAAGCTCAGCGGCGGGCAGAAGCAGATGCTGGCCGTGGCCCGCGCCATCGTCGAGCCGCGTGCGCTGATCCTGATCGACGAGCCCAGCAAGGGCCTGGCGCCGTCGATCATCCGCAACCTCATCGAGGCCTTCGGCGAGCTGAAACGCCAGCAGACCACGATCCTGCTGGTGGAGCAGAACTTCATGATGGCCAAGGCCCTGGGCGACACGGTGGCGGTGATGGACAACGGCCGCGTGGTGCACCGCGGTGCGATGGCCGAGCTGGCCGAGGACGAGGGGCTGCAGCAGCGCCTGCTGGGTTTGTCGCTGGGAGCACACCAATGACCGCCGCCATTGCCCACGCCCCGGCCGCCGCAGCCGCGGTGCCCAAAGCGCAGTTCGACTGGCGCCCGCTGGCCCTGCTGGTCGGCCTGATCGGGCTGGCGCTCCCGGCCATCGGCGCGCCCAGCACCTGGGTCACGCTGACCGTCGCGGGCCTGGCGATGGGCCTGATCATCTTCGTCATCGCCTCCGGCCTGACCCTGGTCTTCGGCCTGATGGACGTGCTGAACTTCGGCCACGGCGTGTTCATCGCCCTGGGCGCCTTCATGGCCACCACGGTGATGGCGGCGATGACGCCCTGGGCCGGTGACTCGGGTGCGCTGCAGTTGCTCAGCGTGTTCTGCGCGATGGCGGTGGCGATGGCCGTGGCCGGCGCGGTGGGCTGGGCCTTCGAGCGGGTGATCGTGCGGCCGGTCTACGGCCTGCACCTCAAGCAGATCCTGATCACCATGGGCGGCATGATCGTCGGCGAGGAGATCATCAAGGTCATCTGGGGCCCGCTGCAGATCGCGCTGCCGCTGCCGGCGGTGCTGGCCGGCACCTGGCTCTTGGGCGATGCCTCGGTGGAGAAGTACCGCGTCATCGCCGCCGGCATCGGCCTGCTGGTGTTCGCCGCACTCGCCTTCACGCTCAACCGCACCAAGGTCGGCCTGCTGATCCGCGCCGGCGTGCAGGACCGCGAGATGGTCGAGAGCCTGGGCTACCGCATCCGGCGCCTGTTCGTCGGCGTGTTCGTC
Organism: uncultured Aquabacterium sp.; assembly: GCA_937864045.1. Taxonomy (GTDB): domain Bacteria; phylum Pseudomonadota; class Gammaproteobacteria; order Burkholderiales; family Burkholderiaceae_C; genus Pseudaquabacterium. The sequence goes on along the minus strand of CALMIF010000301.1, from coordinate 133 downwards.
GCCGGCAGCGCACTGGCCGGCCTGGGCGGCGTGCTGTGGGGCCTGTACCAGCAGAACGTGACACCGCAGATCGGCGCGCAGGTCAACGTGCTGATCTTCATCGTCATCATCATCGGCGGCCTGGGCAGCACGC
>CALMIF010000300.1 GCA_937864045.1 uncultured Aquabacterium sp. | reverse complement strand
AGGGGGCATCGCCAGCGGCCCGGCAGAGCCGGTTCCGCGGCGATCGCTTGGTCAGTCAGGCCTACAGCCCGAGGCGCGCCAAGTCACCGCGGCCCTGGCGCACGAGTTCGGGCTCGCCGCTGCTCAGGTCGATCACCGTGGTCGGCGCCATCGGGCAGGCCCCGGCGTCGACCACCGCGGCCAGCAGCTTCTGGAAGCGCTCGCGGATCGCGTCGGGGTCGTTCATCGGCTCGGTCTCGCCCGGTGCGATCAGCGTCGTGGCCAGCAGCGGTTGCCCCAGTTCGCCCAGCAGCGCCTGCGTCACCCTGTGCTCGGGCACCCGCAGGCCGATGGTGCGCCGCGACGGGTGCGACAGCCGCCGCGGCACTTCCTTGGTCGCCTCCAGGATGAAGGTGTAGGGCCCCGGCGTGCCCAGCTTCAGCAGCCGGTACTGGCGGTTGTCCACCCGCGCATAGGCCGCCAGCTCCGACAGGTCACGGCACAGCAGGGTCAGGTGATGCTTCTCGTCGACCTGGCGGATGCGGCGCAGCGACTCGGCCGCCGCCTTGTCGTCGAGGTGGCACACCAGCGCATAGCTGGAATCGGTGGGCACGGCACAGACGCCGCCCTGGTGCAGCAGTTGCGCCGCCTGCTTGATCAGCCGTGGCTGCGGGTTGTCGGGATGGACTTCGAAGTACTGCGACATGCACGGGCCGGCGTTGCGTTGACGGGGGAGTTGACGGCACTCTACGCCTGCGGCGTCGGCGGCGGTGCCGGAATGATCAAACCGGCAGGCTGGCGCGGGCGGCCCAGGCGCTGCCGGCGCGGGCGAGTGCGGTCCACACCGGCTGCAGCGCGCCCGGCAGGTCGGGCAGGCGGCCCAGGTCGGTGCGGCTTTCCTCGGGCGAGTGGAAGTCGCTGCCGCGCGAGGCGAGCAGGCCGAATTCCTGCGCCATCGCGGTGTACTTCGCCGTGTCGGCCTGGCCATGGCTGCCGGTCAGCACCTCGACGCCGCGCCCGCCGTGGGTCCGGAACTCGGAGAACAGCGCGTATTCCTCGTTGACCGTCAGCTTGTAGCGGCCCGGGTGGGCGATGACCGCCACGCCGCCGGCCTGCGTGATCCAGCGCACCGCCTCGCCCAGGCCGGCCCACTGGTGCGGCACGTAGCCGGGCTTGCCCTCGCTGAGGTAGCGGCGGAAGACGGCGCCGGTGTCGCTGCACACGCCGGTCTCGACCAGCCAGCGGGCGAAGTGGGTGCGCGACACCAACTCGGGGTTGCCGACGTAGCGCAGTGCGCCGTCGAACGCCCCCTTGATGCCGACCGCGGCCAGGCCGTCGGCCATCTGCTGCGCCCGTGCGCGCCGGCCGCTGCGGGTGCGGGCCAGGCCGGCACGCAGGGCGGCGTCGGTGGGGTCGAAGCCCAGGCCGACGATGTGCACCGTCTCCTTGGCGAAGGTGACCGAGATCTCGACACCGGGCACGAAGCCCAGGCCCAGCGTAGCGGCGGCGGCAGCGGCCTCGGGCAGGCCGCCGGTCTCGTCGTGGTCGGTCAGCGCCCACAGCGCGACGCCGTTGGCGTGGGCGCGTTGGGCAAGGGCGGTGGGGCTCAGCGTGCCGTCGGAAAAACGGGAGTGGCTGTGCAGGTCGGCGTTCAGAAGGTGCACCGGCACATTTTCGCAGGCGGGCGCGGACCGCGCCCGTGCGGCGCGCAACGCCCTTGCAGCCGGGCCGTGCAAAGCTTCGCATGCGACACGCTTCCCAACCGACGGTTGAAGCCAGCGATCACCGCGGAACCGGCCCTGCCGGGCCGAGGGCGATGCCCCTGAGCGGGCGCGCGAAGCGCGTCGGGGATGGGACGGTTCAGCCCGCCACCACGCGCACCGGGGGTGGCTGCAGGTCGGGCTCGGCGTCGAAGCGGTCGAAGCCGGTGTAGCAGAGGAAATGCCGGTTGGCCGCGCGGCCGAACAGTGCCATGCCCAGCTGCTCGGCGAGGGCATGGCCCATCGCGGTGACGCCGTTGCGCGAAACGATGATCGGCACGCCCATCTGCGCCGACTTCATCACCATCTCGCTGGTCAGCCGGCCGGTGGTGTAGAAGGTCTTGTCGGCGCCCTGCACGCCGTGCAGCGCCATCCAGCCGGCAATGGTGTCGATCGCGTTGTGGCGGCCCACGTCCTCCACCGCCACCAGCATCTGCTCGCCGGCAAACAGCGCGCAGCCGTGCACCGACCCGGCCTTGCGATGGATGCTGTCGCGCTGGCGCATGCGCTCCAGCAGCGCGTTCAGCGTGCCCTGCCGGATGCGCGCCGTGGCGGCACCGGGCAGGCGGATGGCGTCGATCTGGTCCATCGCATCGCCGAACACCGTGCCTTGCCCGCAACCGGTGGTGACGACACGGCGCGCTGTCTTGTCGGCCAGATGCGCGATGCCGTTGCGGGTCTTCACCGCGGCGGCGCCCACCTCCCAGTCGACGGTGACGGACTCGACCTCTCCGACGTCGGCGACCAGGCGCTGGTTCAGCAGCCAGCCCAGCACCAGCAGTTCGGGGCAGGCGCCCAGGGTCATCAGCGTGACCAGCTCGCGCTTGTCGACGAACACCGTGAGCGGCCGCTCGGCCGGGATGTGCAGCGTGCGGCGGGCGCCGTACTCGTCGAGCACGGTGATCTCGCGCAGCAGCTCGACGCGGGCCTGGCTCAGGCGCGGCGCACCGGTCACCTGCTGGAAGACCGCCGGCTCGGCGAAGGCCTGCGGGGAGCGGGGGCGGGGCAGCACTATTTCTTCGCCGGCAGGGCCGCCGCGGGCGTGGTGGTGCTGGGCGGCGCGGCCGCGGTGGCCGCAGGCGAGTGCGCGCCGGACGCCTCCAGCGGCCGGGTCTCCGGCGGCGTGTAGACGAAGGGGCCTGGGTCGCTGCAGGCGGGTGTCTCCATTGGTGCCGACGCCGCCTTCCCGGCCTTCTTGGCCGCCGCCAGGTAGCCGGCGGCCACCCGGTCCATCGCCAGGCACAGCTTGTAGGTGTCGAGCTTGCCGGTGTAGGCGGTCTTCGCGGCGGCCTCGGCCGCCTTGGCCTTGGCCTCGTCGCTGGGCGGGGGCAGCTTGGCACCGGCGCTGGTGGCCAGCAGGCACAGCAGGGCGGGCAGGGCGAGCTTGGTGGTCATGGGCATGGGCGTGGGCATGGGATTCTCCGGCGCGGTCGGTGCCCGCATCAGGCCTGGGGTGCAGCGCTGCCGACACCGGCCGCGGGCTGGGCGACGTCCGAACGCTGCGCGGGGATCTTGCCGGCCTTGACGTCGTCCAGCCACAACGCGTGGTGCTCGCGCGCCCAGCCCTCGTTGACATAGCCGGTGCGCATGGCCTTGTAGGCGCCGCGGGTGCCGACCGTGCCCATGTAGATGTGGCCCAGCAGGAAGGTCATCATCAGGATGGCCGCGACGGCGTGGATCATGTGCGCCACCTGCATCTCGCCGCGCAGGTCACCCAGGCCGGGCAGCAGCTTGTCCAGCACCAGGCCCGAGCCGACGACGAAGATGCCCGGCACGCAGATGCCCCACCAGAACATGCCCTTCTCGGCCGGATTGAAGCGGTGCGAGGGAATCTCCTGGTCGCCCAGCAGGCTGCCGCCGCTCATCAGCCACTTGAAGTCCCACACCGTGGCGATGTTGTCCTTGACGAAGGTGACGAGCACGATGACCAGGGACACCGCGAACAGCGGCCCGACGAAGTTGTGCACGGTCTTCAGCGCAAAGGTCAGCCAGCCGAACAGCGTGCTGCCGATCACCGGCAGCAGGAAGAACTTGCCGAAGGCCATCACGATGCCGGAGACAGCCAGCGTGACGAAGGCGATCGCGTTGGTCCAGTGCGCGGCGCGCTCCAGCGGCGTGAAGCGCTCGATGATCAGGCCGGTGTCGGGATGGTCATGGCCCAGCGCACCCTTGCGCCAGTAGAACAGGCCCAGCGCGATCACCACGATCAGCAGCAGCGAGCCACCGTAGGGCAGCAGCCACTGGTTGCGCACCTGGCGCCAGGCCTCGCCCGCATTCGTCAGGCGCGAACCCGGGTACTGCACGAAGGGCTGGATCAGGACGCCCTTCTCGGCGCCGGGCAGGTTGCTGGTGCCGGGCTGGATGCCCGATTCACGCACCGCACGCCAGGCGGGCGCGTTGTTGCCGGGCTGGCTGCGGGCGCGCTGGGCCTGGTTCTCGTCGGCGCGGGGCTCGGCCGGGGCGACGAAGCCGGCGGGCGGCGCCTTCGGTGCGGTGGCAGCGTCTGCCGCGGCAGGCGCTGCCGCCTGGCCGAGGCTGGCGCCGGCCGCCAGGCTCAGTGCGGCGGCGGCCAGCAGTTGGCGAAAGGTCAGGGACATGGCGGCTCCTGGTGCAGCGGGCGACAGCGGCTCAAGGCTGCGATGTCGACCGGGTGTACTCGTTCTGGCCACGCTGGGCACGGGTGCGCAACGCCTCCTGCCAGGCCGCCTGGTCACCGGCCCTCCAGCCGGCATCGGCCGCCTGCCCGGCCGCCGGCCCCTGCCAGGGCGGCGTGTCGTGGCGGGCGGTGCCGGCGCCCTGCGGCTTCTCGCTGCAGGCGCCGAGCAAGGCGGCCACGGCCAGCAGCAGCGCGGCATTGAAGCGCCGGCTCATGACTTGCCCGCCTTCGGGGCTGCGCCACCGTTCGTGCCGCCCACCGGCTTGCCGTAGGCCGTGCCCCAGCCCCAGACCTCGCTGCCCTTGCCGCGGTTGATCACCCGGGTGCGGAAGATGTCGGCCACCACGTCGCCGTCGCCGCCGATCAGAGCCTTGGTGCTGCACATCTCGGCGCAGGCGGGCAGCTTGCCTTCGGCCAGGCGGTTGCGGCCGTACTTCTCGAACTCGGCGGCACTGCCGTTGTCCTCGGGGCCGCCGGCGCAGAAGGTGCACTTGTCCATCTTGCCGCGCAGGCCGAAGGTGCCGTTGCTGGGGAACTGCGGTGCGCCGAAGGGGCAGGCATAGCTGCAGTAGCCGCAGCCGATGCAGACGTCCTTGTCATGCAGCACCACGCCCTCGTCGGTGCGGTAGAAGCAGTCGACCGGGCACACCGCCATGCAGGGTGCGT
>CALMIF010000299.1 GCA_937864045.1 uncultured Aquabacterium sp. | reverse complement strand
GTGCGGTGGAAGACGCGCTGGGGATCCGCATCCCGAAGAACGCGCACCTGATCCGAGAGATCATGGCCAAGACGCTGCAGGTGCACGACCACGCGGTGCACTTCGACCACCTGCATGCGCTGGACTGGGTGGACGTGGTGTCGGCGCTGAAGGCCGACCCGAAGAAGACCAGCGAGCTGCAGACCCTGGTCTCTCCCCAACACCCGTTGTCAGCGGCCGGCTACTTCCGCGACATCCAGAACCGGCTGAAGAAGTTCGTCGAGAGCGGCCAGCTCAGCCCCTTCATGAACGGCTACTGGGGCAACAAGGCCTATGTGCTGCCGCCAGAGGCCAACCTGATGGCGGTGACCCATGACCTGGAGGCGCTGGACCTGCAGAAGGAATGGGTGAAGGTGCACACCATCTTCGGCGGTAAGAACCCGCACCCCAACCACCTGGTGGGCGGCGTGCCCTGCGCAATCAACCTGGACGGCAACGGCGCCGCCGGCGCGCCGATCAACATGGAGCGGCTGAACTTCGTGCAGGCCCGCATCCAGGAGATGATCGATTTCAACAACAACGTCTACATCCCCGACGTGCTGGCCATCGGCACGCTGTACAAGCACGCGGGCTGGCTGTACGGCGGCGGCCTGTCGGCCACCACCGTGATGGACGACGGCACCTACGAGAAGGTGGCCTACGACGCCAGGACGCAGCAGCTGCCGGGCGGCGCCATCCTGGGTGGGGACTGGAGCAAGATCCACCCCGTCGACCCACGCGACCCCGAGCAGGTGCAGGAGTTCGTGCCGCACAGCTGGTACAAGTACGCCGACGAGAGCAAGGGCCTGCACCCCTGGGACGGCGTGACCGAGCCCAACTACCAGCTGGGCAAGGCGACCAAGGGCACGCGCACCCACATCCAGCAGATCGACGAGAGCGCCAAGTACTCGTGGATCAAGAGCCCGCGCTGGCGCGGCCATGCGATGGAAGTGGGCCCGCTGGCCCGCTACATCCTGGGTTATGCGCATGCGCTGCAGGGCAACACCCACAGCCAGCGGGTCAAGCAGCAGATCGAAGCCTCGGCCGCGGCGATCAACAGCGCCATCCCCAAGGCCCTGGGCCTGCCGGAGACGCAGTTCACGGCCAAGCAGCTGCTGCCCACCACCATCGGCCGCACCCTGGCCCGGGCGCTGGAAAGCCAGTACTGCGCCGAGATGATGATGGACGACTACAAGGAACTGGTCGCCAACATCAAGGCCGGCGACACCGCCACCGCCAACGTCGACAAATGGGACCCGGCCACCTGGCCGAAAGAGGCCAAGGGCGTGGGCACGGTGGCCGCGCCGCGCAGCGCGCTGGGCCACTGGATCCGCATCAAGGACGGCCGCATCGAGAACTACCAGTGCGTGGTGCCCACCACCTGGAACGGCAGCCCGCGCGACAGCAAGGGCCAGATCGGCGCCTTCGAGGCCAGCCTGATGAACACGCCCATGGCCAACCCTGAGCAGCCGCTGGAGATCCTGCGCACGCTGCACAGCTTCGACCCCTGCCTGGCCTGCAGCACGCACGTGATGAGCCCCGACGGCGCCGAGCTGGCGAACGTCAAGGTGCGCTGAAAGCCCGGACAACACGAGGAGACACACGATGACCATCAAAACCAAGGCCCTGGGCCTGGGCACCGCGCTGCTGGCCACGGCGGCGCAAGCGCACGACGGCCACGGCGACCACGACGCCCTGGGCGTGCTGGCCACGCTGGCCCATCCGCTGACGGTGCAACAGGCGCTGACCGCGCTGCTGCTGGCCTGCGTGGCCGGCCGCGTGCTGCTGGGCGGCCGGCGCGGTGCGCTGGGCTACAGCCTGGTGGCGGGCGCTGCCGCAGCGGCCACCGGCCTGGCCCTGCTGGCCCGGGCCTGAGCCCAGGCGCCACGGAGATCACCATGGCCATCCACTCCCAGACCATCTGGCGCCGGCGCCACGGACGCCGACACCCGCGAGTTCCAGCACGCCAGCGCGCTGAAGACGGTCCATGTCTACGAGGCGCCGGTGCGCATCTGGCACTGGATCAATGCGCTGGCGATCACCGTGCTGCGCTCACCGGCCATTTCATCGGCAGCCCGCTGCCGACGATGCCGGGCGAGGCCAGCGCCAACCACCTGATGGGGTCCATCCGATTCGCCCACTTCACCGCCGGCCAGGTGATGGCGGTGGGGCTGCTGGCGCGGGCGTACTGGGCCATCGTCGGCAACCACCATGCACGCGAGCTGTTCTGGGTGCCGCTGTTTTCTGCCCCCTACTGGCGCGACATCGGCGTGATGCTGAAGTGGTACGCCTTCCTGACGCCGCGGCCGGGGCGCTTCGTCGGCCACAACCCGCTGGCACGCTTCGCGATGGTGTTCGGCTTCCTGCTGCTGGCGGTCTTCATGGTCGTCACCGGCTTCGCGCTCTATGGCGAAGGCACGCAGGCCGGCAGCTGGGCCGACCGGCTCTTCGGCTGCGTGATTCCGCTGATGGGCCAGAGCCAGGATGTGCACACCTGGCACCACCTGGGCATGTGGGGCCTGGTCATCTTCGCGATGCTGCACATCTACGCGGCCATCCGCGAGGACATCATGGGCCGCACCAGCCTGATCAGCACGATGGTCTCAGAACTTGTGAACGAACCTCGTCCCTGCGCCGTTGAGCAGGGCATGAGCGCTGCGACGGTTGGGTACGAGGTTCGTTCACAAGTTCTGAGAGGGTGTCCCCGAAATGATTTTCTGATGCGTCGATCCCCGGAGAATGGGGC
>CALMIF010000298.1 GCA_937864045.1 uncultured Aquabacterium sp. | reverse complement strand
GCAACGGTTTTTCAGAGCAAAGCGCACCAATCTGCACGAAAAGTACGACTACCCCTGGATGCACGCTATGCCGACTGCTGGTCGGCGCTGAAGGACGGCTTCCGGCCATGACCACCACGCCCACACCCACAGCCGCCATCGACGCCACCCACGACCCCGCGCTGCAGAGCTGGGTCACGTCGGCCAACGCGCCCGACACCGACTTTCCGATCCAGAACCTGCCCTTCGGCCGCTTCCGCCGGGTCGGCCGGCCGGGCGACGCCTGGCGCGCCGGCGTGGCCATCGGCAGCGAGGTGCTGGACTTGGCCGCGGCACGCGACGCCATGCACTGGCCGGCCGACCTGCAACCCGCGCTGGCCGTGCTGGCCGCGGGCGACCTGAACGCCTTCGTGGCCATGGGCGCTGCAGTGCGGCGCGGCCTGCGTGCGGCGCTGTCGCAGGCGCTGGCCCACACGCCCGGCGCGGGCGGGCCGCAGGACGCACTGGCCGCCTGCCTGGTGCCGCAGGCCGAGGCCGAGCTGGGCCTGCCCTGCCGCATCGGCGACTACACCGACTTCTACGTCGGCATCCACCATGCCACCGCGGTGGGCAAGCTGTTCCGGCCCGACAACCCGCTGCTGCCGAACTACAAGTGGGTGCCCATCGGCTACCACGGCCGGGCCTCGACCATCGTGCCCAGCGGCGTGCCGTTCCGCCGGCCGCGCGGCCAGCTGTCGCCACCGGGCGCGGCGCAGCCGGTGCTGGCGCCGTGCCAGCGGCTGGACTTCGAGCTGGAACTGGGCATCGTCATCGGCCCGGGCAATGCCATGGGCACGCCGGTGGCGCTGGACGACGCCGAGGACCATGTCGTCGGCCTCACCCTGTTCAACGACTGGAGCGCGCGCGACATCCAGGCCTGGGAATACCAGCCGCTGGGCCCGTTCCTGTCCAAGAGCTTCGCCTCCACGCTGTCGCCATGGGTCGTCACGCTGGAGGCGCTGGCGCCGTTTCGCCGGCCGTTCGAACGCGCTGCCGGCGAGCCGCAGCCCTTGCCTTACCTGGACAGTGCGGCCAACCGTGCCGGCGGTGCCTTCGACATCGGCCTGGAGGTGCTGCTGCAGACCCAGGCCATGCGCGAGGCCGGGCTGCCGGCCGAGCGCATCAGCCGTTCGAACTTCGCCGACGCCGCCTACTGGACGGTGGCGCAGCTGGTGGCGCACCACACCGTCAACGGCTGCGCGCTGGCGCCGGGCGACCTGTTCGGCTCGGGCACGCTGTCCCTGACCGGCGCCGGCCAGGCCGGCTCGCTGCTGGAACTGAGCCAGGGCGGCAGGCAGCCCATCACGCTGGCCAACGGCGAGCAGCGCACGTTCCTGCAGGACGGCGACAGCCTGCGCCTGGCCGGGCGCTGCGCGAAGCCGGGCTTCCGCGCCATCGGCTTCGGGCCCTGCGAGGCCGTGGTGCTGCCAGCGCCGGGCTGAGTCTGGCCCGCAGCGGCGGCAGCGTCAGTCCTGCCGCCGCCAGTGCATCACCCAGTCGTGCTGCCAGGTCTGGCCGCCGTCGGTGGAGAACACCTGGCGCCAGCGGCACTGCCCGGGGGCGATGCGGTCCCAGATGCCCATGCTGTGCGTGGTGCGGCCCTGCGCCTCGTCGACCGACGGGAACAGGCCCGTGCCGTCCACGAAGCCGCCCTGCAGCCCGGGCACGGCCAGCACACCGCTGGCGGCGTTGACCCAGTGGTCGTTCCACAGCTGCTGGCTGACGTCCAGCAGGCGCAGGCCCAGGCCATGGAAGTTGCGCGCCGGAATGCGCAGTTCCTCCACGCTGCCCGCGCCGTCCAGGATGGACCAGCAGCGCGCCGTGCCGTCGAAGCGGTCCCAGGCCGCGCCGCGGCGCTTCAGGTGGTGGATCCGCCAGCGGCCATCCAGGAAGTCGAAGTCGCCCGGCCGGCCTGGTGCCGGTGCGGCGGGCAGGGCGGGCACGGCGTCGAGCCTGGGCGGGTCGGTGTCGAGCTGGCTGTCGTCGAGCATGGTGGTGCGGTCGGCTGGGGTGGCGGGGTCGCCTGCATGGCGCGGGTGGGCGGTTGCGGCACGCAGGCCGGGCATCGCACAGAGCGCTGCCATGCCCGCCAGGCTGGCGTGCAGCCAGCGACGCCGCGGCAGCCGGCCGGTCGGGTGGCCGTGCCGGCGCCAGGGCTGCGAGGGCGATGCAGGGTCGGTCATGCCGCCATGCTGCGCCCGCAAAGCTGACACCGGCTGTCAGCTAATCTGCAGCCCATGCAATCCAGCCGCCTGCTGTCCATCCTGCTGCGCCTGCAGCTGCGCGGCCGTGTCAGCGCCGCTGCGCTGGCGCGCGAGTTCGAGGTGTCGGTGCGCACCGTCTACCGCGACCTGGACGCGCTCAGCGCCGCCGGCGTGCCGGTGCATGCCCAGCGCGGGCGTGGCGGCGGCATCGTGCTGGACGCCGCCTGGCGCCAGCCGCTGGCCGGCCTGAGCAGCCTGACCGCCGGCGAGGCGCGCAGCCTGCCGCTGGCCGGCCTGCGCGGCGCCGCGCGCGAGCTGGGCCTGGGCGTGGAGGCGGCCGACGTGCAGCTCAAGCTGCTGGCCAGCCTGCCGCCCGACGCGGCGGCCGATGCGGCGCGCATCGCCGAGTGCTTCCACATCGACCCGCTGCCCTGGTACCACCGGCCCGAGACCCTGCCGCTGCTGCCGGCACTGGCTGCCGCCGTGTGGCAGGGCCAGCGCGTGCGTGTGCAGTACGACAGCTGGGACGGCCCGGTGGCGCGCACCTTGCTGCCGCTGGGCCTGGTGCTCAAGGGCGGGCTCTGGTACCTGGTGGCCACGGCCGTGGGCCGGGGCAGGGCGGGCGCCCCAACGGCGGCGCCGCGCACCTACCGCGCCAGCGGCATCCAGGCGCTGCAGGTGCTGCCCGGTCCGCAGCCGCCGGCACAGCGGCCGGCCGGCTTCGTGCTGGCGGCGCACTGGCCGCAGGCGGTGGCGCAGTTCGAGGCCCGGCTGATGGCCGGCCGCGCCACGGTGCGGCTGTCGCCCGAGGGCCTGCGCATCCTGCGGGCGGTGCAGCCCGCCGCGGCCGAGTGGGCCCGGCGCACCCAGCGCCCGGCCGGCGGCGCGGGCCACGCCGGCTGGGTCGAGGCCGAACTGCCCACCGAGCCCGCGCCGGCGGCCGTGCGCCAGCTGCTGCGCCTGGGCACCGAGGTGGAGGTGCTGGCGCCGGCCAGCCTGCGCGCGGCGCTGGCCGCCGAGGCGCGGCAGGTGGCGCTCCGGCATCGCGCGGCGGCCCGGCCACGCCGACCTGCGCCTGATCGGCCGATCTGACGGCCCGGTGTGCCGACAGCACCGTGTGGCTGCCGGCCGGGCCGCTCGGACCGTCAGCCGCTCAGGGTGCGGCGCGCCCCATGCTGTAGAACTCGTCGTTCGGCCGCATGCTGGTCACGTTGGCCATGCGGTTGGACAGGCCGAAGAACGCGGCGATGCCGGCGATGTCCCAGATGTCGTCCATGTCGAAGCCGTGCTGCTTGAGCGTGGCGAAGTCGGCGTCGCCCACCGCATGCGCCTGGGTCGAGACCTTCATCGCGAAGTCGAGCATGGCCGCCTGGCGCGGCGTGATGTCGGCCTTGCGGTAGTTGATGGCCACCTGGTCGGCGATCAGCGGGTTCTTGGCCCGGATGCGCAGGATGGCGCCGTGCGCCACCACGCAGTACTGGCATTGGTTGGCATTGCTGGTGGCCACCACGATCATCTCGCGCTCGGCCTTGCTCAGGTTGCCCTTCTTGTCCATCAGCGCGTCGTGGTAGGCGAAGAAGGCGCGGAACTCGTCGGGCCGGTGCGCCAGAACCAGGAAGACATTGGGCACGAAGCCCGATTTCTCCTGCACCGCCAGGATGCGGGCGCGGATGTCCTCGGGCAGGTCGGCGATCTCGGGCACCGGGAAGCGGCTGATCGGATGGGTGGCGGGGGACATGGTGGGGGCAGGGGTGGGCGTGGTCATGGCAAGGGCTCCGCAATCAAGTGGCTTGGCAGGCGACTCAGCCGGCATCGCCCACACGCACCACCACCCGGCCGCGCACCTGGCCGGCCAGCAGGTCGTTCGCCACGGCCACGGCCTCGTCCAGGCTGATCTCGCGCAGCAGGCGCTCCAGCAGCGCCACGTCCAGGTCGGTGGCCAGGCGGCGCCAGGCCTCCAGGCGGTCGGCCAGCGGGGCCATCACGCTGTCGATGCCGGCGAGCGTGACGCCGCGCAGGATGAACGGCGCCACGCTGGCCGGCCAGGACATGCCGGCCGCCAGGCCGCAGGCGGTGACCACGCCGCGGTAGCGCATCGCCGCACACACATTGGCCAGGATCTGGCCGCCGGCCACGTCCACCGCGCCGGCCCAGCGTTCCTTGTCCAGCGGCTTGCCGGGCTTGGCCAGCTCGGCGCGGTCGATGATGTGGCGCGCGCCCAGGCCGCTCAGGAAGTCGGCCTCCTGCGGCCGGCCGGTGACGGCCGCCACCTCGTAGCCCAGCCGGGCCAGCATGGCCACTGCCACGCTGCCCACGCCGCCGGCCGCGCCGGTGACCACCACCGGGCCCTTGTCGGGCGTGACGCCGTGGCGTTCCAGCGCCAGCACGCACAGCGACGCGGTGTAGCCGGCGGTGCCGATGCCCATGGCCTGGCGCGCGGTGAACGGCGCCTGCAGCGGAATGAGCCACTTGCCCGGCACGCGCGCCCGCTCGGCCAGGCCGCCCCAGTGCACCTCGCCCACGCCCCAGCCGTTCAGCACCACCGGGCTGCCGACGACGAAGCGCGGGTCGGCCGAGGCCTCGACCGTGCCGGCGAAGTCGATGCCCGGCACCATCGGGAACCTGCGCACCACCGGCGACTTGCCGGTGATGGCCAGCGCGTCCTTGTAGTTCAGCGTGGACCAGGCCACGCGCACCGTCACATCGCCTTCGGGCAGGGCGTCGTCGGACAGCGGCTGCACCACGGCAGTCTGTTGTCCGTCTTGTTTGTCGATCAGCAGGCCACGGAACAGGGAGGTCATCGTCGTCAGGGGTGGATAGGGTGGATAGGGTGGACGAGGTGCGGGCCGACGCCGCGGGCGTCGGAACTGTGCACCATCTTCGGCCCGGGCCGGACGCCAGGCTGTCGCCCAGGTCACTGGGCCAGCGCCAGCGCCAGCTGCTGCACCAGCCGCGCCAGTGCCTGCGCCACCGCCTGGGCCTCTGGGGCCGGCGGCTGGTCGGTGGGGCTGGCGCAGGCCCGCTCCAGGCGCTCCAGCGTGTGCTGCAACGGCACCGCGCCCACCTGCGCGCAGGCCCCGCGCAGCGCGTGCAGCGCGCGGCGGTCCAGCACGCCGCCGACGCCGCCCCGGCAGGCCTGCGCGAAGTGGCCCAGCACCCGGCGCAGCCGGCCTTCGTCGCCGCCCAGGTGGCGCAGCGCCTGGGCCAGGTCCAGGCCGTCGACGGCCGCCAGGCGCACCAGCAGGCCGGGTTGGCGGGCCGCGCCGCCGTCCGGGCCTGCCGCAGGCACAGGCGGCCTGCCAGCGGCCAGGGGCAGCCACAGCAGCAGCGATTCATACAGGCGCTCGGGGTCGACCGGCTTGCTGACATGCGCATGCATGCCGGCGGCCAGGCAGGCGGCACGGTCCTCGCCGAAGGCATTGGCCGTCATCGCGATGATCGGCAGCAGGCGCAGGCCGGCGGCACGGATGCGGCGGGTGGCTTCCAGCCCGTCCATGCCCGGCATCTGCACGTCCATCAGCACCAGGTCGACCGGCTGCGCCAGCGCCTGGCGCAGCGCATCGGCGCCATCGCCGGCGGTGAGCACCTGCAGGCCCACGGCCTGCAGCAGCTCCACGGCCACCTCGCGGTTGACCGGGTTGTCCTCGGCCAGCAGCACCCGGTGGCCGGCCACCCGCGCACGCAGCCGCTGCTCGGCGGGGCCCAGGGCGCGCGCCGGCAGGGCCGGGCCGGTCGCGGCCGGCGGTGCAGCCGGCCGCGGTGCGCTGGCGCCGGCCAGGCGCAGCCGGGCGGTGAACCAGAACCGGCTGCCCTGGCCGGGCACGCTCTCGGCGCCGGCGTCGCCACCCATCAGGCGGGCGGTGTGGCGGGTCAGCGCCAGGCCCAGGCCGGTGCCGCCGTGGCGCCGGGTGGTCGACGCGTCGGCCTGCGCGAAGGCCTCGAACAGCCGCGGCAGCACCTCGGGGGCGATGCCCTCGCCGGTGTCGGTCACGGCAAAGCACCCACAGCGTGTCGTGGTCGCGCTGCAGCAGCTCGGTGCGCAGCTGCACGCTGCCCTGGCTGGTGAACTTCACCGCATTGCCCAGCAGGTTGATCAGGGCCTGGGCCAGGCGGGTGGCGTCGCCCAGCAGCTGGTCGGGCAGGCTGTCCTGCACCTGGTCCAGCGCCAGGCCCTTCTCGCGCGCCTTCGGTGCCACCAGGTCCAGCACGTCGGCCAGCAGCCGGCCCAGCGAGAACGGTGCCAGGTCCAGCGTCATCTTGCCGGCCTCGATCTTCGACAGGTCGAGGATCTCGCTGATCACCTGCAGCAGGTGCCGGGCCGCGGCGTCCACCTTGTCCAGCCGGCTGCGCTGCAGCGGGTCGGTGGCGTCACGGGCCATCAGGTGGTTCAGGCCGATGATGGCGTTCATCGGCGTGCGGATCTCGTGGCTCATGTTGGCCAGGAAGGCGCTCTTGGCCCGCGTGGCCGCCTCGGCCTGGCTGGCACGGTGT
>CALMIF010000297.1 GCA_937864045.1 uncultured Aquabacterium sp. | reverse complement strand
TGCTGACGCTGGACGTGCACGCCAACCTGGCCACCCGGCTGGACGACACGCCGGCCGCGGACGAAGCCGGTGAGACCGATGACGGCGACGAGGAAGCCGCCGCCGCGCCGCTGGCCCTGGCCATCGACCTGGGCGAGCCCGCGGCCGAGGGCGGCGGCGACGCGCCGGCCGCGACGCCGGCGGCCTGACGGGGCGCCGGCCGCCCGCCGCTGCCGCCGGCACAGCACTGCTGCCCGATGTCCAGGCGCCGCCGGGGCCCACGCATCAGCACGCTGCACGGCGCCCTGGCGGTGTCGGTGGCGGTGCATGCGGTGGTCATCGGCTGGCGCTGGGCCGACCCGGCGGGCTTCGACAAGTTCTTCCGCGTCACGCCGCTGGAGGTCATCCTCGTCAATGCGAAGAGCAGCGAGGCGCCCAAGCAGGCCCAGGCGCTGGCGCAGTCGTCGCTGGCCGGCGGCGGCGAGCTGGCCGAGGGCCGCGCCACGTCGCCCTTGCCGCCCGCGCCCAAGGCCGAGCTGGGCAACGCACCCGACGATGCGCGCCGGCGTGTCGACGCCCTGCAGCAGGAGCAGCAGCAGCTGCTGGCCCAGGTGCGCCGCGAGATGGCCCTGCTGCCGCCGCCCGACCCGCGGCGCGAGCAGGGCACGCCCCAGGAGCGCGACCAGGAGGAGCGCCGGCGCCAGCTGCTGAAGCTGCTGGCCGAGATCGAGAAGCGCGTCAACGACGACAACGCCGCGCCGCGCAAGCGCTACGTGAGCCCGGCCACACGCGAAGTGGCCTACGCGCTGTACTACGACAAGCTGCGCCGGCGCATCGAGGACCAGGGCACGCGCAACTTCCCCGAGGCGCATGGCCGGAAGCTGTATGGCGAGCTGACGATGAACATCACGGTGGACGCCGCCGGCCGGCTGCTGGAGGCCGACCTGGTGCGCGGCTCGGGCAATGCCCTGCTCGACCGGCGGGCGCTGGCCATCGTGCAGGTCGCCGCGCCGTTCGCCCGCTTCAACACCGAGATGCGGGCGCAGACCGACCAGATCGTCGTCACCTCGCGCTTCCGCTTCACCCGCGACGAAGGGCTGGAGGCGACGCTGCTGCCGAACCAGGCGGCACCGGCCGACGCCGCAGCGCCCAACGCACAATCCAGGCCGCCATGAGTTTCCCTTCCCCATTGCCCGACCGCTACGCCGTCCTGGGCCACCCGGTGGCGCACAGCCAGTCGCCCTTCATCCACGCCGAATTCGCCCGCCAGACCGGCGAGCCCATCGTCTACGGCCGCATCGAAAGCCCGCTGGACGCCTTTGCGGCCACGGTGGGCGCCTTCATCGCCAGCGCCGACCCGGCGGCCGGCCTCGGCCCGGCGCGCGGCTGCAACATCACCGTGCCGTTCAAGTTCCAGGTGCTGCCGCTGGCCAAGCGCGCCAGCGAACGCGCGCTGCTGGCCCAGGCCGCCAACGTGCTGCGCTTCGACGCCGATGGCTGGTTCGCCGACAACACCGACGGCACGGGCCTGGTGCGCGACATCCAGCAGCATGCCGGCCTGCCGCTGGCCGCCAAGCGCGTGCTGCTGATCGGCGCCGGCGGTGCGGCGGCCGGCGTGCTGGGGCCGCTGATCGAGGCGGGCTGCGCCGCCATCAGCGTGGCCAACCGCACGCCCGCCAAGGCGCAGGACCTGGTGCAGCGCCATGCCGCCTGGGCCGACCGCCACGGCGTGCGCCTGGCCGCCACCGGCCTGGGCGATGCGGGCGATGCCTACGACGTGGTGCTCAACAGCAGCGCCAGCAGCCTGGCCGGTGCCGGGGTGCCGGTGTCGGCCCAGGTGCTGAAGCCCGGCACGCTGGCGGTCGACCTGATGTACGGCGCGGCAGCGCAACCCTTCCTGGACTGGGCTGCGACGCATGGTGCAGTCGGCCGCGACGGCCTGGGCATGCTGGTCGAGCAGGCGGCCGGCGCCTTCGCGCTGTGGCGCGGCGTGATGCCGGACACACCGCCGGTGCTGGCCGCCCTGCGGGCAAGACTGGCCGCGAAGGGCTGACGACCGATGGCGGGCAAGCTGGCAGGCTGGCGCGGGCAGGTGCTGCGCTTCGTCGGCCTGCTGCTGGTCTGCGGGCTGTCGCTGCAGCTGTTCTTCCTCGGCCGCATCGCGCTGATGGCCGTGGTCGATCCGCAGTCGACCAGCTTCCAGCGCAGCGAGATCCTGCGGCTGGCGGTCGAGCAGCACCAGGTCGCCTGGGCCCAGCGCTGGGTCGACAACGACCGCATCGCCGCCCACCTGAAGCGCGCGGTGATCGCCAGCGAGGACGCCGGCTTCGCCGAGCACAGCGGCGTCGAATGGGACGCGCTGGAAGCCGCCTGGCAGAAGAACCAGCGTGCCGAGGCGGTGGCCGAGCGCCGCAACGCCCAGCAGGAGGCCCGCCAGAAGGCCCAGGAAGCCCGCGCCGCCCAGCGCGGCACCACGCCACCGCCGCCGCCGGCCAGGCCCGCCGCGGTGCCCAAGGTGGTCGGCGGCTCCACCATCAGCCAGCAGCTGGCCAAGAACCTGCTGCTGTCGGGCGAGCGCACGGTGCTGCGCAAGGCGCAGGAGTTCGTGCTGACCTTCATGCTCGAAGCCCTGCTGTCCAAGCAGCGCATCCTGACCATCTACCTGAACAACGTCGAGTGGGGCGAAGGCCTGTTCGGCGCGCAGGCGGCGGCGCGGCATTACTTTCGCGTCGACGCGGCGCAGCTGGCACCGGCCCAGGCGGCACGCCTGGCGGTGATGCTGCCGGCGCCCAAGCGCTTCGAGAAGAACCCCGGCTCGGCCTACGTCAGCGCCCGGGCGGCGACCATCACCGCCCGCATGGGCGCCGTCGCCCTGCCCTGAGCGCCTGGCCCCGCCCGCAGCCCGGTCTGCGGCCGCCGTGCACAATCCGCCGATGCCCGCCACCCTCACCGACGAGATCGCCGCTGCCGCCGCCCGGCTGGTGGTCGACGAAGGCATGGAATACGCGCAGGCCAAGCGCAAGGCCCTGCGCAGCCTGGGCCGCAGCGCCACCCGCAGCACCGAACTGCCCAGCAACGAGCTGGTGGAAGCCCAGGTGCGCGAGCACATCGCCCTGTTCTGCGCCGACACCCAGCCCGCCGAGCTGCGGGCCCTGCGCCGCCTGGCCCTGGTGTGGATGCAGCGGCTGGCCGAGTTCCGGCCGCACCTGGCCGGCGCGGTGTGGCGGGGCACCGCCACCCGGCTGTCGGCCATCCACCTCGACCTGTTCTGCGACGACACCAAGTCGGCCGAGCTGGCGCTGATCAACCACGGCGTGGACTACGACGTGGCCAGCCGGCCCGGGCCGCGCGGCGGCGAGGTCGACCTGCTCAGCCTGGCCAGCCGCAGCCCGGAACTCGGCGAGACGGTGACCCTGTTCCTCACCGTGCTGGACCACGACGACCTGCGCGGCGCACTGAAGCCCGACGCCCAGGGCCGCAGCTGGCGCGGCGACGCCACCGCGCTGCAGCGGCTGCTGGACGCCGAGGGGCCGGCATGAACCGCCGCCAGGTCCTGGTCGGGGGCGTCGGCATCGCCGCGGCCATCGGCGGTGCCGGTGTCGCCTGGCGCCGCCAGCCGGCGCCCGGACCGGCCACGCCCGAGATCGCCGCCGACGACCCGGCCGTGCTGGCGCTGTGGGACCTGCGGCTGGACCGGCCCGAGGGCGGCGAGCTGGCGCTGGCGACGCTGCGCGGCAAGCCCCTGGTCCTGAACTTCTGGGCCACCTGGTGCCCGCCCTGCCTGCGCGAGATGCCGGCGCTGGACCGCTTCCACCGGGCGTTCTCGCCCAAGGGATGGCAGGTGCTGGGCATCGCGATCGACGGCCCCACACCGGTGCGCAACTGGCTGGCGAAGACGCCGGTGGGCTTTCCGATCGGCCTGGGCGGGCTGGACGGGACCGAGCTGGTGCGCAGCCTGGGCAACCCGCAGGGCGGCCTGCCGTTCACCGTGCTGGTGGGCGCCAACGGTCGGGTGCTGCAGCGCAAGCTGGGCGAGACCAGCTTCGACGAGCTGGCGGGCTGGGCCGGGCGCGCCTGAACGGCCAGATCCGGCGGCCTGGCCGAACGCCGCCGATCCGCCAGCAAAGCTCCGGAAATTGCGCCCATCACACCGCAACACCAGCCTACTTCGCCGACAGAAGAAATGCGGCGCAGGCCAGTCGCAGCGGTTGGCGTGTGACACAATCCTCGCCTGTTGACAGCCGTAGGCAGCCGTAGCTGCCCGATTCGATCCATTTTCCGGCCTGAGCACCCTGGCGCCCGAAATCGCCGCGCCTGCCGGCTGCCCCACTGTCCGTCACCGCCGCCGCGTGCGCCGTGACGCACCCGAAGGAGTTCTCCCCATGGACCTGCGCAAGCTGAAGACGCTGATCGATCTCGTCTCCGAATCCAACATTTCCGAACTCGAGATCACCGAGGCCGAAGGCAAGGTGCGCATCGTCAAGGCCGGCGCTGCCGGCACGGCGGCCCAGCCGATGATGATGATGGCGCCCGCCCCGGCGGCCGCGCCCGCCATGGCCGCACCGGTGGCCGCCCCACCGGCGGCCGCGCCGGCGGCGCCCGAGGAATCGGACCACGTCGTCAAGAGCCCGATGGTCGGCACCTTCTACCGTGCCAGCAGCCCCGGCGCCAAGCCGATGGGCGAGGTCGGCCAGACGATCAAGGAGGGCGAGCCGATCTGCATCATCGAGGCGATGAAGATCATGAACGAGATCGAGGCCGACAAGAGCGGCACCATCGTGCGCGTGCTGGTCGAGAACGGCGCAGCGGTCGAGTTCGGCCAGCCGCTGTTCGTCATCGAGTGACGGCGGGACCGTCCGCACCATGTTCAAGAAGATCCTCATCGCCAATCGCGGCGAAATCGCCCTGCGCATCCAGCGCGCCTGCCGCGAGATGGGCATCAAGTCCGTCGTCGTCTACAGCGAGGCCGACCGCGAGGCCAAGTACGTCAAGCTGGCCGACGAGGCGGTGTGCATCGGCCCTGCGCCGTCGGCGCAGAGCTACCTCAACATGCCGGCGATCATCGCCACGGCCGAGGTCACCGACGCCGAGGCCATCCACCCCGGCTACGGCTTCCTGAGCGAGAACGCCGACTTCGCCGAGCGGGTGGAGAAAAGCGGATTCACCTTCATCGGCCCGACGCCCGAGTCGATCCGCATGATGGGCGACAAGGTCTCGGCCAAGCAGGCCATGATCCGTTCGGGCGTGCCCTGCGTGCCCGGCAGCGAAGGCGCCCTGCCCGAGGACAACAAGGCCATCGTGCAGGCGGCGCGCGCGGTGGGCTACCCGGTGATCATCAAGGCCACCGGCGGCGGCGGCGGGCGCGGCATGCGCGTGGTGCACACCGAGGCGGCCCTGCTGCACGCGGTGCAGACCACCCGCACCGAGGCCGGCGCGGCCTTCGGCAACCCGGGCGTCT
>CALMIF010000296.1 GCA_937864045.1 uncultured Aquabacterium sp. | reverse complement strand
CCGGTCGACCTGATGAGCCTGGCCTCGCACAAGACCTACGGGCCCAAGGGCATCGGCGCGCTGTACGTGCGGCGCAAGCCGCGCGTGCGCATCGAGGCGCAGATGCACGGCGGCGGCCACGAGCGCGGCATGCGCAGCGGCACGCTGCCCACGCACCAGATCGTCGGCATGGGCGTGGCCTTCGACATCGCGCGCCAGGAGATGGGCACCGAGAGCGAGCGCATCCGCGCGCTGCACCGCAGGCTGGTGGGCGGGCTGACCGAGATCGAGCAGGTGTTCATCAACGGCGACCTGGAGCGCCGTGTGCCGCACAACCTGAACATCTCGTTCAACTACGTGGAAGGCGAGTCGCTGATCATGGGCGTCAAGGGCATCGCCGTCAGCTCGGGCTCGGCCTGCACCTCGGCCAGCCTGGAGCCCAGCTACGTGCTGCGCGCCCTGGGCCGCAGCGACGAACTGGCGCACAGCAGCCTGCGCATGACCATCGGCCGCTTCACCACAGAGGCCGAGATCGACTACGCCGTCAGCACCCTGAAGGACCGGGTGGCGAAACTGCGCGAGCTCTCCCCGCTGTGGGACATGTACCGCGACGGCATCGATCTCAGCACCATCCAGTGGGCTGCACATTGAACTTGGAGAACTGACATGGCATACAGCGACAAGGTCATCGACCACTACGAGAACCCGCGCAACGTGGGCGCCTTCGACAAGGGCGACGAGGACGTCGGCACCGGCATGGTCGGCGCGCCGGCCTGCGGCGACGTGATGAAGCTGCAGATCAAGGTGAACCCGGCCACCGGCCTGATCGAGGACGCACGCTTCAAGACCTACGGCTGCGGCTCGGCCATCGCCAGCAGCAGCCTGGTGACCGAATGGGTCAAGGGCAAGACGCTGGACCAGGCGCTGGCCATCAAGAACACCACCATCGCCGAGGAACTGGCGCTGCCGCCGGTGAAGATCCACTGCTCGATCCTGGCCGAGGACGCGATCAAGGCTGCGGTCAGCGACTACAAGGCCAAGCACACCGAATCCGCCAGCCCGGCGGCCTGACACCATGGCCGTGACGTTGTCCGAAGCCGCCGCGCGGCATGTGAACCGCTACATCGGCAAGCGCGGCAAGGGCGTGGGCGTGCGGCTGGGGGTCAAGACCACCGGCTGCTCGGGTCTGGCCTACAAGCTGGAATACGCCGACGAGGTGGCGCCCGAGGACCATGTCTTTGAGGCCCATGGCGTGAAGGTGCTGATCGACCCGAAGAGCCTGCCCTACCTGGACGGCACCGAGCTCGACTTCGTGCGCGAAGGCCTGAACGAGGGCTTCAAGTTTCACAACCCGCGCGAGAAGGACCGCTGCGGCTGCGGCGAATCCTTCCGCGTGTGACGGCCGCGCCGGGCCTGGCGCCCGGCGTGCAACAAGGCGCGGAGGCTGCATCCCGCGCCTTTGTCCTGTCTGGACTGCGATGCCATCGGATCTGCCGATCGACCTGACCTTGCCATGCAGCTGAGCGACGACGACTTCACCCTGTTCGGCCTGCCGCAGCGGCAGGCGGTCGACACGCAGGCACTGGCCGCGCAGTGGCGTGCGCTGCAGGCGCGGGTGCACCCCGACCGCTTCGCCAGCGAGGGCGCGGCGGCGCAGCGCCTGGCGATGCAGTGGGCCGTGCGCGTGAACGCCGCCTACCAGCGGCTGAAGGATCCGCTGCAGCGCGGCGCCTACCTGTGCGAGCTGCGCGGCGTGCCGATCGACGCCGAGAACAACACGGCGATGCCTGGCGCCTTCCTGATGCAGCAGATGGCCTGGCGCGAGGCGCTGGACGACGCGGCCGATGCCGATGCGGTCGAGACGCTGGACGACACCGTGGCCGCGGAAGAGCGCCGCATGCTCGCCACGCTGGGCGATGCGCTCGACGTGCAAGACGACACGGCCGCCGCCGCGCAGCAGGTGCGCGCGCTGATGTTTGTCGCACGCTTTCGCGACGACATCCGCCGGCGCCTGGCCGCGCTGGACCGCTGACCATCCCGACAAGACTCCGAACGATTCCCCATGGCCCTGCTGCAGATCTCCGAACCCGGCCAGGCACCCGACCCGCATGCGCGCCGCATCGCGGTCGGCATCGACCTGGGCACCACCCACAGCCTGGTGGCCGCCGTGCGGCACGGGGTGGCCGAATGCCTGCCCGATGGCGAGGGCCGGGTGATCCTGCCGTCGGTGGTGCGCTACCTGGATGGCAACCGCCGCCAGATCGGCTTCGACGCCCGCGCCGCGCAGGCCGACGACCCCGAGAACACCATCGCCAGCGTCAAGCGCTTCATGGGCCGGCGCCTGGCCGACGTGGCCGATGCCGGCCGGCTGCCGTACCGCTTCGTCGACCAGCCGGGCATGGTGGCGCTGGACACCCGCGCCGGCACCAAGACGCCGGTGGAGGTGTCGGCCGAGATCCTGGCCACGCTGCGCTACCGCGCCGAGGACACCTTCAACGACGACCTGTTCGGCGTGGTGATCACCGTCCCGGCCTATTTCGACGACGCCCAGCGCCAGGCCACCAAGGACGCCGCCCAACTGGCCGGCCTGAACGTGCTGCGTCTGATCAACGAGCCCACTGCGGCCGCCGTGGCCTACGGCCTGGACAACGCCAGCGAGGGCCTGTACGCCGTCTACGACCTGGGCGGCGGCACCTTCGACATCAGCCTGCTGCGCCTGCAGAAAGGTGTGTTCGAGGTGGTGGCCACTGGCGGCGACGCGGCGCTGGGTGGTGACGACTTCGACCAGGCCCTGGCCGACTGGGCGCTGGCCCAGGCCGGGCGCACGGCCGAGACGGCGCACGACAAGCGGGCGGTGCTGGTGGCGGCCCGCGCCGCGAAAGAGGCGCTGACCGATGCCGACAGCGCGACCCTGACGGCCGAGCTGGGCGGCCAGGTCGTGCATGTTCCGGTGACGCGGACGCAGTTCGACACCATCACCAGGCCCCTGGTCGACCGCACCCTGCGCGCCGTGCGCAGCGTGCTGCGCGACGCCCGGGTGCAGCGCGACGAGGTCGCCGGCGTGGTGATGGTGGGCGGGTCCACCCGCATGCCGGTGGTGCAGGCGGCGGTGGGCGAGCTCTTCGGCCGGCCGCCGCTGACCAACCTGAACCCCGACGAGGTGGTGGCGGTGGGCGCGGCGATCCAGGCCAATGCGCTGGCCGGCAATGCCAGGGACGGCGAGCTGCTGCTGCTCGACGTGATTCCGCTGAGCCTGGGGCTGGAGACCATGGGTGGGCTGGTCGAGCGGGTGATCGAGCGCAACACCACCATCCCCGTGGCCAAGGCGCAGGAGTTCACCACCTTCAAGGACGGCCAGACCGCGATGGCCATCCATGTGCTGCAGGGTGAGCGTGAACTGGTGGCCGACTGCCGCAGCCTGGCCCGCTTCGAGCTGCGCGGCATTCCGCCGATGGCCGCCGGGGCGGCGCGCATCCGCGTCACCTTCCAGGTCGATGCCGACGGCCTGCTCAGCGTGTCGGCGCGCGAGACCGGCTCGGGCGTCGAGGCCTCGGTGGTCGTCAAGCCCAGCTACGGCCTGGCCGATGACCAGATCGCCGCGATGCTGCGGGACGGCTTCGCCAGCGCCGAGGCCGACATGGCGGCCCGGGCGCTGCGCGAAAGCCGGGTCGAGGCCGAGCGCATGGCCCTGGCCACCCGCGCGGCACTGGCGGCCGACGGCGAACTGCTGGAGGATGGCGAGCGGCAGTCGATCGACGCGCTGCTGGCCGACCTGGACCGCATCGCGGCGGGCAGTGACCATGCCGCCATCGACGACGCGGTCAAGGCCCTGGCCGACGGCACCGAAGGCTTTGCCGCCGCGCGCATGAACCGTGGCATCCAGCAGGCGCTGACCGGGCGCAAGCTGGCCGACATCTGACTCCCGAACCGCATCCGACCATGCCCGTCATCAAGATCCTGCCCCATGCCGAGCTGTGCCCCAACGGCGCCGACGTGCAGGCGCCGCGCGGCACCAGCATCTGCGAGGCGCTGCTGGACCACGGCATCGCCATCGAGCATGCCTGCGACATGAGCTGCGCCTGCACCACCTGCCACGTCATCGTGCGTCAGGGCTTCCGCTCGCTCAATGCCATGGAAGAGGGCGAGGAAGATCTGCTCGACCGCGCCTGGGGCCTGGAGCCCGACTCGCGCCTGGGCTGCCAGGCCA
>CALMIF010000295.1 GCA_937864045.1 uncultured Aquabacterium sp. | reverse complement strand
GCGCCCCAGGCGATGCCGTAGCGGGCGCTGTTCAGGCAGGTGAACGGGCCCTTCAGGCCGCGCACCTCGGGGAAGGCGTCTTCCTCGGGGCAGAACACGTTGTCCATCACGATCTCGCCGGTGATGCTGGCGCGCAGGCCCACCTTGCTGTGGATGGCCGGAGCGCTCAGGCCCTTGGCCCCCTTGTTCAGGATGAAGCCGCGGATCTTGCCGCCGTCGTCCTTGGCCCAGACCACGAACACGTCGGCGAACGGCGAGTTGCTGATCCACATCTTGTTGCCGGTCAGGCTGTAGCCGCCGTCGACCTTCTTGGCGCGCGTCACCATGCTGCCGGGGTCGCTGCCGTGGTTGGGTTCGGTCAGGCCAAAGCAGCCCACCCACTCACCGCGGGCCAGCTTGGGCAGGTACTTCTGCTTCTGCGCCTCGGTGCCGAACTCGTTGATCGGCACCATCACCAGGCTGCTCTGCACGCTCATCATGCTGCGGTAGCCCGAGTCGACACGTTCGACCTCGCGCGCCACCAGGCCGTAGCAGACGTAGTTCAGGCCGGCGCCGCCGTACTCGGTGGGAATCGTCGGGCCCAGCAGGCCCAGCTCACCCATCTCGCTGAAGATGGCGCGGTCGGTCTTCTCGTGGCGGAAGGCGTCCAGCACCCGCGGCGCCAGCCGCTCCTGGCAGTAGGCGTGCGCCGCGTCACGCACCGCGCGCTCGTCATCGGTCAACTGGCTGTCGAGGTTCAGCGGGTCTTCCCAGCTGTAGGGGGCGTGGCTGGCCATGGTGATTGCTCCTGGGCGGGTGGGGCGAAAGAGGAAACGCGCACCATAACAAGAACGCGGGCGCTGGCGCTGCTGCCTGCCGGACACGCACTTGACCGTCGGCGCCATGCCCGCCAGCCACCGGGTCGCAGCCGCTAGAATCTGGTTGATTCAACCAATTCGGGGCGTGCCGTGGAATCCATCGGCCTGTTCGAAGCCAAGACCCATCTGTCGGAGCTGATCGCCCGCGCCGAACGTGGCGAGGAGGTGATCATCACCCGCCACAACAAGCCGGTGGCCAAGCTGGTGCCGATCAACGAGGTGCCGGCCGACCTGATCGCGCGCCGCCGCCAGGCGCTGGCTGAACTGCAGGACATCGGCCGCCGCATGGTCGAGCGCGGCGGGCCGATCACCGTCGACGAGATCCTGCAGTGGCGTGACGAGGGCCGCCGATGATCGTCGTCGACTGTTCCTACACGATGGCCATGGTGATGCCCGACGAACAGCTGCCCACCAGCCTCGGGCAGGCCATCGAGGGCCGCCTGGTGGTGCCGGCGCTGTGGCCTTTCGAGGTGGCCAACGTGCTGCGCAACGTGGTGCGCCGCGGCCGCCTGCGCAGCGACGAGGTGGCCGAGGTCTGCGCCCGGCTCGATGCCTACGGCATCGAGGTGCTGGGCAATGTCGACGTGCCGGTGCAGCAGCGCTTCGCCGCGGCCAGCGCCCACGACCTCACCGCCTACGATGCCGCCTATGTCGACCTGGCCGTGCAGCGCCGCTGCGCCCTGGCCACCATGGATGCCCGCATGGCCGCTGCCGCGCAGCGTGCGGGCGTCACCGTCCTGAACTGATTCCTACTCCGAGCCTGCCCATGAAAGCCGCCGAGATCCGCTCCACCTTCCTGAAGTTCTTCGAGAGCAAGGGCCACGCCATCGTCGCCAGCTCGCCGGTGATTCCCGGCGACGACCCGACGCTGCTGTTCACCAATGCCGGGATGAACCAGTTCAAGGACGTGTTCCTGGGCTTCGACAAGCGGCCCTACAGCCGGGCGACGACCAGCCAGAAGTGCATCCGCGCCGGCGGCAAGCACAACGACCTGGACAACGTGGGCTACACCGCGCGCCACCACACCTTCTTCGAGATGCTGGGCAACTTCAGCTTCGGCGACTATTTCAAGAAGGACGCGATCGCCTACGCCTGGGAGCTGCTGACCGTCCACTTCAAGCTGCCCAAGGACAAGCTCTGGGCCACGGTCTATGCCGAGGACGACGAGGCCTACGACATCTGGCTGAAGGACATCGGCCTGCCCGCCGAGCGCATCGTGCGCATCGGCGACAACAAGGGCGGCCGCTACATGTCCGACAACTTCTGGATGATGGGCGACACCGGTCCTTGCGGCCCGTGCAGCGAGATCTTCTACGACCACGGCCCCGCCGTGGCGGGCGGCCCGCCCGGATCGCCCGAGCAGGACGGCGACCGCTACATCGAGATCTGGAACAACGTCTTCATGCAGTTCAACCGCACCGAAGACGGCGTGATGCACCCGCTGCCCAAGCCCAGCGTGGACACCGGCATGGGCCTGGAGCGCCTGGCCGCCGTGCTGCAGCACGTGCACAGCAACTACGAGATCGACCTGTTCGTGACGCTGCTGGCCGCGGCCAAGGCGGCGGTCGAGACGGCGGCCGGCGGCGCTGCCGTCGATGCCGCGTCGCCCAGCCTGAAGGTCATCGCCGACCACATCCGCGCCTGCACGTTCACGGTGGTCGACGGCGTGATCCCCGGCAACGAGGGCCGCGGCTACGTGCTGCGCCGCATTGCCCGCCGCGCCATCCGCCACGGCTACAAGCTGGGCGCGCGCAAGCCCTTCTTCTACAGCCTGGTCGCCCCGCTGGCCGCCGAGATGGGCGAGGCCTACCCCGAGTTGCGTCGCGACGCCGACCGCGCCACCGCGGTGCTGAAGGCCGAGGAGGAGCGCTTCTTCCAGACCATCCAGCACGGCATGGAGATCCTGGAAGCAGCGCTGGCCGGCGGCACCAAGCAGATCGACGGCGAGACTGCCTTCAAGCTGCACGACACTTTCGGCTTCCCGGTCGACCTGACCGGCGATGTCTGCCGCGAGCGCGGTGTCACGGTCGACGAAGGCGGCTTCAATGCGGCGATGAACCGCCAGCGTGAACAGGCGCGTGCCAGCGCCAAGTTCAAGATGGCCGCCGGCCTGGCCTACGAGGGCACGCCGACCACCTTCCACGGCTACGAGCACCTGCAGTGCGAGACCAGCAAGGTCACGGCGCTGTACGTGGACGGCGCGCCGGTGGCCAGCGTGAAGGCGGGCGACGACTGCGTCATCGTGCTCGACCACACGCCGTTCTATGCCGAAAGCGGTGGCCAGGCGGGTGACAGCGGCGAGCTGCGCAATGCCGTCGCCCGGCTGCTGGTGGAAGACACCACCAAGATCCAGGCCGACGTGTTCGGCCACCAGGGCCGGGTGGTGGAAGGCACGGTCAGCGTCGGCGACACGTTGGCCGCCAAGGTCAATGCCGAGCAGCGCGCCAGGACGGTGCGCAACCACAGCGCCACCCACCTGATGCACAAGGCCCTGCGCGAGGTGCTGGGCGGCCATGTGCAGCAGAAGGGCAGCCTGGTGAACGCCGAGCGCACGCGCTTCGACTTCGCCCACAACGCGCCGATGACCGACGAGCAGATCCGCCGCGTCGAGGCCATCGTCAATGCCGAGGTGCTGGCCAATGCCGGCGCCACCGCCCAGGTGATGGCGCTGGAGGACGCCCAGAAGAGCGGCGCGATGATGCTGTTCGGCGAGAAGTACGGCGACACGGTGCGCGTGCTGAGCATCGGCAGCAGCAAGGAACTGTGCGGCGGCACCCACGTGAAGGCCACCGGCGACATCGGCCTGTTCAAGATCGTCGCCGAAAGCGGCGTCGCCGCCGGCATCCGCCGCGTCGAGGCGGTGACCGGCGACAACGCGCTGGCCTACCTGCAGCAGCTGGAGCAGACCGTGGGCGAGGTGGCGGGTGCGTTGAAGGCCACGCCCGCCGAGCTGCCCACCCGCCTGGGCGCGGTGCTGGACCAGGTGCGTGCGCTGGAGAAGGAGATCGCCGCGCTGAAGGGCAAGCTGGCCAGCGCCCAGGGCGACGAGCTGCTGGCGCAGGCGGTCGACGTGAAGGGCCTGAAGGTTCTCGCGGCCACGCTGCAGGGCGCCGACGCCAAGACGCTGCGCGACACGCTGGACAAACTGAAGGACAAGCTCAAGACCGCGGCCATCGTGCTGGCGGTGGTCGACGGCGGCAAGGTGCAGCTGGCGGCGGGTGTCACCGCCGACAGCATGGGCAAGGTCAAGGCCGGCGAGCTGGTGAACTTCGTCGCCCAGCAGGTGGGCGGCAAGGGCGGCGGCAAGCCCGACATGGCCATGGCCGGCG
>CALMIF010000294.1 GCA_937864045.1 uncultured Aquabacterium sp. | reverse complement strand
CACGGTGCGCATGCCCAGCACCTTGCACAGCTGCACGATGCTCTCCAGCAGCCGGGTGGCGGCCGGGTCGCGCTCGATGTCCATCACGAAGCTGCGGTCGATCTTCACCTTGTCGAAGGGCAGGTGGCGCAGGTAGCTCAGCGACGAGTAGCCGGTGCCGAAGTCGTCCAGCGCCAGGCTGAAGCCGAGGCTGCGCAGGCGGTGCAGCATGGGCGTGACGATGTCCATGTTGTGCACCAGGGCCGACTCGGTCAACTCCAGCTCCAGCATGGCCGGCGCCACGTTGTAGCGGCGGCAGGCATGCAGCAGCAGGCCGTCCAGCCCGGGCTGCAGCAGCTGCTTGGGGCTCAGGTTCACCGCCACCGGCAGCTGGTGGCCCAGTTCGGCGCTGGCCGCGGCCAGCTGCGCGGCGGCATGGGCGGCATGGCGGCCCATCAGCTGGATCAGGCCGACCTTTTCGGCCAGCGGGATGAACTCCACCGGCGACACGCTGCCGAAGGCCTCGGTGGTCCAGCGCATCAGCAGCTCCGCACCCGCAGGCCGGCCGCTGGCGTCCACCTTGGGTTGGGCGACGAAGCGGAAGCCGTTGCGGTCGGTGTCGATGCGCAGCAGGCTGGTCATGCGCACGCGGCGCTGGGCGTCGCTGTCCAGGCTGCTGTCGAAGAACACCAGGCCGTTGCGGCCGCGGTCCTTGCCGGCATACATCGCCGAGTCGGCCTTGCGCATCAGCACGCTGAACTCGTCGCCGTCCTGCGGCGCCAGCACCGCGCCGATGGTCGGCGTGATGCGCACCTCGTGCGGGCCGATGTCGAAGCGACCGGCCAGCGCCGCCAGCACGATCTGCGCCGAGTTGCGCACCTCGGTGTCGCCGCTGCCCTGGGGCAGCACCACCAGGAACTCGTCGCTGCCCCAGCGCGCCAGGAACGCGTCCTCGGGCAGCGACTTGCGCATCCGCTGGCCCACCGCCAACAGGATCTGGTCGCCGCTGTCGTGGCCGTAGGAGTCGTTGATCTCCTTGAACGAATCGATGTCGATGAGCCAGGCCCTCGTCGATGCGGAACTGGCTGGCCAGCCGGTTCGGCAGGCCGGTCAGCTCGTCGACCATGGCCATGCGCTGCAGGCGGGCCTCGGCCTGGCGGCGCTCGCGCAGGTCGTGCAGGGCCACCAGGAAGCAGTGCTGGCGCCCGTCGCTGGCCAGCACCGCGGTGATCGAGACCTCCACCGGCACCGTGCCGCCCTGCTCGTCCACCCGCATCGCCAGCTCGGCGCGCCAGATGCCGTCGGCCAGCACCGCGGGCAGCACGTCGTCGCCCAGGGCCAGCCACTGACGCAGGTCCAGCCCGGGCTGGATGCCGCTGTCGTCGCCGGCCAGGCGCACCAGGGCCTCGTTGATCTCCAGCACCACCCACTGCGGGTCGACCACGGCCATCGCGTCGCGGGTGCTGGAGAAGGCATGCGCCATCAGCCGCAGCGACTCCTCGGCGTCGCGCTGGGCGGTCACGTCCTTCAGCGTGCCCAGCACCTGGCGCACGCGGCCGCGTGCGTCGCGGCCCAGGGCCCGGCCGCGCACCCGCAGCCAGCGCGTGCGGTCGCCGTCGTCCAGGATGCGGAAGCACACATCGATGTCGGGATGCGCGCCGCGCAGGTGCAACTGCCACGACAGCCGCATCGCCGCCCGGTCGTCGCCATGGGCGCGGTCGAAGAACTGCTCCAGCGTCATGCCCTCGCGGGTGCCGAGCAGCGGCAGCTCCGCGCCTTCGGCGACGTCGACCTTGACGCAGTCGGTGGTGGCGTCCCATTCCCAGACGCTTTCGCCGCTGGCCCACAGGGCGAGTTGCAGGCGCTGCTCGGCCGCACGGTCCGCGCCGATCGGCAGGTCACCGGGGCTCATGGGCAGGGGCAGGCTCATCGGCGGGGCAGTTGTTGTTCGGGCGGCGCGCAGGCCGGTTCAGCGGTGCAAGCCTACGTCAAGCGCGCCGCGTCCAAACGCCGAACTGGCCGGCATTCCGCCCCCAATGCCCGGGTCCTGCCACCCGGGCGACAGTGCGCGGCGGGCGCGTCGACGCAAAATAGCACGACCGTGCTATTTTTTCTGGCCGTTGGCTAGAATGCCCGGTTGCCAAGGCGGCGGCGCACCGGTCGCCGCACCCAGAACAGCACGATCCCCAGACAAGGAACAAGGATGACACCGCAGGAGCTCCTGGCCCAGTACGGCCCGCGCGAGGCCATGGAATACGACGTGGTGATCGTCGGCGGCGGCCCCGGCGGCATGGCCACCGCGATCCGCCTGAAGCAGGTGGCGGCCACCCAGGGCCGCGAGATCTCGGTGGTGGTGCTGGAAAAGGGCAGCGAGCCCGGCGCGCACATCCTGTCGGGCGCGGTGATGGACCCGATCGCGATCAACGAGCTGATCCCCAACTGGCGCGACCTGGGCGCGCCGCTGCACCAGCCCGTCACCGGCGACCAGCTGCTGCAGCTGACCGAAGAAGGCACGGCCGCCATCCCCGACTGGCTGATGCCCACCTGCTTCCACAACGAGGGCAACTACGTCATCAGCCTGGGCGCGGTGGTGAAGTGGCTGGGCGAGCAGGCCGAAGCGCTGGGCGTCGAGGTCTTCCCCGGCTTCACCGGCGCCGAGGTGCTGTACGACGAGCAGGGCCGCGTGCGGGGCGTGGCCACCGGCCACATGGGCCTGGGCAAGGACGGCGAGCCGACCGAGAACTTCCAGCTCGGCATGGAGCTGCTGGGCAAGTACACCATCTTTGCCGAAGGCGCCCGCGGCCACCTGGGCAAGCAGGTGATCGCCAACTACAAGCTCGACGCCGGCCGCGATCCGCAGAGCTGGGCCATCGGCATCAAGGAGCTGTGGGAAGTGCCGGCCGACAAGGCCCAACCCGGCCTGGTGGTGCACACCAGCGGCTGGCCGGTGGAAGACGGCAGCTTCGCCGGCGGCTTCCTGTACCACCTCGAGGACAACAAGGTCACGCTGGGCTATGTGGTCGGACTGGACTACCAAAACCCCTGGATGAGCCCGTTCGAGGAGATGCAGCGCTGGAAGACGCACCACGCGATCCGCGCCCACATCGAGGGCGGCAAGCGCCTGGGCTACGGCGCCCGCGCCATCAACAACGGTGGCCTGCAGAGCCTGCCCAAGCTGGTGTTCCCGGGCGGCGCGCTGATCGGCTGCGACGCCGGC
>CALMIF010000293.1 GCA_937864045.1 uncultured Aquabacterium sp. | reverse complement strand
GGTGGAACAGCGTGTAGTTCAGGTGCGTGGGCGTGGGGTAGGTGTGGCCGTCCACCCGGGTGCACATCTCGGCGAAGTAGTGGAAGTTGTCGGCCGCACGCGGCACCAGCTGCTTGCCGGTCTGGCTGATGGTCTGGCCGGTGTCCTGGGTCTCGGTGCGCGCCAGCTCGGGCACATGTTTCGTGATCAGGTCGCCCAGCTTGCGCATCAGGGCGGCGCGCTCGGTGGCGGGGCGCCCGGCCCAGGCGGGGAAGGCCGCCTTGGCCGCGGCCACCGCCGCCTGCACCTCGGCCGCGCCACCGGCGGCCAGTTCGGCCAGGTGGGCCTGGGTGGCCGGGTTGATGGTGTCGAGGGTGTCGGCGCTGTCGACTGGCTTGCCGTCGATCAGGTGCTGGATGCGCATGGTGGTTTCCGTTTGAAAATGAACTAACGCCGGTGACGCCGCCGGGGCGCCGTGCTCAGCGGTGGAAGGTGGCGTCGCCGACGATGTGGTTGACCAGGCGGCCGATGCCGTCGATCTCGCAGACGACGGCGTCGCCCTCGTTGACATTGACCACGCCGTCCGGCGTGCCGGTCAGGATCACGTCGCCCGGCTGCAGCGTCATGAAGCTGCTCAGGTACTCGATCAGCGCCGGGATGCGGTTGACCATGTTGGCGGTCGTGCCGCGCTGCGTCACCTGGCCATTGACCAGGGTGCGCAGCTGCAGCGCATGCGGGTCGGGCACCGCGGCGGCGTCGACGAACCAGGGCCCCAGCACCGTGCCGCCGTCGCGGTTCTTCACCCGCAGGTTGGGGCGGTACCAGTTCTCCAGATAGTCGCGGACCGCGTAGTCGTTGCACACGGTGTAGCCGGCCACATGGGCCATGGCGTCGGCGGCCTTCACGGCCTTGGCCGGGCGGCCGATCACCACCGCCAGCTCGCACTCGTAGTGCATGAAGGCCACGCCCGCCGGCCGCCGCGTGGCGCCCTGGTGGCCCACCAGGCTGTTCGGCCCCTTCAGGAAGACCAGCGGCTCGTCCTGCGTGGTGACCGTCAGCTCCTTGGCCAGCTCCTTCACATGGTCGGCGTAGTTCAGGCCCAGGGCGATGATGCTGCCCACGTCGAAGGGCGGCAGCCACACCACGTCGGCTTCGGCCACCAGGCGGCCATCGGCCAGCCGCAGCCGGGCCGTGCTGTCACCGTCCACCGGCGTGGCGGTGTGCACGGCGCCGCTGTACGCGACACGGGCGGTGCGCAGGGGGCGGGCGTTGCTCATGCAGCCTCCGCGACCAGCGTGTTGTGCAGGCGGCCGATGCCGGCGATCTCCACCGTCATCGCCTGGCCGATCCGCGCCGTCGGCGCGTCGGCATCGATGCCCAGCAGCAGCACGTCGCCGGGCATCAAGGTCATGAAGCCGCTCACGTCGCTGACCAGGCGCGCCACGCCGCGGGTGCGCCCGCCGGTGCTGCCTTGCCAGGACGGCCGGCCGTCGATCAGCAGGCGCACCGCCAGCGCGTCGGGGTCGGCCACGCCGGCGGCGGGCACCACGGTCGCGCCCAGCGGGCAGAAGCCGTCGCGCGCCATCAGCCGGGCATTCGGCCGGTAGTGGCTGGCAATCGGCAGGCTCAGGTCGTTGGCGACCAGGTAGCCGGCCACATGGTCCAGCGCCTGCGCCACCGGCACGGCGCTGCAGGCGGTGCCGATGACGATGCCCAGGCCCGCGCCGGTGCGCACCAGGCCCGGGTCGGCCGGTACGGCGATGGCGTCGCCGTCTGCCGCCCAGGTGTTGCGCGGGCGCATGGCCAGCACCGGGTGTGCGGGTGGGGCCTTGTGCGGCGCCTGGTGCACCGCGTCGCCCAGGGCCGCAAGCTGGCGCGGGTCGTTCAGCAGGGCGGTGCAGACCACGCCGCTCAGGCGCCAGGGCGCCACGCCGATGCGGTGCAGGGAAGAGGAGGGCAGTTGCATGGCGCGCCGATCACCGCAGATCACTAGGATGTGAGCAATTTAGTCGCTAAGATGTGAGCATGTCAACCCGGCGCAAACTCGGCCCGGCGGCTGCAGCGGCGGCGCCCGGCTTCCACCACCGCAACCTGCCGCTGCTGCTGCTGCAGGCGCGTGAGGGCGTGATGGCCCGCTTCCGGCCCATCCTCAACGCCCATGGCATCACCGAGCAGCAGTGGCGCATCGTGCGCGGCCTGCTGGAGCAGGGACCGATGGAGCCGCGCCAGATCGGCCAGGTCTGCCGCATCTCCAGCCCCAGCCTGGCGGGCGTGCTGGCACGCATGGACGATCTGGACCTGGTGCAGCGCGAGCGCATGGCCCAGGACCAGCGCCGCGTGCTGGTGCAGCTGACGGCGCGCAGCCGTGAACTGGCTGCCGCCATGGCGCCGCAGATCGAGGCGGCCTATGCCGCCATCGAGGCGCACATCGGCGCCGGCTTCATCGGCGATGTCTACCGCACGCTGGACGAGCTGATCGCGCTGCTGGGCAGCCTGCCGCCAACCGAGGAGGATTGACGAGCCCCGAGCGTCAGCGCCCGCGTTCCACCTCGGCCAGCGCCTGCGGCTGCTGCTGCCGCAGCGCCAGCAGCACCTGCAGCGCCACCCAGGCATCGTTGGCCGCGTACTGCAGCTGCTGGGGCGACAGCGTGGCCGCCGCCCAGTTGCTGGTGGTCACGCGCTTGGACTTGGCGAACTGCCGGCCGAAGACCACCGCCACTGCCGAGCGGATGCCCAGCGTGCGCGGGTAGCCCATGCGGTGGAAGACGCGGGTCAGGTCCAGCAGCGGCTGCACCTCCACGCCCAGGCGGCGGCGCAGCTGGCCCAGGTCCTGCTGCAGGTCGAAGCCGACCTTGACCACGCCAGGCTGGGTCAGCACCGCGCGCACCAGGGCCTCGGCGCCGGGCTGGCGCAGCTGCAGCACGTAGGCGCGCTCGGCAGTGGCGAACTGCACCACCTCGGGTCCACTGCTCTCCTGCCCCGCCACGAAGGTGGGCTTCGATTCGGTGTCGAAGCCGATGTGCGTCTGCGCGGCCAGGTCGGCCAGCGCCTGGGCCAGGGCGCTCTCGCCCCGGGGCTGCACCACGGCCGCGGCGGGCAGGGCGGCGAACGGCGGCAGCGCCAGGATGGCGGGCTTGGGCGGTGGCAGCAGGCGCGGCATGGGCGTGGCCCTCAGCCCCACTGCATGCAGCGCATCGAGATGGTGCCGGCCTGGAAGCCTTCGAACACCTGGCGCACCGGCTCGCAACGCTGCGCGGCGCCCGCCGCATACAGCAGCGGAACGTCGTGGTCGGGGAAGGGCACCGCCATGGTGGCGCCAGCCGACAACCCTTGCCAGCGCGCCAGCGCCGCGGTGTCGCCAGCCTGCACCGCCTGCAGCACCGCGTCGTCGAAGCGCTGGGCCCAGTCGGTGCTGGCGCGCGGGCCGTCGGCCTGGCGGCCGTCGGTGCGCTGCAGGTTGTGCACCACGTTGCCGCTGCCGATGATCAGCACGCCGGCCTCGCGCAGCCCGGCCAGCGCCCGGCCCAGGGCCAGGTGGTGCTCGCCGGGGCGGGTGATGTCGATGGACAGCTGGAACACCGGCACGTCGGCCGCCGGGTACAGGTGGCGCAGCACCGTCCAGGCGCCGTGGTCCAGGCCGCGCTGGCGGTCGTGGCCGGTCACGCGCGGCGCCGACAGCGCCGTCAGCCGGTCGGCCGCCTGGCGGGCCACCGCGGGTGCGCCGGGCGCCGGGTAGCGCACCTCGTACAGCGCCTTCGGAAAGCCGCCGAAGTCGTAGATCAGCGGCGGGCTCGCGGTGGTCGACACCTGCGTGTCGCGCTCGCTCAGCCAGTGGGCCGAGACCATCAGCACCGCCTTGGGTCGGCCCAGGGCCAGGCCCCAGGCCACCAGCGCGCGGCTGTAGTCGTTGTCGCGGATGGCGTTCATCGGGCTGCCGTGGCCGATGAACAGCACCGGCGCCGTGCCCTGCATCGGCGCGATGGTGGTGCCGCCGCGCGCGGCGGGCGACAGGTCGGCGGCGGTCAGGTCACGCACCCAGCCGCCCAGCGTGGCGATGGCGGCGAGCGCGCCGCCACCGGCCAGGATGCGGCGGCGCGACGGTGTGCGGCGGGTGGGCTCGGTCATGGGTCAGGCAGGGCGGGCAGGGCGCGATGTTCACACAGCCGGCGCTAAGCTGATCGCAGCAACTCCGGAGACCCGCCCATGCAATACCGCCATCTCGGCAAGAGCAACCTCAAGGTGTCCACCCTCTGCCTGGGCACCATGATGTTCGGCGACCAGACCGCCATCGACGAGGCCGGCCGCATCGTCGCCCATGCCCATGACCACGGCGTCAACTTCATCGACACCGCCGACGTCTACAGCGCCGGTGCCTCCGAGACCCTGGTCGGCAGCCTGCTGCGGGCCAACCGCGACGACTGGATCGTCGCCACCAAGCTGGGCAACGTGATGCCCGGCGGCCGGCCCAACACCGGCCACTACTCGCGGCTGTGGATGCTGCGCGAGGTCGAGGCCAGCCTGCGCCGGCTGCGCATGGACCACATCGACATCCTCTACCTGCACCGCGACTTTCCCGGCATGGACATGGACGAGGCGCTGCAGGCCCTGGGCGACCTGGTGCGCAGCGGCAAGATCCGCTACTGGGGCCTGTCGAACTTCCGCGGCTGGCGCATCGCCGAGATGGTGCACGGGGCGAGGCGCCTGGGCGTGCCCGGGCCGGTGGTCTGCCAGCCGTACTACAACCTGCTCAACCGCATGCCCGAGGTCGAGATCCTGCCGGCCTGCCAGCACCACGGCATCGGCGTCGTGCCCTACAGCCCGGTGGCGCGCGGTGTGCTGACCGGCAAGTACGTCCCCGGCGCCGCGCCCGAGCCCGGCAGCCGCGCCGGCCGTGGCGACAAGCGCATCGCCGAGACCGAGTTCCGCGCCGAGTCGCTGGCCATCGCCCAGCAGTTGCAAGGCCATGCACAGGCGCGTGGCGTGACGCTGGCGCAGTTCGCCACCGCCTGGGTGCTGGCCAATCCGGCGGTCAGTTCGGTCATCGCCGGCCCGCGCACCTTCGACCAGTGGCAGAGCTACCTGCCGGCCGTGGACTTCACGCCCGATGCCGCCGACGAGGCGCTGATCGACGGCCTGGTGGCGCCCGGCCATCCGTCCACGCCCGGCTACACCGACCCGGCTTACCCGCTGGTCGGCCGCCAGGTCCGGCGCTGAGGTCGCGCTGTCACCCAGCCAACAGCGGCGCCGCCGGGCCGCGGCCTAAGCTGGCCACACACGACGACGAGGAGACACGATGAAGATCCGTGAAATCACCAGCGGCCTGCAGTTCCCGGAAGGGCCGATCGCGCTGGCCGACGGTTCGGTGGTGCTGGTCGAGATCGCCCGCGGCACGCTGAGCCGCGTCACGCCCGACGGCCGCATCCACGTGATGGCCGACCTGGGCGGCGGGCCCAACGGCGCGGCCATCGGGCCCGACGGTGCGGTCTACGTCTGCAACAACGGCGGGTTCGAGTGGCACACCGAGGCCGACGGCACGCTGCGCCCGGTGCTGCAGGCGAAGAACTACTCCGGCGGCCGCATCGAGCGGGTGAACCTGGCCACCGGCAAGGCCGAGCGCCTGCTTGATGCCGTCGACGGCATCGGCCTGCGCGGCCCCAACGACCTGGTCTTCGACGCCCACGGCGGCTTCTACTTCACCGACCTGGGCAAGGGCCGGGCGGCCGACATGGACATGGGCGCGGTGCACTACGCCCGCACCGACGGCACGGCCGTCAACGTCGCCCGCCCGCTGCTCACGCCCAATGGCGTGGGCCTGTCGCCCGACGGCCAGACGCTGTACTACGCCGAGACTGCCGGTGCGCGGCTGTGGGCCTACGACATCACCGCGCCCGGCCAGGTGCGCAAGGACCCCTGGCCGTCGATCAACGGCGGGCGCATGCTCACCGCATCGCCCGGCGGCATGCTGCAGCGCTTCGACTCGCTGGCGGTCGACGCGCTGGGCAATGTCTGCGTGGCCACGCTGATGCACGGCGGCATCAGCATCGTCTCGCCCGACGGCGCCCTGGTCAGCCATGTGCCGCTGCCCGACCGCATGACCACCAACATCTGCTTCGGCGGCAAGGACCGGCGCACGGCCTATGTGACGCTCTCGGGCAGCGGCAAGCTGATCGCCATCGACGACTGGCCCATCCCCGGTCTGGCCCTGGCGCACGAGGCATGACGATGAGCAGCCCCGTGATCAACGACCCCGGCCGCCCGTCCATCGGGGCGGTGCGCGACAACCAGCGCCTGGACGAGGCCAAGCTGGAGCGCTGGTTCCGCGCCCACGTCGCCGACCCGGCCGAGCCGCTGCAGCTCAGCCAGTTCCAGCGCGGTGCGTCCAATCCCACGTATCTGCTGACAGCCGGCACGCAGCGCTGGGTGCTGCGCAAGAAGCCGCCCGGCACGCTGCTGGCCAGTGCGCACCAGGTCGACCGCGAGTTCCGCGTGATGCGGGCGCTGGGCGGCATCGGCTTTCCGGTGCCGACGATGCGCGCGCTGTGCGAGGACGACAGCGTCATCGGCACGGCGTTCTACGTGATGGACTTCCTGGAAGGCCGCATCTTCCGCGACGCCCGCCTGCCCGGCATGGCGCCGGCCGAGCGCGCCGCCATCTACGACGACCTCAACGCCACGCTGGCGCGGCTGCACCAGGTCGACGTGGCCGCCATCGGCCTGGCCGACTATGGCAAGCCCGGCAACTACTTCAGCCGCCAGGTCGACCGCTGGATCAAGCAGTACCGTGGCGCGGAGACGGAATCCATTCCGGCGATGGAGCGGCTGATGGCCGAGCTGCCGCCGCGCCTGGCCGAACTGGCGGCGGCTCCGGGCGGCGACGACGTGGCCATCGCCCACGGCGACTACCGGCTGGAGAACGTGATGTTCCACCCCACCGAGCCGCGCATCGTCGCCGTGCTCGACTGGGAGCTGTCGACGCTGGGCCATCCGCTGGCCGACATCGCCTACGGCTGCATCCTGTACCACTCCAACTCGGAGAGCTGGGGCACGCTGGGCGGCATCGACATCGCGGCGGCCGGCATCCCCGGCGAGGACGCGTACGTCGCCGCTTATTGCAAGCGCACCGGCCGCAGCGGCATCCCGGGCTTCAACATCTACCTGGCTTTCGCGATGTTCCGCCTCGCGTCCATCGGCCAGGGTGTGTTCAAGCGCAACCTGATCGGCATCGGCAACGCGCCGGCCTCGGCCGACAACAGCCACACCAAGCACCTGGCGGCGACGGCCTGCGCGATCCTCGACCGCTGAAGCCCCACCGCCCATGAAAAAGGCCCGCCGAAGCAGGCCTTTGCACTGGGGCAGCGCGGGTCAGGCCGCCGCAGCCGCCAGTGCCGCGTTCAGCGTGGCGCTGGGGCGCATCACCGCCTCGGTCTTGGCGACGTCGGGCATGTAGTAGCCGCCGATGTCCACCGGCTTGCCCTGCACCGCGGCCAGCTCGGCCACGATGGTCTGCTCGTTGTCGGCCAGGGCCTTGGCCAGCGGCGCGAAGTGCGCGGCCAGGGCGGCGTCCTCGGTCTGCGCGGCCAGGGCCTGGGCCCAGTACAGGGCCAGGTAGAACTGGCTGCCGCGGTTGTCCAGCTGGCCGGTCTTGGGGCTGGGGTTCTTGTTGTTGTCCAGCAGCTGGCCGGTGGCCGCGTCCAGGGTCTTGGCCAGCAGCTTGGCCTTGGGGTTGTTGGTCTTCAGGCCCAGGTCCTCCAGGCTGACGGCCAGGGCCAGGAACTCACCCAGGCTGTCCCAGCGCAGGTGGTTCTCTTCGACCAGCTGCTGCACGTGCTTGGGTGCCGAGCCGCCGGCACCGGTTTCGTACATGCCACCACCGGCCATCAGCGGCACGATGGACAGCATCTTGGCGCTGGTGCCCAGCTCCATGATCGGGAACAGGTCGGTCAGGTAGTCGCGCAGGATGTTGCCGGTGGCGCTGATGGTGTCCAGGCCGCGGATCACGCGCTCCAGCGTGTAGCGCATGGCGCGCACCTGGCTCATGATCTGGATGTCCAGCCCGGCGGTGTTGTGCTCGTGCAGGTACATCTTGACCTTGGTGATCAGCTGCGCCTCGTGCGGACGGTACTGGTCCAGCCAGAACACCACCGGCATGCCCGAGTTGCGCGCCCGGTTCACCGCCAGCTTCACCCAGTCGCGGATGGCGGCGTCCTTCA
The DNA here is from genome assembly GCA_937864045.1 of uncultured Aquabacterium sp. Classification (GTDB taxonomy): domain Bacteria; phylum Pseudomonadota; class Gammaproteobacteria; order Burkholderiales; family Burkholderiaceae_C; genus Pseudaquabacterium. The sequence continues at coordinate 337 of CALMIF010000293.1, read as the reverse complement.
CCTGGCACATGCGCCAGATGTCGCCTTCCTCCACGTCCTGGCTCATCAGCACCTCGCCGGTGTTGATGTCGGTGATGTTGGCCACGCCGTCCTCGGGGATCTCGAAGGTCTTGTCGTGGCTGCCGTATTCCTCGGCCTGCTGGGCCATCAGGCCCACGTTGGGCACGGTGCCCATGGTCTTCGGGTCGAAGGCGCCATGCCACTTGCAGAAGTTGATCATCTCCTGGTAGATGCGGGCGAAGGTCGACTCCGGCATCACCGCCTTGACGTCCTTCAGGCGGCCGTTGGCGTCCCACATCTTGCCGCCGTTGCGGATCATGGCCGGCATCGACGCGTC
>CALMIF010000292.1 GCA_937864045.1 uncultured Aquabacterium sp. | reverse complement strand
CCGCAATGAGCCCTTCAGCGACCTTGGCGGTACGGCTCCTCGAAATCCAGGAAGTCCTGCTCGGCCAGTGCCTCGGTCACCCAGGCGGCCACGCCGGGGCTGGACCAGACGCGGTCCATGTAGGCGGCGACCGCTGCGGGCACGGGCAGGGCATAGGTGCGCAGGCGGGCGACGACCGGGGCGTAGTAGGCGTCGGCGATCGAATAGCTGCCGAACAGGAACGGCCCGCCGCTGGCCGCCAGGGCGTCGGTCCACATGGCGGTGATGCGCGCCAGGTCGGCCGCCACGCCGGGCGTCTCGGCCAGCACCCGGGCGCCCACCTCGGGCAGGCGGGCCTCGATGTTCATCGGGCAGGCGCTGCGCAGCGCGCCGAAGCCGCTGTGCATCTCGGCGCACAGGCTGCGGGCGCGGGCGCGCCGGGCCGGATCGTGCGGCCACAGCGCATGCTCGGGAAAGTTCTCGGCCGCGTATTCGGCGGCGTATTCGGCGATGGCCAGGGTGTCCCAGACCACCAGGTCACCGTGCACCAGCACCGGCACCTTGCCCACCGGGCTGAGCCTGCCCACGCCCTGCTTGAAGCTGGAGCCGGGCGCGAAGCTGTCGAAGCGGTGGCGCACCTCGCGGAACGGGATGCCGAAATGCTTCAGCAGCACCCAGGGCCGCATCGACCAGGACGAGTAGTTCTTGTTGCCGATGTGCAGTTCGAGCATGCGTGCCTCGCGGTGGGGTGGGTGGTCAGAGGGGCTTGATGCTAGGCCGGGCGGCCGCGGCCGTGGGGTGCGGCTTCGGCATCACTGCGATGCGTGCGGCGCATGCATCACGGTGCGCTGGCGGGCTCGGCCGGGCCCAGGGCGGCGCGGGTGGCGCTGGCCTCGGCACGCACCCAGGCGAGGAAGGCGCGCAGCTCGGCGGTCAGGCGGGCGCCGGGCAGCGGCAGCAACCAGTAGGCGCTGGGCGCGCCCAGCCGGCCGGCCGGCCCGAAGGGCTCGACCAGTTCGCCGCGGGCCAGGGCGTCGTGCACCAGGGCCAGCCGCGCCAGCGCCACGCCCTGGCCGGCCAGCGCGCCCTGGATCTGCTGGTGGGTGAAGTTCAGGAACACCCAGCGCCTGGGCTCCAGGTCGCCCAGGCCCTGGGCGCGCAGCCAGTGGCGCCAGCTCAGCATGTCGTTGGCCGGGCGGTGGTAGTCGTCCTCCAGCAGCGCATGGGCGGCCAGGTCGGCGGGCCTGCGCAGCGGCGGCGCCTGACCACTGAAGGTCTGCTGCAGCAGCCAGGGGCTGACCACCGGCGTCAGCAGCTCGCCGAACATCGGCTCGGCCGTGGGCGGCACGGCGCCGGGCTGGTCGTAGCGCAGGGCCAGGTCGAGGTCGGGGTCGTCCAGCTCGATCAGCGCATCGGTGGCGGTGATGCGGATGTCGATGTCGGGATGCTGCTGCTGGAAGCCCGGCAGCCGCGGCAGCAGCCACAGCGAGGCGAAGCTGGCGAAGGTCGACAGCCGCACCGAGCGCCGTCCGCGCGACACGCGGATCTGGCGCACCGCGCGGTCGATGCCGTCCAGCGCCGGCAGCAGGGCCTGGCGCAGGGTCTGGCCGTCGGCAGTGAGCTCGACCTTGCGCGTGCCGCGGGTGAACAGCGGCGCGCCCACCTCGGTCTCCAGCGCCTTGATCTGGCGGCTGATGGCCGATTGCGTGAGGTGCAGCTCGTCGGCCGCGGCGCTGAAGGACAGGCGGCGGGCCACCGCCTCGAAGGCGCGCAGGCCGTCGAGCGACAGCGGGCGGCGTTGGCTGTGATTCATGCGCGAGGCTCATCAATGCTTCAGCAATCGGGCATTGGACCACCGGCCGGGCCGTGCCGATGATCCTGGGACCAACCCTGAGTTTTCACCCCATCGCAAGGAGACCACCATGTCCACCGCCGCCTTCACCGCCAGCGTCAGCAACGCCCTGCAGGTGCTGGGCACGCCCGAGCGCCAGCTGCGCATCACCACGGCCTTGCCATTGCAGGCGCGCCGCAGCGGCTGGCTGGTGGTCGACGAGGGCCCCGTGTGGATCACCGCCAGCGGCGACACCACCGACCATGTGCTGGCGCCCGGCCAGGCGCTGCACCTGGGGCCGGGTCAATGCCTGGTGGCTGAACCGTGGCGCACTGGCCGCGCGGCAAGGCTTCGCTGGGTGATGGCGGCGCCGGCCGGTCAGCCCGACTTGCCGGTTTTGCGCGCCGCCGCGGAGCCGGCGCCCGGCTTGCTGGCACTGGGCTGGCGGCTGGTGGCGTGGGGCTTGCGCGGCGCGGCCTGGCGGCTGGCGGCGGCGGCACGCAGCGCCGAGTCCAGGGCCAGCAGCGCCCAGGGCCGCATCTGCGCGGGCGATTCCATCGCCGCGTCGGGCGCGCTCCAGTAGGAGGTGATGGTGCGCGGGCCGTCCTTGGTGGCGTAGCTGAACGGCTGGCTGCCGACGGCGGCGAAGGCCGGCTGCGCCTGGGCATCGGCCTTCAGGTGCAGCACCTCGCCGGCGATCAGCGCCAGCATCCGCCCCTCGAGGAACAGCCCCACGCCGCCGAACATGCGGCGGGCGCGCACGTCGCCCAGGCTGGCCAGCAGTTCCAGCGCATGGGCCTGCAGTTCGGCCTGGCGGTCGACCTGGGGTGGCGGCTGTCGGGAGGTTCTGGCAACCATGCCGCAGAGTTTAGGCAGGCCGTGGCTGAAAGTCGGCCCAACGCGCCGGACGCTGGCCGACAATCCGCCGCATGACGTCCGCCAACCCGCTCGGTTTCAGCCTCGAACCCAACCGCGACAAGAAGCTGCTGCGCAGGCAGCTGCAGGCCGAGCGGCAGTCGATGGTCGACCGCCACCAGCGGGCGGTGCACCTGCAGGAGGTGCTGCGCGTCTTCCTGCTCACGCGCAGCGAGAGTTCGATCGGCGCCTACTGGCCGATCAAGGGCGAGTTCGACGCGCTGCCGGCGCTGTACCGCTGGACCGAGGGCGAGGCGTTCCGCAACATCGGCCTGCCGGTGATCGACCGCGACACCAAGCAGCTGCGCTTTCACGTCTGGTACCCGGGCTGCCCGATGGAGGAGGACGCCTACGGCATCCCCAAGCCCAAGGACACCCAGCAGTTCGAGCCCGAGATGCTGTTGGTGCCCTGCGTGGGCTTCGGCCCCGGCGGCTACCGCCTGGGCTACGGCGGCGGCTTCTACGACCGCACGCTGGCGGCACTGCAGCCGCGGCCGTTCACCGTGGGTGTGGGCTATGCGCACGGCTTCGTGCCGTGGCTGGAGCCCGAGCCGCACGACGTGCCGCTGGACGCCATCCTCACCGAGGACGGCGTGCAATGGCAGAAGCCGGCCTGAGGGCCGGCTTCGGTGCAAGGCGGCGCTTGTGGCGCCGCCGGGGAATCAGAACCGCTTGCCGATGCCGATGCCGAACAGCAGCGGGTCGACCTTGAACTTGCCGACGCTGGCATCGTTGGCCAGCACCTTGGTGCCGATCTGCACCTTCTTCACGTCGGCGTTGAGCAGCCAGCCGCCGCCCAGGGGCACGTCCACGCCGGCCTGCAGCGCCAGGCCGTAGCTGTTGCGCTTGAGGTTGACCGAGGCGCCCAGCGCATTGCTGGCGCCATCCAGGTGCACGCCCGACAGGTTGGTGAAGTTCACGCCCGCGCCCACGTAGGGGCGGAAGCTGCCCAGGCCCGTGACGTGGTACTGCAGCGTCAACGTGGGCGGCAGGTGCTTGAAGGTGCCGGCCTTGGCGCCGCCGAGTGCGCCCACGTACACCGTCTGCTTCTGCGGGTAGGTCAGGATCAGCTCGGCCGCCAGGTTGGGGCTGAAGAAGTAGCTGATGTCCACCTCGGGCAGCCACTTGTTGTTGATCGACAGGTCGAGGTTGCCGACGCCGGGCACGTTCGTGCCGTCCTTGTTGGCCGAATCGAGATGCACCGCACGGGCGCGAACGATCCAGTTGCCGGTGTCTTGCGCTGCAGCGGGCAGGGCGGCGGTCAGGGTGGCGGCGGCGGCGATGGCGAGCAGGGCGGTCTTGCGCATGGTCTTCTCCTTGGTTTGAAGGGGCGGGACGCCACACACACCGGGCGTCCTTGACCGCCATTGCAAGGCGCGGGGCCGGCGCCGCGGTTGGCCGGGATCAAGTCCGGGTCCGGGTTTGCCCTGAGAGCGTGTCGGCATTGATGCACCGCAACAGACAGCCTGCGGGCTGACGCATCGGCGCGACAGGGTGCACATCGCAGTCCTCAATTGACGTTGACGTAAACGTCAATTGATAATCCGCGCTGCTGCCTGTCGACGCCCGGCGGCACGCCCGCGACAGCGCCCGGCAGAGCCCGGTTTAAGCTGGCGGCGACCTTTCCCCGACACCGAGAACCTGGCGGAGACCGCATGGCCCAGTTGCAGAGCAAGCTCAACCCCCGTTCCGACGCCTTCCGCGCCAATGCCGCGGCCATGCAGGCCGTGGTCGACGACCTGAACGCCAGGCTGGCCAAGATCGCCGAGGGTGGCGGCGCCGATGCGCGGGCCAAGCACCTGGCGCGCGGCAAGCTGCTGCCGCGCGAGCGGGTGGAGCGCCTGCTCGACCCCGACACGCCCTTTCTGGAGATCGCGCCGCTGGCGGCGCTGGGCATGTACGGCGAGACCGACCGCGCTGGCAAACAGGTGGATGCGGCGCCCTGCGCCGGCATGATCGCCGGCATCGGCCGCGTCGCCGGCATCGAGTGCCTGATCGTCTGCAACGACGCCACCGTCAAGGGCGGCACCTACTACCCGCTGACGGTCAAGAAGCACCTGCGGGCGCAGGAGATCGCGGCGCAGAACCACCTGCCCTGCATCTACCTGGTCGACAGTGGCGGCGCCAACCTGCCGAACCAGGACGAGGTCTTTCCCGACCGCGAGCACTTCGGCCGCATCTTCTACAACCAGGCCAACATGAGCGGCCAGGGCATTCCGCAAATCGCGGTGGTGATGGGCAGCTGCACGGCCGGCGGCGCCTATGTGCCGGCCATGAGCGACGAGACCATCATCGTGCGCAACCAGGGCACGATCTTCCTGGGCGGCCCGCCGCTGGTGAAGGCCGCCACCGGCGAGGTGGTCAGCGCCGAGGACCTGGGCGGTGGCGACGTGCACACCCGGCTGTCGGGCGTGGCCGACCACCTGGCCGAGAACGACCTGCATGCGCTGGCGCTGGCCCGCCAGGCGGTGGGCAAGCTGAACCGGCGCAAGCCGCAGCCGCTGGTGCTGCAGGCACCCCAGCCGCCGAAGTACGCGGCCGGCGAGTTGCACGGCGTGATCCCCACCGACACCCGCAAGCCCTTCGACGTGCGCGAGGTCATCGCCCGC
>CALMIF010000291.1 GCA_937864045.1 uncultured Aquabacterium sp. | reverse complement strand
TGAGCGCCGCCGACACCGCCGGCTGGTGCATGCCCAGGCGCAGCGCGGCGCGCGACACGCTGCCCTCGGTCAGCACGGTGTGCAGCACGCGGATCAGGTGCAGGTCGATGCGCTCGAGCGGGTCCCGCTCCGCCGCCGGCCCGGCGGGGGCGGCCGCCGGTGTGCCGGGCGACGCGGGTTCCTTCGGGCTCATTGGTGCGGTGTCCTGTGGGTTTCGCGTCGGCGCAAGCGGGGGCGGCTCAGCGGCTCAGTCGGCGTGCAGCGCGCGCAGGATGGCTTCGCTGGTGGCCGGCGCCGACAGTGGCGGGTCGAAACGCGACCCGCGGGCCGCCGAAATGGCGTCGCGGATGGCAAAGAACACCGAAAACGGCAGCAGCAGCGGCGGCTCGCCCACGGCCTTGCTGCGGTGGATGGCGTCTTCGGCGTTGCGGCCCTCGAACAGCCGCACGTTGAACACCGGCGGGCAGTCGTTGGCGGTGGGGATCTTGTAGGTGCTGGGCGCGTGCGTCATGAGTTGTCCGGTCTTGGGGTGCCAGACCAGCTCTTCCATCGTCAGCCAGCCCATGCCCTGGATGAAGGCACCCTCGACCTGGCCGATGTCCACCGCCGGGTTGAGTGACTGGCCTGCGTCGTGCAGCACGTCGGCGCGCAGCAGCTTCCATTCGCCGGTCAGGGTGTCGACCAGCACCTCGCTCACTGCCGCCCCATAGGCGAAGTAGTAGAACGGATGGCCCTGCATCTTCTCGCGGTCCCAGGACAGCCCGGGCGTGGCGTAGAAGCCGTCCGACCACAGCTGCACGCGGTCCAGGTAGGCCTGCTGGATCAGCGCATCGAAGTCGATCGTCTTGCCGCCGACATCGACCCGGTCGTTGGCAAAACGCACGTCGGCGGCGGCCCCGCCGTGGTGCGCGGCGGCACAGGCGGCCAGGCGTTCGCGAATCTGGCGTGCCGCATCCTGTGCCGCCTTGCCGTTCAGGTCAGACCCGGTCGACGCGGCGGTGGCAGAGGTGTTGGCGACCTTGCTGGTGTCGGTGGCGGTGACGCGCACGCGCGCGAAGCCGACGCCCAGCTCGTGCGCCACCACCTGCGCCACCTTGGTGTTCAGGCCCTGGCCCATCTCGGTGCCGCCGTGGTTGACCAGGATCGAGCCGTCGGTGTAGATGTGCACCAGCGCGCCGGCCTGGTTGAAGTGCTTGACGTTGAAGCTGATGCCGAACTTCAGCGGTGTCAGCGCCATGCCGCGCTTGAGCACCGGGCTGTCCGCGTTGAAGGCCGCGATGGCGGCGCGCCGGCCGCCGTAGTCGCTGCTGGCCTCCAGCTGATCGACCAGCTCGTGGATGATGTTGTCGCGCACCGTCTGCCCGTAAGGCGTCACGTTGCGCTCGCCGCGCCCGTAGAAGTTGGCGCGCCGCACCGCCAGCGGGTCGCGCCCCAGCCGGCGCGCGATGCTGTCCAGGATGTATTCGACGGCGATGGCGCCCTGCGGCCCGCCAAAGCCGCGAAACGCCGTGTTGCTTTGCGTGTGGGTCTTGCCGCAGTAGCCGTGCATGGCCACTTCGGGCAGCCAGTAGGCGTTGTCGAAGTGGCAGATGGCGCGCGTCATCACCGGGGCCGACAGGTCGGCCGAATGGCCGGCATGCGACACCATTTGCAGCGTGGCGCCCAGAATGCGCCCCTCGTCGTCGTAGCCGATGTCGTATTCGTACCAGAAGCCGTGGCGCCGACCGGTGACCATGAAGTCGTCGTCGCGGTCCAGCCGCAGCTTGACCGGGCGCTGCAGCAGCCGCGCCGCCACCGCGGCGATGCAGGCGAACTGGGCCGACTGCGATTCCTTGCCGCCAAAGCCGCCGCCCATGCGCCGGCATTCGACCAGCACGGCGTGGGCGTGCACGCCCAGCGCATGCGCCACCAGGTGCTGCATCTCACTGGGGTGCTGGGTCGAGCAGTGCAGGTGCATGCCATGCCCTTCCTTGGGGATGGCGTAGCTGATCTGGCCTTCCAGGTAGAACTGCTCCTGGCCGCCCACGTCCAGGCTGCCGCTCAGGCGGTACGGCGCAGCGCCGATGGCGGCCTGGATGCCGGCCTCGTCCAGCCCGCTGGCGCTGCGCACCAGGTGCATGGGCGGCACCACGTAGCGGCCCTGGGCATGCGCCTGGCGCGGCGTCAGCACCGGCTCGGCGGCGTCGATGCGCAGCACCTTGCCGGCCAGTGCCGCGGCGCGGCGCGCCTGCTCGCGCGTTTCGGCCACCACGGCGAACACCGGCTGGCCGAGAAAGCGGATCTCGCCATCGCACAGGATCGGCTCGTCCTTCACGGCCGAGCCGCAGTCGTTGACGCCGGGAATGTCGGCCGCCGTCAGCACCCGCACCACGCCGGGCATGGCCTGCACGGCATCCAGCGCCATCTCCAGCAGACGGCCGGCTGCCACGGGCGACAGGCCCAGCGCGCAGTGCAGGGTGCCGGCCAGCTCGGGCAGGTCGTCGATGTAGGCGGCGCTGCCCGTCACGTGCAGGGCCGCGGACTCGTGCGCCTGGCTGATGCCCACGCGGGCGCCAGCCTGCTGGGCGCGCGCTTCGGCGGCGCTGTCCAGGCGGGTTTGCTGGTGGTGCCGGTAGTCGGCAAAGGGCAGGGCGGCGTGCAGCAGGGAGTCGGCAACAGGGTGGTTCATGGTCAGGCTCCTGGTTGCCGCTCAGGCCGCGGCGTGCGGCATGAGCTGGAACACGCTGGTGGCGGCGGGCGGCAGCGGGTTGTCCGGTCGCGTTTCCAGCCACAGGCGCTGCAACAGGTTTTGCGCCACCTGCAGACGGTAGGCACTGCTGGCGCGCATGTCGGTCATCGGGCTGAAGTCGCGCGCCAGCGCCTGCTGCGCGGCACGCACGGTGCCTTCGGTCCAGGGCTGGCCGACGATCGCCGCCTCCGCTTGGGCGGCGCGCTTGACCACCGCCGCCATGCCGCCATAGGCCAGGCGCACGCTGCGCACGGTGGCGCCGTCCAGCTCGATGGCCATGCCGGCGCACAGCGCCGAGATGTCACAGTCAAAGCGCTTGCTGATCTTGTAGCCGCGCACCTGGCGCCCAAAGGCCGCCAGTGGCACCACGATGGCCTGCACGAATTCGCCCTCCTCGATGGCGTTCTTCATGTAGTCCAGGTACAGCCCGGTCAGCGGCAGGCGGCGCAGGCGCTCGCCCCGGCGCAGCTCCACCGCCGCGTCCAGCGCCATCAGGATGGGCGGCGCATCGCCGATCGGCGAGCCGTTGGCGACGTTGCCGCCCAGCGTGCCGGCGTGGCGGATCGGCGGCGAGGCAAAGCGCAGCCAGACGTCGGTCAGGCTGGGCGCGCGCTGCACCAGTGCGCGCCAGGCGTCTTCCAGCGAGGCGGCGGCGCCGATCCACAGCTCTTCGCCGCGCTGCTCGATGCGGCGCAGCTCGGCCACCTGACCGGTGTAGATCAGATCGCCCACGTCGCGGAACTGCTTGTTCACCCACAGGCCGATGTCGGTGGAGCCGGCCAGCAGGCGCGCCCGCGGCTTGGCCTGGCGCAGGACCGCCAGCTCGGCCACGCTGCGCGGGGCGTGGAAGTGATCGGTGCGCGCGCCCTCGGGCGTGGTGATGGGGGCGGCGTAGGTCAGGGCCGGCGCGCTGGCCAGGGCCTTCAGCGCCTGGGTGACGGCGGCGCGTTCCAGGCGTGCGGCGGGCAGGTCGAACATGCGCTGGCCGGCGTCCAGGATGGGGCGGTAGCCGGTGCAGCGGCACAGGTTGCCCGACAGGTCGTCGGCCAGTTGCTGGCGCGTGGGCTGGGTGCCGGTCTGCTGGTGGCGCTCGTAGCTGTTCCACAGCGTCATCACGATGCCCGGCGTGCAGAAGCCGCATTGCGAGCCGTGGCACTCCACCATCGCCTGCTGCACCGGGTGCAGGGCGTCGTGCCCGGCACCGCCCAGCGCCTGCAGGTCTTCGACCGTGAACAGGGCCTTGCCGTCCAGCGTGGGCAGAAACTGGATGCAGGCGTTGATGCTGGCCAGCCGCAACTGGCCGGTCTCGTCCAGCTCGCCCAGCACCACGGTGCAGGCGCCGCAGTCGCCTTCGGCGCAGCCTTCCTTGGTGCCGGTCTGGCGCCGGTTGTCGCGCAGCCAGTCAAGCACGGTGCGGGTGACGGGCGCGTCGGCCACCGACACCATCGCGCCGCGATGAAAGAAGCGGACGGCCCGGGGGCTTGCGGTCGAAGGACTGAGGGTTGTCATCTGCGGCTCCAGCGGTGAAGGCTTGCCCGGGGGGATGGGTCAGCCGGCCGTCGCGATCGCTATCGTGCGCGGTGTGGCCGCCCCCTGGCATACAGGGGGCACGATAGCGGATGTATGGGCTGCGTTATGACTTCGGGGTTAACCCCGAGCCAAGGCGAGCCGGCGGCGGGCGCTCGGCGGCAGGGCGCCGCCGGCCGTCACAGGTGCTTGACCAGCACCTGGCTCTTGCGGTCCCAGTTGTACTTGCGCTTGCGGGCGTCGGGCAGCCAGTCAGGGTCTACCGGCGAGAAGCCGCGCTTGATGAACCAGTGCATGGTGCGGGTGGTCAGCACAAAGATGCTGTCCAGCCCCAGCAGGCGTGCACGCTGCTCGATGCGCTTGAGCAGCTTTTCGCCGTCGCCCGTGCCCTGGCTTTGTGGCGATACGGTCACGGCGGCCATCTCCGCCGTCTTGGCCTCGGGGTAGGGGTAGAGCGCGGCGCAGCCAAAGATCACGCCGTCGTGTTCGATGATGGTGTAGGTGGCGATGTCCCGCTCGATCTCGGTGCGGTCGCGCTTGACCAGCGTGCCATCCTTCTCGAAGGGCTCGATCAGCTGCAGGATGCCGCCCACGTCGTCAATCGTGGCCTCGCGCAGCTCTTCGAGCTTTTCGTCGATGACCATGGTGCCGATGCCGTCGTGCACATAGACCTCCAGCAGCAGCGAGCCATCCACCGCAAACGGCAGGATGTGGCTGCGCTCCACGCCGGCCTTGCAGGCCTTCACGCAGTGCTGCAGGTAAAAGCCGGTGTCGGTGGGCAGTTGGGCCGGTGGCAGCTGACGCAGCAGCGCCTGGGCGGCGGCCAGCGGCAGCTCGGTGTCGATGGGGTTGTCTTCGCTGGCGGGCTCATTCGGCTGCATCAGGATGCCGGGCACCTCGGTCAGGAAGATCAGCTTGTCGGCCTGCATCTCGATGGCCACGCTGGTCGCCACTTCTTCCATGCTGAGGTTGAAGGCCTCACCAGTAGGCGAGAAGCCAAAGGGCGAGATCAGCACCAGCGCGCCCATGTCGAGCGTGCGCTTGATGCCGGCCACGTCCACCTTGCGCACCAGGCCCGAATGCTGGAAATCCACCCCGTCCATGATGCCCACAGGCCGTGCGGTGAGGAAGTTGCCCGAGATCACCCGCACCGTGGCACCCGCCATGGGGGTGTTGGGCAGGCCCTGGCTGAAGGCGGCCTCGATCTCGTAGCGCAGCTGGCCGGCGGCCTCCTGCGCGCAGTCCAGCGCCACCTCGTCGGTGATGCGCATGCCGTGCGAATAACGGGCGACGTGCCCCTTGGCCTGAAGTTGCTCGTTGACCTGCGGCCGAAAGCCGTGCACCAGCACGATCTTTACGCCCATGCTCT
>CALMIF010000290.1 GCA_937864045.1 uncultured Aquabacterium sp. | reverse complement strand
CATGCGCCCGATTCTGGCGGGGCGGCGCGCCCGGCGCCGTCACGCGGGCGGCATGGTCCAATCCCGCCATGAGCGAAGAGCAACCTGCAGCCCCCGAGGGCGTGCGCCTGTCCAAGGTGATGGCCGAGCGCGGCCTGGCCTCGCGCCGCGAGGCCGACGAATGGATCGAGGCCGGCTGGGTGAGCGTCGACGGCCGCGTGGCGGTGCTGGGCCAGCGCGTGGCGCCCGATGCGCAGATCAGCATCGACAACGCCGCCCGCACCCAGCAGGCCCAGCGCGTCACCGTGCTGCTGCACAAGCCCATCGGCTATGTCTCGGGCCAGGCCGAGGACGGCTACCAGCCGGCCGTCACCCTGGTCACAGCGGCCAACCGCTGGGCCGAGGACAAGGCGCCGCTGAAGTTCCACCCCGGCCACCTGCGCAGCCTGGCGCCGGCCGGCCGACTGGACATCGATTCCACCGGCCTGCTGGTGCTGACCCAGGACGGGCGCATCGCCAAGCAGCTGATCGGCGACGACAGCCACGTCGAGAAGGAATACCTGGTGCGGGTGCAGCCGATGCGCCGCGTGGCGCCGGGCGAGCACTGGCTCAGCGCCGAGGGCATGCGCGCCCTGCACCACGGGCTGGAGCTGGACGGCCGGCGCCTGAAGCCCGCGCGCGTGAGCTGGGCCAACGAGGACCAGCTGCGCTTCGTGCTGCGCGAGGGCCGCAAGCGCCAGATCCGCCGCATGTGCGAGCTGGTGGGCCTGGCCGTCACCGGGTTGAAGCGGGTGCGCATCGGCAGCGTGGTGCTGGGCAAGCTGCCCGCCGGCCAGTGGCGCTACCTGCGGCCGGACGAGCGCTTCTGATGCCGGCTGAAAGGATCGCGGCGAGCGGCGAGGCGGGCCCAGCGCCGGGCCGCCCCAAGCCGGTCCGCCATCCCCTCGGGGGATCGACCGGCGTACCCGCCGGGCGAGGGGCCAACTTGTCGCATGGCTTTGCCGCTTGCGTTCTTGCCTTCCTGATGGGCCTGCAGCCCGTCACCACCGACCTGATGCTGCCGGCGCTGCCGGCCCTGGCCGGCGACCTGCACGCGCCGATGGCCGCGGTGCAGCTGACGATGTCGGCGCTGATCCTGGCCTTCGGCCTGACCCAGCTGGTCTGGGGCCCGGTGGCCGACCGCATCGGCCGCCGGCCGGTGCTGCTGCTGGGCCTGGCGCTGTACACCCTGGCCAGCGTGGCGGCGGCGCTCGGCGCCAGCGTGGCCGCCGTGGTGCTGGCGCGCACGCTGCAGGGCGCGGCACTGGCGGCGGTGGTGGTCTGCGGCCGGGCGATGGTGCGCGACCTCTACCCGCCGCAGGAAGGCGGCCTGGTGATGGCCAAGGCCCTGACCGGCCTGGGCGCGATCGCCATCGCCAGCCCGCTGGTCGGCGGCGCCCTGGTGGCCGGCCTGGGCTGGCGCGCCGCGGTGGCGGCCATGGCGGTGGTGGGTGCCGGCGGCCTGGCCTTCATCGCACTGAAGCTGCCCGAAACCCTGCACCACAAGCGCCTCGACGCCCTGCAGCCCGGCCCGCTGCTGCGCCAGGTGCGGGCCACGCTGGCGCACCCGGGCTTCCGGGCCTGGGCGCTGCTGGCGGGCTGCACCTACGGCGGGCTGTTCATCTTCCTGGCCGGCTCGGGCGTCGTGCTGATCGGCGCCCTGGGCCTGGCGCCGGCCACGGCCGGCGTGGTGATGAGCACCTGCGCCATCAGCTACATCGCCGGCACCCTGCTGGCCCGGCGCTGGATTCCGCGCCTGGGCCTGGCCGCATCCGTGGGCCGCGCCGCCTGGCTGACCCTGGCCGCCAGCATCGCCCTGGTGTGGCTGGCGCGGCAGCGGGATGCGTCGGTGCTGGCGGTGATGGCGCCGGTGGGCCTGTACGCCCTGGGCCACGGCGTGCACATGCCCTGCGGCCAGGCCGGCGTGGTGGGGCCGTTTCCGCAGGCGGCGGGGCTGGCCTCGGCGCTGGCCGGCTTCATCACTGCGGCCCTGGCCTTTGGCATCGGCCTGTGGCTGGGGCGGGCACTGGCACCGGCGGCCGGCGCCGTGGCGCCGTTCGCGCTGGGCATGGCGACGGCGGCACTGGCCACGGTGGCGGTGGCCTGGACCCTGGTGCGCCAACACGGCGAGCCCACCTCCGGCGCATGACCACGTTGCCGGCCATCGCGGTTGCAGGGCCGACCGCCAGCGGCAAGAGCGCCCTGGCCCTGGCCGCCGCGCAGCGCTGGCCGGTGGAGATCGTCAGCGTCGACTCGGCGCTCGTCTACCAGGGCATGGACATCGGCACCGCCAAGCCCACGCCGGCCGAGCGCGCCGCCGTGCCGCACCACCTGATCGACCTGCTGCCGCCGACGCAGGCCTATTCGGCTGCGCAGTTCGTCGCCGATGCCCGCCGGCTGATCGGCGAGGTGCAGGCCCGCGGTCGTGTGCCGCTGCTGGTGGGCGGCACCATGCTGTACTTCAAGGCCCTGGCCGACGGCCTGGACGCGATGCCGGCGGCCGACCCCGCGGTGCGCGCCGCGCTCGACGCCCGCGCCGCGGCCGAGGGCTGGCCGGCCCTGCATGCCGAGCTGGCCCGCGTCGACCCCGCCACCGCCGCCCGCCTACCGCCCAACGATGCCCAGCGCATCCAGCGTGCGCTGGAGGTCTGGCAGCTGACCGGCCGGCCGCTGTCGGCCATCCACGGCGCCACCCGCACGCCCGGCCTGGCCGTGCCGCTGCTGGCGCTGGAGCCGGCCGACCGCCCCTGGCTGCACCGCCGCATCGCCGAACGCTTCGACACCATGCTGGCCGCCGGCTTCGTCGACGAGGTGCGCGCCCTGCGCGCGCGTGGCGACCTGACGCCCGAGCTGCCGGCCATGCGCTGCGTGGGTTATCGCCAGGCCTGGGCCGCGCTGGACGCCGAGGGCGACGCGCTGCAGCCCGGCAGCCCGGGCTGGGCGACGCTGCGCGAGACCGGCATCGCCGCCACCCGGCAACTGGCCAAGCGCCAGCTGACCTGGCTGCGCGGCATGGACCGCCGCGTGGTCGCCTGCGATGCGACCGATGCGTCCGCCCGCGGCATCGACGCACTGGCGGCGCTGATCGAAGGACAACGATGACGGCACCGGCGCTGCAGCTGCGCGGCCTGGCCCGGCGCTATGGCGACGTGCCGGTCTTCACCGGGGTCGACCTGGACCTGGCGCCGGGCGAGTTCGTCGCCCTGCTGGGCGAATCGGGCGTGGGCAAGAGCACGCTGCTGAACATCATCGCCGGGCTGGACGAGGCCGATGCCGGCAGCGTGCTGCTGGCTGGGCAGGATGTGCGCGCCCTGCCCGAGCCCGGGCGCGCGAAGCTGCGGCGCGAGCGGCTGGGCTTCGTGTTCCAGGCCTTCCACCTGCTGCCGCACCTCAGCGTGGCCGAGAACGTGGCCCTGCCCCTGCTGCTGCTGGGCAAGCCCGACGACGCGCGGGTGGCGGCGCTGCTGCAGGCCGTGGGCCTGGGTGGGCTGGGTGCACGCAGCCCGGCCCAGCTGTCGGGCGGCCAGCTGCAGCGGGTGGCGCTGGCGCGCGCCCTGGTGCACGCACCGGCCCTGATCCTGGCCGACGAGCCCACCGGCAACCTGGACCCGGCCACCGCCGAGCGCATGCTCGACGTGCTGGTGGCCCAGGTGCGCCGCGCGGGCGCGGCCTGCCTGTTGGTGACGCATTCGCACGCGGCAGCGGCGCGCGCCGACCGCGTGCTGCGGCTGACGGCCACCGGCATCCTGGCGGGCTGACCGGGCCGGCTGCGCGCGGCTACAGCCCGCCGGTGCGCCGCAGGCGCCAGCCGCTGGCCAGGATCACCGGGCTGCCATCGTCACCGCGCAGCACCTGCAGACGGTCGCCGCCATCGGCGAAGGGGCCGAGCAAGCGGCCTTCGGTGGCGGACAGCACCCCCACCGGCAGCGGTCCCGACAGCTGACCGCCAAACGCCTCCGGCAACCGGGCCCGGACAGCCAGGCGACCACCGACCACCTCCATGCGCACGTCGGTCAGGGTCGGCGTCTCACCGGGCAGGGTCTCGACCGCATAACGCCCCTGCAGCGCGACCAGCTCGGGCGGCAGCGGTTCCGGCGGCGGCAGGCGCTCGCCCAGGCGCAGCGGCCGGCCGTCGCGCCAGGCGATCAGCAGCTGGCGCCCGGCCACGGCGCGGCAGGCGAAGCCCAGGCCCTGCAGCTGCGGCAGGTCCACCGGCAGCAGGCCCAGCACCTGCAGGCGCAGGCCGAAGCGGCCCTCGGCGCCGGGCAGCATGGCCAGGCGCTGGCCGAACAGGTCGGCCCAGGGCTTGTCGTCGTCGGTGTGCAGGCGCGCCAGGCCGAAGGGCGTCAACCAGTCGCCGGCGCAGGCGGCGCGCTCGTCGGCGGTGAACGGGCGGTCCTGCAGCTCGACGCCGGCCCGCACCGGCGGCTGCACGGTGCCGCGCCGCGCCTGCAGCTGCAGCGCCAGGGCCTGCGCCGCCACCCGGCGCACGGCGGCCTGGGCGCGTGCATCGTTGCTGGCCACCACCACGCCCAGGCCCTGCGCCGGCAGCACCAGCACCTGGCTGCGGAAGTGGAAGGTGGCGCCGCCATGCTCCAGCACCGGCCCGGCGCCGCGCACGCTGTCGCGGCCGTCGGCATCACCGGGCGCGTCGATCAGCCAGCCCAGGCCGCTGCGCCAGTCCAGGTCCAGCGGCAACGGCGGCTGTGGCTGCTGCATCGCCGCCACCAGGTCGGCATCGAGCAGGCGCGTGCCGTCGGCCGCGCGCCCGCCGGCCAGCTGCATGGTGACGAAGCGGCCGACCTCGCGCACGCTGGCGTTCAGGCCGCCGGCGGGCACGTCGCGCAAGGCCGGCTCGGCGCGCGGCTGGCCTTTCAGGTGGCCGGCGGCCATGCGCGGGTGGTCGGGCGGCGCAGCGCTGAAGCTGGCATCGGCCATGCCCAGTGGCGACAGCAGGGTGCGCTGCAGGTGGGCCTCGAAGGGCTCGCCCACGGCCCGTTCCACCACCAGGCCCAGCAGCGTCAGCCCGACGTTGCTGTAGCTCCAGGCGGTGCCGGGCGGCAGGGCCAGCACCGCCTGCGACAGCTGCTGCGGCAGCTGCCGGAAGTCGGGCACGGCGCCGGCGGCAGGGTCCACCCACATGCCGCCGAGCACATCGCGCGGCAGGCCGGCCTGGTGCGTCATCAGCTGGCCCAGGGTGGGTGCCGGCTGCGGCCAGGGCCCGGCCAGGCGCAGGCCGGGCAGCGCCTGCGGCAGCGGGTCGTCCAGCGCCAGCCGCCGCTGCTGCACCAGGGCCAGCGCCGCGGTGTCGGTGAAGAGCTTGGACACCGAGCCCATGCGGTACAGCGTGTCCGGCGTCGCGGGCCGGCCAGTGGCGACATCGGCCAGGCCCTGGGCCTCGGCGAAGACCTCGCCGCGCTGGTCCACCACGGTGACGGCCAGGCTCGCCAGGCCGGCGGCCTTCAGCTCATGCGCGACCAGGGCCCGCACCTGGCGCCGCACCGCGGCATCGTCGCCCGGGGCAACCGGCTCGGGCGGCGGCGGGCCGCTGGCACAACCTGCCAGCAGCGCAGCCACCACCAGCACCGGCGCCGCGGCCGGAAGCCGCGCGCCACGGCAGCACGCAAGGGCAAAGGCTTGCATCGATGGATCTCCCTGTCGCTTGTGGTCCGCTTGTTTTCCGCTTGTGGTCCCGCGGCACGACACCGGGCGCCGCAGGATACGCGGCTGGCGTGTCGCTGGCCGGTTCTTGATCTTCGTCAGGCTGCGTGCGGGCCCGGCGCCTAGAGTGCGCCCATGTCGATCGAGCTCTACAACCAGGGTGGTCACCGCTGCCTGATGTTCACCGACCTGTGCGACGGCGCGGGCGAGGCGGTGCAGTCCAACCAGTTCCTGGTCGTCAACGACGGCACCGGCGCCGTCATCGACCCCGGTGGCAACCTGGCCTACAACGAGCTGTACTTGGCGATGACGCGCCACTTCCCGCCCAGCGGGCTGGCCGCGATCTTCGCCTCGCACGCCGACCCGGACATCATCGCCAGCCTCGACCGCTGGACCACGGCCACGCCCGCGAAGATCTACATCAGCACGGTGTGGGAGCGCTTCGTGCCGCACTTCTGCAAGCCGGGCAAGACCACCGGGCGCATCGTCGGCATCCCGGACGCCGGCATGCGCATTCCCATCGGCAGCAGCGAGCTGGTGGCGCTGCCGGCGCACTTCCTGCACGCCGAGGGCAACTTCCAGTTCTACGACCCCATCGCCCGCATCCTGTTCTCGGGCGACCTGGGCGTGTCCATGCTCGGCGGCAAGGCCGCCGCCACGCCGGTGACCAGCCTGGAGCCGCTGCTGCCGAAGATGAAGGCCTTCCACCGCCGCTACATGGTCAGCAACAAGGTGCTGCGGCTGTGGGCGGACATGGTGGCGCCGCTGCCCATCGACATGATCGTGCCGCAGCACGGCGCGCCGCTGGCCGGGCCGGCGGTGCGCGAGTTCATCGCCTGGGTGCGCGACCTGGAATGCGGCATCGACCTGATGGGGCCGGGACACTACGCCGTGCCGCGCTGAGCCTGCGGGCGCCGCCCGTACAGTGCGCCCCATGTGGCGCCACCTGCTGAAGCTGTCCCTCGCCGAATGGCGCCACCACCCGTGGCGCCATGGCGTGGCGCTGCTGGCCGTGGCGCTGGGGGTGGCGCTGGCCTCGTCGGTGCAGATGATCAACGCCTCGGCGCTGGCCGAGTTCGCCCAGGCGGTGCGCTCGGTCAACGGCCAGCCCGACGCCAGCGCCGCCGCCACCGGGCCGCAGGGCCTGGACGATGCGCTGCATGGGCGGCTGGTGCTGGACCCGGCGGTGGTCGCGGCCAGCCCGGTGCTGGCGTTCGACAGCCGGGGCTGGCGCGACGGTGCCGAGGCGCCGGCCGCCACCCCGGTGGCGCCGGAGCCGGCGCTGCGCCAGCGCGGCGTGGCACTGCGCGTGGTCGGCATCGACGCGCTGACGGTGGCCGGCGTCGCGCCCGACCTGCTGCCGCGACCCGACGCCAGCCGGCCCGATGGCGGGCGCAGCGACGTCCTCGCCACCGACGCCGCCTGGCTCAACCCGGCCGCGCTGCAGGCGCTGGGCGTGCAGGCCGGCGACATGCTGGTGCTGGCGGCCTCCGCCGGGCCGCAGCGCTTCACCGTGGCCGGCAGCGTGGCGGCGGCCGGGCAGCCGCTGGTGGTGATCGACATCGCCGCGGCCCAGGCCGGCTTCGGCCGCGCGGGCCGGCTCACCCGCATCGACCTGCGGCTGGCGCCCGGCACCGACGCCGCCGCCTGGACCGCCGCCACCGCCTTGCCGCCCGGCGTGCGCTGGGCCACGGCCGACGATGCGGTGCAGCGGGTGTCCAACCTGTCGCGTGCCTACCGCGTCAACCTGGGGGTGCTGGCCGGGGTGGCGCTGCTGGTCGGCGGCTTCCTGGTGTATTCGGTGGTCGCGCTGTCGGTGGCGCAGCGCGCGCCGGCCTTCGCCCTGCTGGGCGTGCTGGGCATGGCCGCCCGCGACCGGCGCGCGCTGGTGCTGGGCGAGAGCGCGGTGGTCGGCGTGCTGGGCAGCGCCCTGGGCCTGGCCGCGGGCGCCGGCCTGGCGGCGCTGGCGCTGCGCCTGCTGGGCGGTGACCTGGGCGGCGGCTACTTCGGCGGCGGCGCGCCGGCCCTGGCCGCACCGCCGCTGGCGCTGGGCGCCTGCTTCGTGCTGGGCACGGCGGCGGCACTGGCCGGGGCCTGGTTTCCGGCGCGGCAGGCCGAGGCGCTGGCGCCCGCCCAGGCGCTGAAGGGCCTGGGGGCGCAGGCGACGGGCCGGGCGCCGGTGTGGCCGGGCCTGGCGCTGCTGGCCGCCGGCGGCGCGCTGGCCCTGCTGCCGCCCATCGCCGGCCTGCCGCTGGCGGCCTATGCCGCGGTGGCGGCGCTGCTGGCCGGGGGCGTGGTGCTGGTGCCGGCCGTGGTCCAGGCGCTGCTGGCGCGCCAGGGCCGCAGCGCATCACCGGTGTGGCTGCTGGCGCTGCGCCGCGCCCGCTTCGCCCGGCAGACGGCCAGCGCCACCGTGGCCGGCGTGGTCGCCAGCCTGGCGCTGAGCGTGGCCATCACGGTGATGGTCGCCAGCTTCCGCGATGCCGTCAGCGCCTGGCTGGACAGCGCCCTGCCCGCCGACCTGTACGCCCGCGCCACCGGCGGCGGCAGCGACCCGCTGTTCCTGCCACCCGCGCTGCTGCAGCAGGCCGCTGGCCTCCAGGGCGTGGCGCGCGTGGCCACCACCCGCCAGCTGGCGCTGGTGATCGACCCGCGCCAGCCGGCGCTGACCCTGCTGGCCCGGCCGGTGGAGCCCGACGGCCGCAACCTGCCGCTGCTGGGCGCGGTGGCGCCGCTGCCTGCCGGGGCGACCGGGGTGTGGGTCAGCGAGCCGGCCGCCGCCATCCACGGCTGGCAGCCGGGCCAGGTGATCCGCCTGCCCCTGCAGGGCGGGGCCGACGCCCGCTTCACCGTGCGTGGCCTGTGGCGCGACTACGCCCGCCAGTTCGGCGCCGTGGCCATCGACGCGGCCGACTACCGCCGGCTGACCGGCGATGACCGCGTCAACGACATCGCGCTGTGGCTGGCGCCGGGGGCCTCTCCCGCCGCGGTGCAGGCCGCGCTGGAACAGGCTGCCGGCGCGGCGCTGCCGCTGGACATCGCCAGCACCGCCGGGCTGCGGGCGATGTCGCTGACCATCTTCGACCGCAGTTTCGCCGTCACCGTCTACCTGCAGGCGGTGGCCATCGGCGTGGGCCTGGTCGGCGTGGCGGCCAGCCTGTCGGCCCAGGTGCTGGCGCGGCGCAAGGAATTCGGCCTGCTGGCCCACCTGGGGCTGACGCGCCGCCAGGTCATCGCCCTGGTGGGTGCCGAGGCCGCCGCCTGGCTGGCCGCCGGCGCGCTGATCGGCCTGGTGCTGGGCCTGGCGATGGCCGTGGTGCTGGTGCACGTGGTCAACCCGCAGAGCTTCCACTGGACCATGCCGCTGACCGTGCCGGCCTGGCGGCTGGCCGCGCTGGCCGCCACCGTGCTGGCTGCGGGCGTGGCCACCGCGCTGTGGAGCGCCCGCCGCGCCGCCGGGCGCCCGGCGGTGCTGGCGGTCAAGGACTGGTAGGCCGGCGGCGGCCGGTCACTCGTAGTCGACCTTGCAGTGCACGGTGATCGACTTGACGGTGCGCCCCGGCAGCACCGCGGGCTCGATGATCAGCGGTTGCCCCGCGCCGGCACGCCGCACTGTCGCCCCTGCCGACACGGCGCTCTGCGCAGCGGCATCGGGCGCGGCCGGGGCTTCACCGGCGGGGGGCGGCGCTGCCCGCAGCTCCTCGGGCCGCACCTGCTGCTGGAACTTGTCCATCTCGTGCTGCAGCCGCGCCCGCTGCTGGCGGTAGGTGTCCTGGCCGAACAGGCTGGCCAGGCTCTCGATCTGCGGCGCCAGCTCGGCCTCGGCGGCCGGACGGCCCAGCCCCTGGTAGGCCTCGGCCAGGGTCAGCACGATCCAGCCCCGGTCCGGCCGCTTGCCGAAGGCCACCGGGTCGCGCATCAGGTCCCGGCAGATCTCCACCACCTGGCGCCGCACCATGTTGGCATGGCCGTAGCTGACGATGGCGTCGAAGCGGTCGGTCAGCAGGGTGGCACGCAGCGTGTACATGAAGGCGGCATTGATGCCGTTGTAGTAGTCGCGCTTGATGTAGAAGCCGCGCTCGTAGAACCAGATCGCCAGCGCCAGGTCCTTCATCTCGCCCAGCCAGTCGAACAGCCGCTTGTGGATCGCGCCGGACAGGCCCAGCGTCTCCGGGTCGTTCGAGTTCGAGGGGTCGCACTCCCGGCTCAGCAGCGTCCAGGCCTCCTGCAGCGCCGCCACCGCCACCGCCTGGTCCGGCTGGCCGTCGGGGCCCTTGCGTTCGCCGTGCTTGTAGGTCACCAGCGCCAGGCGCTGCACCAGGAAGATGTCGGGCTTGACCGTGGCCTTGCCGCCCGTCTGGCGCTGGATCGCCGCCGCGAAGTCGCCCATTGCCTCGGCATAGCGCTTCGCGTCCTTGTGCGCCTCGGCCCGCTCGATCAGGCTGGCCAGCGACTTGCCGTCGTTCTCGACCGGCGACTTCGGCCGGTCCTCGGGCCGCACCCAGGGCGGCGGCAGCACGCTGGCCCGGGCGCGGTAGGCCGCGGCGCGCAGGCCCTTGAGGTGGGTGAAGACAGGGCTGTCGGTCAGCCGCGCCGTCTGCGGCGACTGCTGCTGGCGCAGCTGCTCCGCGTCGCCGATGCGGCGGATCACGTCCGACAGCAGCTTGACGAAGCGCTCCTGCTCGGCATCGGGAATGGTCTCGCCGCCATGCTCGTACTTGAGCACCACGAACGAGCCCAGGTCGAACGGGATGCGGCGGATCAGGTCGGACTCGGCGATGATGATCGTCGTGTTCGGCTTCAGCGCATGCCGCACGCCCAGCTCGTAGAACACGTTGGCGTTCAGCGTCGACAGGTCGGCGATGACGATGTCGGCGTCGCAGATCCAGTGGTACATGATCGCGTCGATGCTGCCGGCCAGGTTGGCGTCGATGGCGCGGAAGGCGTTGACGTTGACCGCGTCGCAGGCCGGCCGCACCAGCAGCTCGAAGGTCTTGTCCAGGTTCAGCACCCGGCCGGTGGCGTAGTCGGTCTTGTTGCCGAAGCCGGTGACCACGAAGCAGGTGAGCTGCGGCGGCGGGGCGGGCTGCAGCGCCGTGCCTGATGTCCGTCTTGCCGAGACCCTTGCCGTTGCCATGCCCTTGCTCCTCGAAGCCGCCGGAATCCGGTGGCGCAGACTAGTCCACGAACCGGCTGCCGCCCATCCCCATGGCACCCGATGCGCCGCCGCGCCGCGGGGGGCCGCCCGGTGAGCCCGCTGCGCCGCCGCCGGCTGCTGCACCTGGGCGCTGCCGGCGCCACCGCGGCCTGGGCCGGGCGCGCCGGGGCGCAGGGGGCGGCCACGGGCGACGACGCCATCCGCCGCGGCCGGGCCCTGGGCTTTCCGCGCGACCACGGCGCCCACCCCGGCGCCCGCATCGAGTGGTGGTACGCCACCGGCTGGCTGCAGGGAGCGGCGGATGCGCTGCTGGGTTTCCAGCTCACCTTCTTCCGCAGCCGCACCGCGCTGGCCACCGACCTGCCCGGCCGCTTTGCGCCGCGCCAGCTGTTGTTCGCCCATGCGGCGCTGACTGACGTGGCGGCCGGGCGCCACCTGCATGCCCAGCGCATCGCCCGCTGGTCGGGCGACGACACCCTGCCCGAGGCCCATGCCGCACGCGCCGACACCCGCATCGCGCTGGGCCGCTGGAGCCTGGTGCGCGACGCGTCCAGCGGCACCTACACCGCGTCACTGCCCGCGCCCGAGGTCGCCGCCCCCGGCGGGCTGGCCCTGGACCTGCGCCTGGCGCCCACCCAGCCGCTGCTGCTGCAGGGTGATGGCGGCTTCTCGCGCAAGGGGCCGCTGGAGCGCCAGGCCAGCCACTACTACAGCCAGCCGCAGCTGGCCGTGCGCGGCACGGTGCAGCCCGGTGGCCCGGCGCGCCAGGGCCGCGGCTGGCTCGACCACGAATGGAGCGACGAACTGCTGGCGCCCGGCGCCACCGGCTGGGACTGGATCGGCATCAACCTGCTGGACGGCGGCGCGCTCACCGCCTTCGTGCTGCGCCGCGCCGACGGCAGCGTGCTCTGGGCCGGCGGCAGCCACCGGCCGGCCGGCGGCGCGCTGCGCGTCTTCGGCGCCGATGAGGTGGTGTTCACGCCGCTGCGCGTCTGGGCCAGCCCGGCCACCGGCGGGCGCTATCCGGTCGAATGGACCATCACCACGCCGGCCGGGCGCCACACGCTGCGCGCGCTGCTCGACGCGCAGGAGCTCGACAGCCGGGCCAGTGCCGGCACCGTCTACTGGGAGGGCCTGGCCGAGCTGCTGGCGCCGGGCGGCGCCCGCATCGGCCTGGGCTACCTGGAGATGACCGGCCGGGCGCAGGCGCTGCGGCTGGGCTGAGCCGCGACCCACGGCCTCGCAGATCTCGGCCGATCCGCCAGGCACCAACGGGCCGGAGGACCGTTGGCGTCCAGGCTCACCCTGCCGAACGGGCGGGCGTGTGGTTCTGCCGCGGCGGAATGGGCGCGGCGCGCACGCAGTTGCGGCCGGCGCCCTTGGCCTCGCGCAGCGCGGC
>CALMIF010000289.1 GCA_937864045.1 uncultured Aquabacterium sp. | reverse complement strand
CAACAGATCAACCTCTTCGATGCGCGCTTCGCGCCGCAGCGGCTGCGCTTCTCGGCGCTGCACGGCGGCCTGGCCTGTGCCGGCGTGCTGGTGCTGAGCCTGCTGGCGGCGCAGGGCCTGCGCCTGGCGGCCGGCAGCGCCCGGGCCGACGCCCAGGCGGCGCAGGCCGGCCTGGCACCGCTGCGTGCCGAGGTCGACGCGCTGAACGCCCGCCGCCCCGGCGGCGAGGACGCCGAGCTGGCCCGCCTGCGGGCGGTGGAGGCCGGCCAGCGCCAGGTGCGCGCCGCGCTGGAGGCTGGCGCCGCCGGTGTGCGCGACGGCCATGCCGGCCTGCTGATGGCGCTGGCGCGCCAGGCCTCGGGGCGGCTGTGGATCACCGGCATCGCGGTGTCCGACGACGGCGCGGCCATCGACCTGGAAGGCCGAATGACCGACAGCAGCGTGCTGGCCGACTACCTGCGCCGCCTGAACGACGAGCCGCGCTTCCGCGGCCGGCCCTTCGCCCAGCTGACGCTGAAGTCCGCCGGCAACGGCGGCGAGCGCCTGCCCTGGACCGAGTTCGTGCTGCGCTCCACGCCCGCCGGCAGCGCCGGCACCGCCACCACCGTCGCCCTCCAACGGCCATGAACCCGCCGCTCGCCCACCCCGATGCCGAGGCCGGCCGCGCCGATGTCGGCGCCGCCCTGGCCCGCCTGGCCAGCCGCGCGCGCAGCTGGGTCCGCCGCTTCAACCGGCACAACCAGCGCGAGCGGCTGATGCTGATCGCTGCCGCCGTGGCCCTGGCCTGGATGGCGGCCGACCGGCTGTGGTTCGGCCCCGCGCTGCGCGAGTTCCAGGAAGCGCGCACCGCCCTGGCCGACGCCCGCCACAAGCGCGACGACCTGCAGGCCGACATCGGCCAGCGCCAGGCGCGCAGCGCCACCCTGGTGCGGGCGCAGCAGGCCGAGCTGGCGCAGTGGCGCCAGCGCCTGAAGGACGCCGACGCCGGCCTGCGGGCGCACGAGGACAGCCTGGTGGGCGCCGACCGCATGCTGGACCTGCTGGAGAAGCTGCTGGCACGCCATGGCGAGGTGCAGGTGCGCGGCCTGCGCTCGCTGGGCCGCAGCGACCTGCTGAACCCGGCCGCCAATCCCGCCAATCCGTCAGCCAACGCAGCGGCGGCGGCCCCGGCCCTGCCCGCCCCGGTGGCGGCGGCGGCATCGGCTGGCATCACGCTGCCGGCACCGGCGGCTGCCACCGCGCCGGCCGGCCGGCCGGTGGCCATCGGCGGCCTGTACCGCCACGGTGTCGAGCTGGTGCTTGAAGGCAGCTATGCCGACCTGCTGGGCTACCTGCAGGCGATGGAGGCGCTGCCGCAGCGCGTGCTGTGGGGCGGCGTGCAGCTGCAGGTGGAGCAGCACCCCCGCTGCGTGCTGACGCTGCGCGTCTACACGCTCAGCCGCGACCCGAACTGGCTGGAGCTATGACACACCACCGCATCGACGGCGCCGCGGCCCGG
The DNA here is from genome assembly GCA_937864045.1 of uncultured Aquabacterium sp. Classification (GTDB taxonomy): domain Bacteria; phylum Pseudomonadota; class Gammaproteobacteria; order Burkholderiales; family Burkholderiaceae_C; genus Pseudaquabacterium. The sequence goes on along the minus strand of CALMIF010000289.1, from coordinate 12,422 downwards.
GCCCTGGCCACCCTGGCGGCCACCGTGCTGGCCGCAGCCGCGCCGGCCGGCACGGCCGCCGCCGGTCCGCTGGCCGACCCGACCCGCCCGCCGGCCGCGCTGTCGGCCCCCGGCGGCCTGGCCGCCGCGGCGCTGCCGCACCAGGCCAACCGCGACACCGCCCGCGCCATCGCCGCGGCGCAGCGGGCGGCCGAGCCGCCGGCCCCGCCGCCGCCGCCCGCCGTGGTGCAGGCGGTGCAACTGCCCCGGCCCGGCGCCGACAGCGCCAGCGCCGCGGCCCTGGTCGACGGCCGGCTGGTGAAGCCGGGCGACCTGCTCGACGGCCACGCCGTGCTGGCCATCGACGCCCAGGGCCTGCTGGTGAAGGGCCCGCGCGGCCCGGAACGGCTGTGGCTGCTGGGCGGCGCACCCAAGCAGGCGGCCGGCAGCATCACCCAGAGCCAGACCGCGCACTACCAGCCCGCGACCCGGCCGGGCACGCCGTCCGCACCCCCCGCGCTGGCCGGCAGCGCCGATGCCGGCGAGGCGCTGGCCGGCCCCGGCACCAGCACCCCCCTCAACCCCAGCCCCGTTTCCGGCACCGGCCCGGCCGCCATCCCGGCGCCCGCCCTGCCCGCCAACACCAGTGCCGTGCCGACACCGCTGTCGCTGGCCAGGAGGACCGCACCATGACCCGCTCGACCAGGGCCGCCCCGCTGCTGGCACCGCTGCTGCTGCTGATGGCCTGCCCGCCGGCCGCCGCCGACCTGGCCCGCGCCACCCGCGCACCGGCCGACCTGGCCGCCCTGGTGCGTCCGCTGCCACGCGGCGAGCACCGCGAGCTGCTGGCCCTGGCCGCCACCACGGCGCCAGCCCACGAGGTGGCCGCCCTGCCGCGCAACGCGGTGGCCGCGCTGGCACCCGCGCCGGCGCCGGCGCCGACCGTCACGCTGGCTGCTGCCGCCGCACCCGCCGCCGCACCCGTGGCTGCCACGCCGGCCGCCGCCACGCCGGTGGCCCGCCCCGCCGCAGCGGCGGCCGATGCCCGCTTCGACCTGGCCATCAACAACGCCCCGGCGGCCCAGGTCTTCCTGCAGCTGGCCCAGGGCACGGCCTGGAACATGCTGGTCTCGCCCGAGGTCAGCGGCAGCCTGTCGATCGCCCTGCGCGACACCACCGTGCCCGAGGCGATGGAGACGCTGCGCGAGCTGTTCGGCTACGAGTACCGCATCACCGGCAACCGCATCTTCGTCTACCCCAACACGGTGCAGACGCGGCTGTACCGGGTGAACTACCTGCCCGGCCGGCGCCAGGGCGCCAGCGACATCCGCGTCAGCAGCAGCGCGATGACCGGCAGCGGCAGCCAGTCCAACGGTGCGCCGGCCAATGCCACCGGCTCGGGCGGCGGCGGCCACAGCAGCAGCAGCCAGCGCCCCGACGACAACGCCCATGTGCGCACCACGTCCGACGCCGACTTCTGGCGCGAGGTGCAGGCCTCGCTGGCGGCCCTGGTGGGCAGCGCCGGCGGGCGCAGCGTGGTGCTGAACCCGGCCGCCGGCGTGGTGGTGGTCAAGGCCACGCCGGCCGAGCTGCGCCAGGTCGAGCAGTACCTCAAGGCGGTGCAGCTGGCCATCGAGCGCCAGGTGATGCTGGAGGCCAAGATCGTCGAGGTCAGCCTCAGCAAGGACGCGCAGACCGGCATCAACTGGGGCGCCTTCGGCAAGCTGGGCAGCGGCCAGCTGAGCATCGGCAGCGCCGCGCCGGGCAGCCGGCTGGGCACCAGCGCCAACCTGGTGGGCGCCGACGGCACCAGCATCGCCCCGGGCGTGGACCTGGCCGCCGGCGCGCTGGGCCGCGGCTTCTACGGCCTGGCCTTCCAGGCCGCCAACTTCGCCGCGCTGCTGAACTTCCTGCAGACGCAGGGCGACGTGAGCGTGCTGAGCAGCCCGCGCATCGCCACGCTGAACAACCAGAAGGCGGTGCTGAAGGTGGGCAGCGACGAGCTCTACGTGACCGGCGTGACCACCACCAGCAGCAGCAACGGCAGCACCACGACCAGCTCGCCGTCGCTGACGCTGCAGCCGTTCTTTTCCGGCATCTCGCTGGACGTGACGCCGCAGATCGACGAGGGCGGCAACGTGATGCTGCACGTGCACCCGACGATCAGCAGCGTGACCGAGAAGCAGAAGAACATCGACCTGGGCTCGCTGGGCGCCTTCCGCCTGCCGCTGGCGGCCAGCGCGGTCAACGAGACCGACTCCATCGTGCGCGTGCGCGACGGCCAGATCGTCGCCATCGGCGGCCTGATGAAGCAGGAGCTGCGCGACGAGCGCACCGGCCTGCCCGTGGTCAGCGAGGCGCCGGTGGTGGGCGCGCTGTTCCGCCAGAGCGGCACCGTGGTCAGCAAGCGCGAGCTGGTGATCATGCTCAAGCCCACCGTGATCCAGGACGGCGCGGCCTGGCCCGAAGGCCCGTCGCTGGGCGGCCTGCCGGCACCGGCCGCCGCGCCGACCCGCTGACCCCGAAACCGAACACCACGCCGTGGCCCGTCCCGAACGCATCCGCCTGGGCGACCTGCTGATCCAGGAGGCCCTGCTCACGCCAGCGCAGCTGGACGAGGCCCTGGCCGACCAGAAGAAGAGCGGACGCAAGCTGGGCCGCATCTTCGTCGACCGGCAGTGGGTGTCGGAGGTGCAGATCGCCAAGGCGGTGGCGCGCCAGCTGCGTGCGCCCTTCATCGACCTGACGGCGCGCAACATCCGCCCCGAGGTGGCGGCCCTGCTGCCCGAGACGCAGGCGCGCCGGCTGCGGGCACTGCCCATCGAGAACACGCCCGGCGCGCCGCTGCGCGTGGCGATGGCCGATGCCACCGACCTGAACGCCTACGACGAGGTGGCGCGCCTGACCAAGCGCGAGATCGACCTGGCGGTGGTGGCCGAGAGCCACCTGCTGGCCGCGCTGGACCGGGTGTACCGCGGCGGCGACGTGATGGCCGGCCTGGCGCGCGAGCTGACGGCCGACATCGCCAACGTCGAGGACGAGATCGGCGACCTGCTGGGCCTCTCCAACGCCACCACCGAGGACGCGCCGGTGGTGCGGCTGCTGAGCTCGATGTTCGAGCAGGCGCTGCGGGCCCGGGCCTCGGACATCCACATCGAGCCGCAGGAGCGGCACCTGCGCATCCGCTTCCGCATCGACGGCGTGCTGCATGTGCAGACCGAGGCCGACGCCAAGATCGCCGGTGCGGTGGCGCTGCGCCTGAAGCTGATGAGCGGGCTGGACATCAGCGAGAAGCGCCTGCCGCAGGACGGGCGCTTCCATGTCAAGCTCAATCAGGGCAGCGTGGACGTGCGCATCAGCACCCTGCCCACGCAGCATGGCGAATCGGTGGTGATGCGCCTGCTCAATCAGAGCGCCGGCCTGCTGCAGCTCGACGGCGTGGGGCTGCCCGCCGACGTGATGGCCGCGGTGCGCCGCTGCCTGGACCGGCCCAACGGCATGTTCGTCGTCACCGGCCCCACCGGCAGCGGCAAGACCACCACGCTGTACGCGGCGCTGAACGCGCTGAACGACAACGAGCGCAAGATCATCACCGTCGAGGATCCGATCGAGTACCGCCTGCCCGGGCTGAACCAGGTGCAGGTGCTGGAGAAGATCGACCTGAGCTTTGCCCGCGTGCTGCGCGCCGCGCTGCGCCAGGACCCGGACGTGATCCTGATCGGCGAGATGCGCGACCAGACCACGGCCGAGATCGGCATGCGCGCGGCGATGACCGGCCACCTGGTGCTCTCCACGCTGCACACCAACGACGCGCTGTCCACCCCGCTGCGGCTGATCGACATGGGCGTGCCGCGCTACATGGTGGCCCTGAGCCTGCACCTGGTGCTGGCGCAGCGCCTGGTGCGCACCATCTGCCCGTCCTGCGGCGAGCCGCACGCGCCCGACGCCCACCACCTGGGCTGGCTGCGCCAGGCCCTGGGCGCGGAGTGCGACGTGGTGCTGGCGCGTGCGCCCTTCCGCCGCGGCCGCGGCTGCGATGCCTGCAGCCACACCGGCTACAGCGGGCGGGCCGGCGTCTACGAGTTCATCGAGATGAGCAACGAGCTGGTCGAGGCGATGAACGACGACGACCCGGTGCGCTTCACCCAGGCCGGGCGGCGCCAGATGGCCGGCCGCACGCTGCGCCGCGACGCGCTGCGCCTGGCGCTGGAAGGCCGCACCACGCTGGACGAGGCGGTGCGCGTCGGCACCGCCATCGAAGAGGCGTAACCGGCCATGCCCAGATTCGCCTACACCGGGCGCTCGGCCGCCGGCCCCGTCAACGGCGAGCTGGATGGTGCCGATGCCGGCGCCGTGGCCGCGCTGCTGATGGCGCGCGGCGTGACGCCGCTGCGCATCGACGCCGCGGGCGATGCGCCCGCCGAGACCGGCGGCGGCGGCCAGCCGCTGAAGCTGCCGGCCTTCCTGCAGCCCAAGGTGCTGCCGGCCGACGTGATGATGTTCTCGCGCCAGCTGCACACCCTGCTGCGCGCCGGGGTGCCCATCCTGCGGGCCCTGGCCGGGCTGCAGGACTCGACGGTCAACCCGCGCTTTCGCCAGGTGCTGGGCGGCGTGCGCAACAGCCTGGAGTCGGGCATCGAGCTGTCGATCTGCTTTGCCCAGCAGGGCGGCGTGTTCGACAACTTCTATGTGGCGATGGTGCGCGTGGGCGAGATGAGCGGCCGCCTGGACGACGTGTTCATGCGCCTGTTCAAGCACCTGGAGTTCGAGCAGTTCATGCGCCAGCAGGTGAAGTCGGCGCTGCGCTACCCGGGCTTCGTGGTCACGGCGATGGCGGTGGCCGTGGGCGTGATCAACACCCTGGTGGTGCCGGCGTTTGCCGACGTGTTCAAGAGCCTGGGCGCGGAGCTGCCGCTGGCCACGCGCATCCTGGTGGCCAGCAGCCACTTCACGCTCCACTACGGCTGGGCGCTGGTCGCCGGCCTGGGCGGCGGCATCTGGGCGCTGCGGCGCTGGATCGCCACCACCGCCGGCCGCCAGACCTCGGACCGCCTGCTGCTGCGCGCGCCGCTGGCCGGGCGCATCGTGCAGAAAGCCACGCTGGCGCGGTTTGCGCGCAGCTTTGCCCTGGCGCTGAAAAGCGGCGTGCCGGTGGAGCAGGCGCTCAACGTGGTGGCGCAGACCGTGGACAACGCCCACATCGCCCGCAAGGTCGAGGCCATGCGCGAGGCGGTGGAGCGCGGCGACACCATCCTGCGCGCGGCGGTGGCCAGCGGCGTGTTCACGCCGGTGGTGCTGCAGATGATCGCCGTGGGCGAGGAGACCGGCGCCATCGACGAGCTGATGGAGGAGATCGCCGAGCTGTACGGCAACGACGTGCAGTACGAGCTGAAGAGCCTGTCGCAGCAGATCGAGCCGATCCTGATCGTGTTTTTGGGTGTGCTTGTTCTCGTTCTGGCGCTGGGCGTGTTCCTGCCGCTGTGGGACCTGGGCAACGCGACCCTCAAGAAATGAGCCCGACGTCCCGATAAACCCAGCATGCCCGGTGGCCAGTGGCTGCGGGCTATCCGAATCCAACCACCACCGATTCTTCTCTGGAGCGAAGTCCCATGCGCAATCGTCCCCAAGGCTTCACGATGATCGAGCTGATCGTCGTCATCGTCATCCTGGGCGTGCTGGCCGCCACCGCGCTGCCCAAGTTCATCGACATGAACAGCGACGCCAAGTCGGCGGCGCTCAAGGGCGTGGTCGGCGCCGCCGCCAGCGCGATGACCATCAACTACAGCGGCTGCGCCGTGACCCAGCACACGCCGACCACGGGCAAGTGCGTCAAGGTCGACAACTGCGACGACATCGGCTCCATCATGCAGGGCGGCCTGCCCACCGGCTACACCATCGCCGCCGCGGGCCTGGGCACGGGCGCGGCCGGCAGCAACGGCGTCGAGGCGACCTGCACCATCACCCAGACCAACGGCAGCGCCACCGGCACCTTCACCGGCATCTCGGCCGGCAACTGACCGCCCGCCGCGGCACGCCGCCGCGCCGGGCCCGGGGCAAAAACTACCCCGCATCGGGCCCGCTTATCGGCCCCTGCGCCCGGCGCCGGTCGCCGCAAGATCGCAGGTGATGCAAGCGGTCCGCCCCACCCCCGACGAAGCCACGCCCCGTGCGTGGCTTCGGTGCTTGCGGGCCGTGTTCGCGCTGGCGCTGCTGCTGGTCGTGGCGCTGCCGGCGCAAGCCGCGTCCTATGTCTTCCCGACCGCGATGCCGCCGGGCTGCAGCGGCAGCAACGGCATCTACACCTGTACCGGCGGCGGCGCCCTGGGCAGCAGCGACACCGTCACCATCAACGGCACCAAGCCGGCCACCATCACGATCAGCGGCGACATCAACGTCAACGGCGCCAAGATCAACCAGACCGGCGCCGCCAGCGACCTGACCATCGTCGTCAACGGCATCTTCAACCCCGGCTACCAGGGCGTGGCGAATGCCAACGTGCGGGCCTACTCGGTCAGCGACGGCAGCGGCCAGGCCAGCATCGGCGGCACGCTGCAGGCCACCAGCGGCAACATCGCGCTGGGTTACCGCACCGTGGTGACGGGCAACATCACCGGCAGCGCCAACGTCACCCTGGGCGACGAGGCCCAGGCCAGCGGCAGCATCACCGCCAGCGGCACCGTCACCACCGGCTACCGCAGCATCGTCGGCGGCAGCATCAACGCCGGCGGCACCATCACCCTGGGCCAGGAGACGGACGTCGGCGGCAGCGCCACCTCCACCGGCAGCAACACCGACGTGAGCATCGGCTACGCCGCCCGGGTGCGGGGTGCGGTGCGCGCCGACAACGGCCAGGTCTCGCTGGCGCAGAACGCCCAGGCCGACGCCTGCGTGCAGACCGCGCAGAGCAGCAAGGCCATCATCCTGGGGTGGTCCGCCCGCGCCGGCAGCGTGTGCTGCGGCGCACTGGGCAGCTGCAGCTCCAACTGCGTGCAGAACAACAGCGGCAGCAGCATGCCGTCGATGTGCAGCGGCAGCAGCAGCGCCACCCTGCTGGCCAAGTACGTGTTCGAGGAGCCGGCCTACAACGGCAGCGCGGGTGAGCTGAAGGACAGCGCCGGCCACGCCAGCGGCCCCTTCCATGGCCGCAGCGAAGGCAGCCCGCTGCCCACAGCCGACAATGCCGCGCCGGCACGCGGCGGCAGCACCGGCACCTGCGGCTACGCCACGCTGCCCGGCAGCGCCGACACCGGCGGGCGCTTCGTCATCGACAACCTGCCGGTCAGCACCACTGCCGGCGCCAAGACCACGGTGGCGTTCTGGATGTACTGGAACGGCACCGACGCGGTGCTGCCGGTGGGCTGGAACGTCTACAACCTGTCCATCAACGCCTCGCATTTCGGCTTCAACACCGGCAACAGCGACATCTACGGCATGGCCAGCAGCGGCCTGGCCAATGGCTGGAACCACGTGGTGGCTGTGTTCACCAATGGCGGCGTCACCGGCAACAAGCTCTACGTCAACAACAGCCTGCAGACGCTGACGCAGCGCGTCGGCTCGCCCGACGCGGCCTACGCGGTGGCCAGCAGCAGCCTGTACGTGGGCGGGCAGGGTGCCCTCACCACCAACCGCATGGTCGGCCGCGTGGACGAGCTGCACGTCTACAACGGCGAGATCACCGCCGCCCAGGTCAGCACGCTGTTCAACGCGACCCACGCCTGCAGCGCCGCCCTGGTGGCGCGCTACGACTTCAATGAAACCGCCTACACCGGCGCGGCCGGTGAATGGAAGGACACCGCGGCGCTGGGCATCGGCCCCTTCGACGGCCGCGGCCAGGGCTCGGCGATGCCGGTGACCGCCAGCGCCAACCCGGCGCGCGGCGGCAGCCCGGGCACCTGCAGCTACGCGAGCCTGGCCGGCCCCAGCGCCAACGGGCCCAGCCTGGTGGCCACCGGCCTGCCCACCACCACCACCACCGGCGCCACCACCACGGTGGCCTTCTGGATGAACTGGAGCGGCAGCAACGACGGCATCGTGGTCAGCTTCGGCGAGTACGACCTGTGGTTCGCCAGCGGCCATTTCGGCTTCAACACCGATTCCTCCGACATCTGGGGCATCAGCAGCAGCGGCATGGCCGGGGTTTGGAAGCATGTGGTGGCGGTGTTCGTCAACGGCAGCGTCACCAGCAGCCAGCTCTACATCGACGGCACGCTGCAGACACTGACCCAGCGCATGGGCACGCCCAACGCTGCCCGCGCCGTCACCACCACCACGCTGCAGGTCTCGGGCTACACCGCCGACACCAACCACCGCTTCAGCGGCCTGGTCGATTCGCTGCGCATCTACAACGGTGCGCCATCGGCGGCGCAGATCGCCAGCCTGGTTGCCGAGACGCCCAGCACCTGCGTGCCGCCGCTGCACCACCTGGAGATCCAGCACGGCAGCGGCAGCGGCCTGACCTGCACGCCGTCGACGCTGACCATCCGCGCCTGCCAGGACGCCGCCTGCGCGACCCCGTACACCGGCGGCGTCAGCGGCAGCTTCAGCGCCACCGGCGGCAGAGTCAGCTGGCCCGACGGTGCCGGCTTCACCATCGCCGCCGGCAGCAGCAGCACCACCGAGCGGGTGCAGGTCAGCACCACCACCGCCACCGTGCTGGGCGCCACCGGCAGTTCACCGGTGCCGTCCAGCGCCACCACCTGCAACTTCGGCAGCCCCGCCTGCACCTTCACCGCGGCCGACAGCGGCTTCCTGTTCGACGTACCGAACCATGTCAGCGAGGTGCTGCAGACGGTCAGCGTGAGCGCGGTGCGCAAGAGCGACAACAGCACCAGTTGCACCCCGGCCTTCGCCAGCACCAGCAAGACCGTCACGTTCACCTGCGGCTACGCCAACCCATCCAGCGGCACGCTGCCGGTGCGCGTGGGCGGCACGGCGCTGAACGCCAGTGCCAGCAGCGGCGCCGCCTGCGACGCCGTCGGCCGCGGCGTGAGCCTGGCCTTCAACGCCAGCGGCGTGGCCAGCACCACGGTGCAGTACGCCGACGTGGGCCAGGTGACGCTGAACGCCAGCTACACCGGCAGCGCCGGCAGCGGCGACGCCGGCCTGGTGATGACTGGCACCGACCGCTTCATCGCCGCGCCGGACAGCTTCACCGTCAGCGGCGTCACCAGCGGGCCCATCCGCGCCGGCGGCAGCTTCGGCGCCACCGTCAGCGCCCGCAACAGCGCCGGCAACACCACGCCCAACCACGGCCGCGAGAGCAGCCCCGAGGGCGTGACCCTGGCCTGGGTGCGGCTGCAGCCCACCGGCAGCGGCGCGGTCGACGGCAGCTTCAGCGGAAGCCTGGGCAGCTTCAGCGGCGGCGCGGCCAGCAGCACCAGCCTGGCCTGGACCGAGGTGGGCCGCGGCGACCTGCTGGCGCGCAGCAGCAGCGCCAGCGGCTACCTGGGCAGCGGCGTGCGCGCCTTCGGCAGCAGCCTGGCCAGCGGCGCACGCCGGTGCGCCACCGAGGGCGGCAACTGCGTGCTGCCCGGCGGCACCACCGCCACCGTGTACTACGGCGAGAACGGCAGCTATGCGGTCAAGCCCGCGCAGACCGGCACCGTGGCCTGCACCAACGGCAACTTCGGCGACCCGCTGAGGGGCACCGTCAAGCAATGCTTCTACGCGGTCTCCAGCGCCAGCAACGGCTCGGTGGGCAACTTCATCCCCGACCGCTTCACCGTCGCCGCCACCCATGCCTGCGCCAGCTTCAGCTATGCCGGCCAGCCCATCGCGACCACGGTGACGGCGCGCAACGCCGCCGGCAACACCACGCTGAACTTCAACGGCAGCGCCACCACCACGCCCGTCTTCGCCCAGGCGGTGACGCTGAGCGAGCCCGCGGCGCTGGGCCTGGGCACGCTGGCGGGCAACAGCATCGCCGCCAGCGCCTTCGCCGCCGGCGTGGCCACCGCCACGCCCAGCTATGCCTTCACCCAGAAGGCGACCGCGCCGCAGACCCTGGTGCTGCGCGCCAGCAACAACGCCAGCGGCTCGGCGCTGATCAGCTCGCAGGGCGACGCCGAGCCCAGCCTGCCGCTGCGCAGCGGCCGGCTGCGGCTGAGCAACGCCTACGGCAAGGCAACGGCGGCGCTGCAGCTGGCCGCCGTCACCGAATACTGGGCCGGCAACAGCTGGCTGCTGAACAGTGCCGACAGCTGCACCGCCGTGGCCGGCGCCAGCATGGCCCTGAGCAATCCGCGCACGGCCACCGGCGCGGCCAGCACTGCCACCAGCAGCGCCGGCGCGCTGGCCATCAGCAATGGCAGCGGCAGCATCACCCTGGCCGCGCCCAGCCCCGCCGGCAGCAGCCTGAGCCTGGACCTGGCGGTGAACCTGGGCAGCACGGCCGCCGACCAGAGCTGCCTGGGCGCGCACCCGGCCACCATCGGCGCCGCCAAGCCCTGGCTGCGGGCCCAGATCGGCAGCTGCGTGGGCACCGCCGACCGCGACCCGGCGGCCCGCGCCAGCTTCGGCATCGCCAGCCCAGAAACCAAGAAGACCATCCATGTCCGCGAGGTCTTCTGAGCCCCCGGCCGTCTGGCGGCCGCCCCCCGGGGGGGCACCGAACACGACCGGGAAACCCGGATCGTGTTCGGCACGCTTCGGGCGACACCGCGCCCCCTGGTCGTCTTCGACGACCGGTCCCCGAGGAGCCTTCGCACCCAGTTCCGCCTGCCGAGCCCCGCGCGGCTACACCATGGTCGAGCTGATCGCCGTGCTGCTGATCGTGGGCGTGCTGGCGGTGGTGGCGATGCCGCGGCTGAACACCACCGACCACCTGCGCGGCGCCGCCTGGCGCGACCAGGTGCAGGCCGCCGTGCTGCAGGCGCGCAGCCTGGCTGCCGGCCACCGCCGCCTGGTGTGCCTGGCCGTGGCCACTGGCGAGGTGCGGCTGAGCATGGCCGCCGCCAACCCCGCCACCGCCTGCAACACCGCCCTGCCCGGCCCCGATGGCGACGCCCGCTGGGCGGTCGACCCGCAGGCCCTGGCCATCACCGCCAGCCCGGGCGCGACGCTGCACTTCCAGCCCGACGGCCGCATCACCCTGCCCGCGTCGCCGGGCACGGCCACCGACTTCAGCATCGGCATCGCCGGCCAGGCGGGCCTCACCGTCTACGGCGCCACCGGCCATGTGCAATAGGCTGCCGACGTCGCCGCTGCCGCCCCGCCGGCGCCACCGCGGCTTCACCCTGCCCGAGGCGCTGCTGGCCATCGTGGTGCTGGGCGTGGGCCTGGCCGGCGTGATGCTGGCCTTCGCCACCACCATGCGCCGCGGCGCCGACCCGATGCTGCAGCTGCAGATGCTGGCCATCGCCGAGGGGTTGATGGAGGAGATCCAGCTCAAGCCCTTTGCTGCCGCGGCCAACAGCGCGCCTGCCGGCTGCGCGCGCGACACCTTCAACGACGTGGCCGACTACAACGGCTATGCCAGCACCGGCATCTGCAGCGTCGACGGCGTGGCCATCCCTGCGCTGTCCGCCTACCGCGTCAGCGTCAGCGTGCAGTCGGCCACCCTGGCCGGCGTGCCCGGCGCGCTGCGCATCACCATCACCACCACCCAGGGCGGCGAGCAGCTGCAGCTGGTGGGCTGGCGCACCAACTACGCCGGGCCATGAAGCACCGCACCACCCCGCCGCACCGGCGCTCCGGTTTCACATTGGTGGAATTGGTCATCACGCTGGTGCTGTTCGCGCTGATGGCGGTGACGCTGGCGCTGTTCTTCCGGCCCGCCATCGACAGCTGGCTGGCCGTGCGCAACCGCACCCGCATGGCCGCCGAGGCCGACAACGCCCTGCGCCTGATGCAGCGCGAGCTGCGCACCGCCGTGCCCAACTCGATCCGCACGCCGGGCAGCGCCTGCTTCGAGTTCGTGCCCACCAAGGCCGGCGGGCGCTACCGCATGGCCGCCGACACGGTCAACGGCGGCAGCGCGGCGGTCGACCCCGGCGCGGCCACCAGCAGCTTCGACGTGCTGACCCCGCTGGCCACGCTGCCGGCCGTGGGCGACTGGGTGGTGGTGGACAACCAGAACCCCGGCGACGTCTACGGCGGCAGCAACAGGAGCGCCGTCAGCAGCGTGGGCACGCCGGCCGCCGCGCTGGGCCGACACCGCCTGGGCATCAGCCCGCTGCAGTTCCCGCTGGGCTACGACGGCGGGCGCTTCGGCGTCATCGACCAGGCCCAGCAGGCGGTGTTCTACGTCTGCAGCGGCGCCAGCACCACGCTGGACGCCAGCGGCAACGCGCCGGGCGTGCTGGTGCGGCTGGCGGGCTACGGCTTCAACGCCGCGGCGCCGTCCAGCTGCCCGTCGACGGCCGGCGGCAGCATCGTCGCCAGCGGGCTGCGCAGCTGCCGCTTCCTCTACGACGCCAACCAGGGCGCCACCCAGCAGAGCGGCT
>CALMIF010000288.1 GCA_937864045.1 uncultured Aquabacterium sp. | reverse complement strand
ACCCTGGTCGACGACCACGAGATGGAGATCCACATCTCGGCCGACCGCTTCGCGCTGGAGATCTCGCACGCCTGCGAGTGGGAGATCCGCGAGCTCGACGCCTACATCGGCACGCTGCTGCACCTGGGCGCGGCCGACCATGACCGCAACCCGCTGCGGGCCGAGGTGGTGGGCCAGGCGATGATCCGCGCCGTCGAGTCGGTCAGCGACCGGCCCGAGGTGCGCAAGACGCTGAGCACCGAGATCGGCCGCTCTCTGGCGCACGCGATGCGCCAGACCTATGGCGACATCGTGTCCGACCTGCGGCGCGCCGGCGTGCGCCCGCTGGGCATGGCGGTGCGCGCCACGGGCCAGCGGTCGAATTCGGTCCATGGCGGCCTGGCCGGCGACTCGCGGCCCGGCGCCATCGCCGACAGCCACCACGTGCCCACGCTGAGCGCCAGTGGGCGCCTGCAGGGCCGCAGCGGCGGCGCGAGCGAGCGCGGCGGCTTTGCGGCGTCGGAACGACTGCCGCACGGCGCTGGCCACGGCACGGGCATGGTTGCCGGCATGGCCCGGGTCGATGCGGAGCTGACTGCCCTGCTGCGCCGGCTGGCCCAGGCACCGGCGGCCGACGACGACGACTTCGGGGCCCACGACGACCTGTCCGCGGTCAGCACGCACCACTGGCAGCGCGGCGATGCGCCGGTGGGCCAGCCGCTGGCGGCCAACGTGATCCACGTGCACCGCGATGCGCTGCGCGAGGCGGCCACCGGCGCGCTGGACCACATGGTGATCGACGTGGTCGCCGGCCTGTTCGACCAGATCCTGTCGGACGCCGGCGTGCCGCCGCAGATGGTGCGCTTGATCGCCCGGCTGCAGTTGCCGGTGCTGCGCGCCGCGCTGGGCGACCCGAGCTTCTTCTCGTCGCGGCGCCATCCGGTGCGCCGCTTCGTCAACCGCATTGCCTCGCTGGGCACGGCGGTCGACGACTTCGACGGCACCGAGGGCCGTGCCCTGCTGCACCGCGTGGCGGTGCTGGTGCAGGAGGTGGTCGACGGCGAGTTCGACCAGCTCGCCGTCTACGAGCAGAAGCTGCAGACGCTGGAAGACTTCGTCGCCGCCCAGGCCCAGGCCGAGGTGCGCGCGCTGGGCGCACCCGACACCCTGCTGGCGCGCAAGGAGACCGCGCTGCGGCTGCGCCAGCGCTATGCGGACGAGCTGGACAAGGCCCTGGTCGGCCTGCCGGTGCCCGACTACCTGCGCAGCTTCCTGGCCGAGACCTGGAGCCAGGCCATCGCCAGCATGGCCATCGAGGATGGCGAGGACGGTGAACGCACGCAGCGCCTGCGCGACGCCGGCCGCGCGCTGGTGATGAGCGTGCAGCCCAAGGGCACGCCGACCGAGCGCCACCAGTTCCTGCGGGCCCTGCCGCAGCTGATGAAGGACCTGAACACCGGGCTGGACCGCATCCGCTGCCCGGACGCCCTGCGCCAGGACTTCTTCGGCCAGCTGCTGCCGGCACATGCCGAATCGCTGAAGGGCCAGTCGCTGAGCACGCTGGAGCACAACCTGCTGGTGCGCAAGGTCGAGGCCGCGCTGGCCACACCACTGCCGCGTGCCGCCGACCTGCCGCCGACGGTGCTGCCGGCCGAGCAGGCCGCCATCCGCCAGCAAGCCGGTGCGCTGGCCGCCGAGCTGACGCCGGCCGAGGCGCAGGCGGTGGGCCTGGTCGATGAGTCGGCCGTGGACTGGAGCCGCCCGGTGGACGCCGCCAGCGCCGCCGAGGTCGACGTCACGGCCGCGGACATCGCGATTCCCGGCCTGCCGACACCCGAGCCGGTGGAGCCGATGCGGGGCCAGTCGCTGGCCGACCATGTGCAGATCGGCTTCGGCTACGAAATGCTGCTGCAGGGCGAGTGGCAGCGGGTGCGGCTGGCCCATGTCAGCGCCGGCCGCGGCTTCTTCGTCTTCACCCATGGCGCCAAGCAGCGCGAAACGGTGTCGATGACCTACCGCATGCTGCACCGCCTGTGCGCCGCCGGCCGGCTGCGGGCACTGGAGAACGCCTTCCTGCTGGAGCGCGCCACGGCCCGCGCCCGGCGCCAGCTGGCGGCGCTGGCACCGGCCAGCGTCCCGGCCAGGGCAGCCGTCCGCGCGGCACCGGCCGCTGGTGAGGGGCTGCGTTCGTCGGCGGCAGGTGGCGCCGTGCCGCGGGCTGCAGCGCCGCGGGCGGGACTGGCAGCAGGATCACCGGCGCAACCCGCGCCATCCGAACAGCGGCCCGCCACGCCACCGGCTGCCAGGCCGGCGCCCGCCATGCCGGCCGCCCCGGTTCGGCCGGCGCCGAACCCGGGCCCACCGGCGACGGGCGCGCGCCGCTTCCTCGACGGCCTGTTCGGCCGCCGCAGCTGACCTAGCGTGCGGCGCCGGCGGCCAGCCGGCGCGCCATGCGCAGCGCCGCCACCAGGCTGGACGCATCGGCGCGCCCGCTGCCGGCGATGTCGAAGGCCGTGCCGTGGTCCGGACTGGTGCGCACGAAGGGCAGGCCCAGCGTCACGTTGACGCCCTGCTCCACGCCCAGGTACTTCACCGGGATCAGGCCGTGGTCATGGGTCATCGCCACCACCAGATCGAACTCGCCCGGGCGGCCGGGGGCATGGCGGGCGCGCATGAACACCGTGTCGGGCGCAAACGGCCCGCGGGCGTCGATGCCTTCGGCGCGGGCCGCCACGATGGCCGGCGCGATGAAGCGGATCTCCTCGTCGCCGAACAGCCCGCCCTCGCCGGCATGCGGATTCAGGCCCGCCACCGCGATCCGCGGCGCTGGCAGGCCCCAGGCGGCGGCGCTGCGGTGGGCGATGCGCAGGGTGTGCAGCACGGCGTCGAAGTCGAGCTGCTCGATCGCCCGGCGCAGCGCCACGTGGATGGTCACCAGCACCACGCGCAACTCGTCGTTGGCCAGCATCATGCGCACCGGCACGGCGCCGGCCGCGGCCTGCAGCATCTCGGTGTGGCCGGGAAAGTCCACGCCCGCCGCCGCCAGCGCCTCCTTGTGGATCGGCGCGGTGACCATCGCGGCGACCTCACCGGCCTTGGCGAGCGTGGCCGCAGCCTCGATGCAAGCCGCCGCCGCGGCGCCAGCGCGGGCGTGCACGCGGCCCATCGGCAAGTCGGCCAGGCCGTCGGGGTCAGCCAGGCCCGGCGGCTGCCAGACGGCGATGCAGTTCGGCGGTGCCAGCAGCGCCTCGGCGGGCGCGTCCAGCCTGGCCACCGGCAGCAGCAGGCCGCACTGCTGCACCGCACGGCGCAAAACGGCGACGCTGCCGATCACCACGGCCGGCCCGGTGGCGCCGGCCGCGACGGCGCGGGCGATGGTTTCCGGCCCGATGCCGCAGGGATCGCCCTGGGTGATCGCGAGAAGTGCCTGCCCCTCGCCCGCTGCACGCAGCGGGCGATCCCCCGAGGGGATGGCGGGCTGGCTTGGGAGCGGCCCGGCGCTCGGCCCGCTTGGCTGCGCGCTCATGCCGGGTTC
>CALMIF010000287.1 GCA_937864045.1 uncultured Aquabacterium sp. | reverse complement strand
CGGCCACCACCGCCGCGCAGGCGCCGGTGCCGCAGGCCAGGGTCTCGCCGGCATCGCGTTCGAAGACACGCAGCGCGATGTGCGCCCGGTCCTGCACCTGCATGAAGCCCACGTTGACCTTGCGCGGGAAGCGGGCGTGCTGCTCGATGCGTGGACCCAGTTCGAGCACCGGCGCCTCGCGCACGTCCTCCACCCGCTGCACCGCATGCGGGTTGCCCATCGACAGCACGGCCACCGGCACCTGCCGGCCCTCGCCCACGTCCAGCGGCCACAGGTCGAAGTCGCCCTCCCGGCGCGGCACAAGGCCTGTTGCGTCGAAGGGCACGCGGTCCAGCGCGAACACCGGCCGGTTCATGTCCACCGTCACCCGGCCGTCGGCCTGCAGGTGCAGCTGCAGGCGGTTGTTCACGGTGTCGACCGTGACCGTGCGCTTGGTCGTCAGCCCGCGGTCGTGCACGTAGCGCACGAAGCAGCGCGCACCGTTGCCGCAGTGCTCGACCTCGTCGCCGGTGTTGTTGAAGATGCGGTAGCCGAAGTCGGCATCGGCACTGCGCGGCGGCTCGACGACGAGGATCTGGTCGGCGCCCACGCCGAAGCGGCGGTCGCCCAGGTGGCGCAGCTGCGCGCGATTCAGCGCCAGCGGCTGCCGCGTGGCGTCGAGCACGACGAAGTCGTTGCCCGCGCCCTGCATCTTGGTGAAGCGGATGTGCATCGCCCGATTATCCGGTGCCGTCGCGGGGCTTGTCGTACAGCGACGGCTCGCCCTCGGGCCGGGTCTTGAAGCGCTTGTGCACCCACAGGTACTGCGCCGGGTTGCGGCGGATCTCGGCCTCGATCCACTGGTTCATGCGCAGGGCCGCGGCCATGTCGTCGTCGCCGGGAAAGTCGTCCCAGGGTGGCAGGAAACGCACGCGATACCCGGCGCCGCCGGGCAGCATCTCGGCCACCACCGGCTGCACCACCTGGCCCAGGCTGCGCGCCATGCGCGCCGGTGCCAGCAGGGTGGCCGCCGGCACCCCGAAGAAGGGCACCATGGCGCCGTCCTTCAGGCCGAAGTCCATGTCGGGCAGGTTGAAGAAGGCGCTGCGGCGGCGGATCGCCCGCACGAGGGGCAGCGCGCGCTCGCTGCGGGCGAAGATCTCGGCATTGCCGAAGCGCAGCCGGCCGGCGCGCATCGCGGCGTCGAACACCGGATTGCTCTGCGCCTGGTACATCGACACCGCATGCTGCCGCTGGAACAGCAGGCAGGCGATGCCGGCCACGTCCAGCGCCAGGAAGTGCGGCACCAGCCACATCACCGGCTTGTCGCTGCGCTCGGCCAGGCCCACGTCGCCCTCGACCTGGATCAACCGCTTCAGCCGCTCGGCCGGGGCATACCAGAGCAGGCCCCGCTCCAGCAGGCTGCGCGCCAGCCAGCCGAAGTGGTCGCGCGCCAGGCGTTCGCGCTCGGCGACGGGCAGTTCGGGCAGGCAGAGTTCCAGGTTGCGCAGCGCGATGCGCCGGCGCGAGCGGGCCAGCCGCCACAGCAGCGCGCCCAGCCCGCGGCCCAGCGCCGCCTGCACGCCCAGCGGCAGGCGCTGGAAGAGCCGCAGTGCGCCCAGCAGCAGGCGTGCGCCCCATTCCCCCATCACGCGGTGCCTTCCTCGCCCGTCACGCGGTGCGCGCGGCGCGGCTGCTTGTAGCGGTCATAACCCCACAGGTACTGGCCGGGGCATTGCGCGATCAGCCGTTCCATGTCGGCATTGACGGCGGCGGCGCAGGCCACCTGCAGGGCGTCGTCATCGGCCTCGGCGGCAGGCAGCGACGTCGCCCGGCTGACCCGCAGCACCCAGCCGCGGCCGCCGTCCAGCCGCTCGGCCCAGATCAGCAGCGCTGCGGCCCCGGTCTGCTGCACCAGCCGGGCGGCCAGGGTCATGGTGTAGGCTGGGCGGCCGAAGAACGGCGCCCACACGCCCATGCCCTCGGGTGGCACCTGGTCGGGCAGCAGGCCCACCATCTCGCCCTTGCGCAGGGCGCGGATCATCTGCCGCACGCCGGCCAGCGCCGCCGGCACCGTGGCCAGGCCGGGCCGCAGGCGAGCGGTCTCCTCCAGCTGGCGCAGCCAGGGCTGGCGGGCCGGGCGGTACATCGCCGTCAGCCGGGCGCGGTGGCCGTCGCGCTCGGCGATGGCCTGGGCGCAGACCTCGAAGCAGCCCAGGTGCGGTGTCAGCAGCACCAGGCCGCGGCCGGCGTCCAGGGCGGCGTCGATCAGCGCCTCACCCTGCCACTGCACCGCCGCGCCCAGCGGGCGGTCGACCGGGCGCAGCCACAGCCAGGGCAGCTCGGCCACCATGCGCCCGGCCTGGGCGATGGCCTGGCGGCGCACGGCCGCGCCCTGGCCGGCCTGCGCCAGCAGGGCGCCGGCATGGCGCCGGTAGGTGGGCGACAGCCCCCAGGCCAGCCAGCCCAGGACCGTGCCCAGGGCGTGCAAAGTGGGCAAACCGCGGCGCGACAGCCAGCGGATCAGCGACAGCATGTTCGTATACTTGGCAGATCGCCGAGTTAAAGGACAACTTGCGGGGCGATGCGGGGTGAACCCTCGCCGTGTGGCGGTGCAGCAGCAACGCCCACACAAATACCGCTAAAGCGTTCGCCGCCATTCCAGAAGTGTTGAAGCGGTTGAAACGGCGACGCAATTTCAACCAACCTGGAGTGTATGCAAGTGGCGAACGACTATCTCTTCACCTCGGAATCGGTCTCCGAAGGTCACCCCGACAAGGTGGCCGACCAGATCTCGGATGCCATCCTCGACGCGATCTTCGCGCAGGACCCGCGCAGCCGCGTGGCCGCCGAGACGCTGACCAACACCGGCCTGGTCGTGCTGGCCGGCGAGATCACCACCAACGCGCATGTCGACTACATCCAGGTCGCGCGCGACACGATCAAGCGCATCGGCTACGACAACACCGAGTACGGCATCGACTACAAGGGCTGCG
>CALMIF010000286.1 GCA_937864045.1 uncultured Aquabacterium sp. | reverse complement strand
ATGTCGCTGGCCGTGATCAACAGCCGTGCACTCGATGGCCTGGCCGCACCGGCGGTGCAGGTGGAGGTGCACCTGGCCAATGGCCTGCCCAGCTTCACGCTGGTGGGCCTGGCCGACACCGAGGTGAAGGAGTCGCGCGAGCGGGTGCGTGCCGCGCTGGGCAACAGCGGCTTCGCCTTTCCGCACAACAAGCGCATCACCGTCAACCTGGCGCCGGCCGACCTGCCCAAGGAGAGCGGGCGCTTCGACCTGCCAATCGCCCTGGGCATCCTGGCGGCCGACGGCCAACTCGATGCCGACCGCGTGGCCGCCTGTGAATTTGCCGGTGAGCTGAGCCTGGCCGGCGAGCTGCGCCCGGTGCGCGGCGCCCTGGCGCTGGCGCTGGCCCTGCAGCGCGAGTCGGGTGACGGCGCGACACCCACCCTGGTGCTGCCGCAGGCCAGCGCCACCGAGGCCGCCCGCGCCAGCGGCCTGCGTGTCTGCGGTGCGCCGGACCTGCTCGCCGTGGTGCGGGCCCTGCTGCCTGGCGATGCGGCCGAACCGCTGGCCGCCGCCAGCGCACCGCCGCCGGTGCCCCAGCTGGGCGCACCCGACCTGCGCGACGTGCGCGGCCAGGCCGCCGCCAAGCGGGCGCTGGAGGTGGCGGCGGCGGGCGGCCATTCGCTGCTGATGGTCGGCCCGCCCGGCAGCGGCAAGAGCATGCTGGCCCAGCGCCTGGCCGGCCTGCTGCCGCCGATGGCCGAGGACGAGGCCCTGGCCAGCGCCGCCGTGGCCGGCCTGGCGCCGGGCGGCTTCGACGCGGCGCGCTGGCGCCAGCGGCCGATCCGCTCGCCCCACCACTCCGCCAGCGCGGTCGCCCTGGTCGGCGGCGGCTCACCACCCCGGCCGGGCGAGATCTCCCTGGCGCATGGGGGCCTGCTGTTTCTCGACGAGCTGCCCGAGTTCCCGCGCAGCGCGCTGGAAGCGCTGCGCGAGCCGCTGGAGACGCGGCGCATCACCATCGCCCGGGCGGCGCGCTCGGCGCAGTTCCCGGCCGACTTCCAGCTGGTGGCGGCGATGAACCCCTGCCCCTGCGGCTGGCTGGGCGCCCGGGTGGCGGGCCGCGCCTGCCGCTGCTCGCCCGAACAGGTGGCGCGCTACCAGGGCCGGCTGTCGGGCCCGCTGCTCGACCGCATCGACCTGCAGGTGGAGGTGGCCGCCGTGCCGCCCGAGGCCCTGCTGGCGCAGGCCGAGGGCGAGCCCAGCGCCACGGTGGCTGCGCGGGTGCTGGCCGCGCATGCGCGCCAGGTGCAGCGCCAGGGCGTGGTCAACGCCCGGCTGGACGCCGCCGCGCTGGACGACCATGCCACGCTGGACGACGCCGCCAGCCGCTTCCTGCAGCAGGCAGCCACGCGGCTGGGCTGGTCAGGCCGCGGCCTGCACCGGGTGATGAAGGTGGCCCGCACCATCGCCGACCTGGCCGGCGCCGACCGCATCGTCGTGGCACACCTGGCCGAGGCGATGCAGTACCGCCGGGCGCTCCCCGGGGCTTGACCTGGCGCACCCGGCGCTCGGCTGGGCGCCACCGGTCAGGCCCGGGCGCGCGCCGGCTCGCCCGGCATCGCCAGCAGCGCTGCCGCGGTGAACAGCGAGATGCCGGCCATCACCAGGAACAGCGTGGCGAAGCCGGCCGACTTGACCACCGGCCCCAGCGCCCACACCGCCGCCGAGCTGAAGCCCAGCGACAGCGTCAGCCGCAGGCCGGCGACGCGGCTGCGCAGCGAGTCGTCGACGTAGCGCACGATCACCGCGTCGGTGAACGGGATGGCACCGAAGATCAGCACCATCACGCCCAGCAGCGTGGCGTACAGCCACCAGCCCTGGGCCTGGCTGGCGGCGGCCAGCAGCGGCGCCTGGCACAGCACGATGCCCAGCTGCAGGCGCTTGAGCGGCACGCGGTCCAGCAGCCGGCCCACCACCACCTGCGACACGCTGGCCAGCGCGTAGACGCCGGCCAGCAGCAGGCCGATGGTGGCCGGGTCGTGGACCAGGCCGCGCAGGCGCTCGGCCAGGAACTGGCCGTTGCCGTTGGTCGTCAGGTTGAACAGCAGACCGCCGGCGGCCGAGGCCACGGTCATCACCACCAGCACCCGCGCCAGCGCGCCGGGCGGCAGGTCCACCGCCTGGCCGGCCTTGCGCTTGGACGGCGGCTGCGCCTCGGCCGGCACGATGCGGGCGAACAGCAGGCCCAGGGCGATGCACAGCAGCCCCGGCACGGCAAAGGCCGCACGCCAGCCCGCCAGCTGCACCAGGAAGCCGGTGGTCAGCGCCGCCGCGGCGATGCCCAGGTTGCCCGACAGGCCGTTGACGCCGATGGTGGCGCCGGGCGTCTTCGAGCCCTGCACCAGCATCGGAATGCCCACCGGGTGGTAGATGGCCGAGAAGGCGCCCAGCAGCGCCAGCGCGCCGGCCAGCTGCCAGGGCGACTGCGTGGCCGCCACCAGCAGGGCCGAGGCGCCCATGCCGAAGAAGAACAGCAGCATCATCGGCCGCCGGCCCCAGCTGTCACCCAGCTTGCCGGCCGGCAGCGAGCCCAGGCCGAACATCAGGAAGGCGCCGACGCCGTAGGGCATCAGGTCTTCCCAGCG
>CALMIF010000285.1 GCA_937864045.1 uncultured Aquabacterium sp. | reverse complement strand
ACGTGCTGCGCCGCTGCGGCGCGCTGCGCGTGCTGCTGCCCGAGGTCGACCGCCTGTGGGGCGTGCCGCAGCCCGCCGAGCACCACCCCGAGGTGGACACCGGCGTGCACCTGATGCTGGTGCTGCAGCAGGCGGCGCAGGCCGGCGCCAGCCTGCCGGTGCGCTTTGCCTGCCTGTGCCACGACCTGGGCAAGGGCACGACGCCGGCCGAGGTGCTGCCGCGCCACATCGGCCATGAGCAGCGCAGCGCGGTGCTGGCGCGCGACGTGGCGCAGCGCTGGCGGGTGCCGGCCGACTGCGCGGCGCTGGCCGACCTGGTGGCGCGGGAGCACGGCAACATCCACGGCAGCAGTGGCTTCGGCGCGGCCGCGGTGCTGCGCCTGCTGGAGCGCTGCGACGCACTGCGCCGACCGCAGCGCTTTGCCGACGTGCTGCTGGCCTGCGAATGCGACGCCCGCGGCCGCACCGGGCTGCAAGACCGGCCCTACCCGCAGCGCGCCCGCCTGGCCGGCGCCCTGGCCGCGGCGCTGGCCGCGCCGGTGCACGCGGCGGCCGAGCAGGCCGTGGCCGACGGCCTGAGCGGCCCCAGGATCGGCGAGCGCATCCGGGCCGTGCGCGTGGCCGCGGTGGCGCAGGCGCTGGCCGGCAGCTGAGGCTTCAGGACCAGTGAATGGCCCAGGTGGTGAGCAGGCTCAGCACCAGGGCCGAGGCCAGTGGCACCCGCACCTCGCGGCCGAACACGCTGAAGTGCAGGTCACCGGGCAGCCGGCCCAGGCCGATCTTGCGCATCCAGCCTGGCAGGCCGCTGGCCAGCAGCAGGGCGACAAAGAAGATGAGGAGCCATCTCACAGCCGGTGCATCCGGTCGCCCTGCGTGAAGCCCAGCGGCACGAAGCCGTCGCCCAGGCCCCGGCCGACAGCGATCACCTTGAACAGCTCGCCCATCTCGTGCTCGGTGACCAGCTTCTGCGCTGCGGCGCGTTGCGGGATGGTGGCGCCGTCCAGCATCGCCACCAGGCCGCAGTTGATCAGGAAGCGCGCCTGGGAGGTGTAGCCCAGCACGTCCAGGCCGGCGTCCTGCGCGGCCAGGGCGATGCCGGTGAAGTTGACGTGGGCGGTGATGTCCTTGGCGCCGGGCTCGGCCAGTGGGTCGGGGTCGCTGCGGTGGCCCTGGTGGCACATCAGCGTGCCGCCGTGGCGCTGCGGCAGGTAGAACTCGACCTCGGGGAAGCCGTAGTCGATGAACAGCGCCAGGCCGCGCTGCAGCATGCCGGCCAGCGTGTGCATGAAGGCCTCGGCCTGGGGGTGGATTTCGGTCGTGGTGCCGGGCACGAAAGGCGCTTCCACCGGCGGGCGCAGCGCCGTCGGGTGGTCGGCGAAGACCAGGGCGCCGCCGTCCAGCGCCACGCCGCGCTCCAACCACTGCGCGCCATCGAAGTGCAGCAACTGCACCGGCATCGCGTCCAGCACCTCGTTGCCCAGCACCACGCCGCTGAAGGCCGCGGGCAGCGCATCGAGCCACTGCACCTTGCCGCCGAAGCGCGCCAGCCGCGCCTGCTGGCGCTCCCGCAGCACGCCGGACAGGTCGACGATGGCGTAGCTGGCGATCGCATCGCCCAGCGCATCGAGCACCGCTTCGGCCAGCGCGCCCGAGCCGGCGCCGAACTCCAGCACCTGGGCACTGCCGGCGGCCGCCAGCCCCTGCGCCACCTGCGCGGCCAGCGCACGGCCGAACAGCGGCGACAGCTCGGGCGCGGTGACGAAGTCGCTGCCCGATGACGGCAGGCTGCCGAACTTGCGGCCGGCGTTGGCGTAATAGCCCAGGCCGGGCTGGTACAGCGCCAGCGCCATGTAGCGGTCGAAGGGCAGCCAGCCGTCGGCGTCCGCGATGGCCTGACGGATCACAACGTGGAGGGCGGCCGATACACTGTCGGGTTCTCCCGGATCGCTGCGGGTCTCATCGTGGGATCGGGCCATCGCCGGGATTGTAGGAAGCATGGCCTCCACAACGTCCCCCAGTCCTCGACCGGTCGTGCTGGTCACCGGCGCGGCGCAGCGCATCGGCCGGGCCATTGCGCTGGACCTGGCCGCCCACGGCTGGGACATCGCCCTGCACTGCCACCGCTCGCAGGCCGCCGCCGGGGCCACCGCGGCCGAGGCCGCCGCCCTGGGTGCACGTGCCGAAGTCTTCAGCGCCAACCTGGCCGACGATGCCGAACTGGAAGCCCTGGTGCCTGCCGTGCTGCTGCGCCTGGGCCGGCTGGACGCGGTGGTCAACAACGCCTCGCTGTTCGAGTACGACGACATGGCCGGCTTCAGCACCGCCGCCCTGCTGCGCCACGCGCGTACCAACACCGCCGCGCCGGTGCTGCTGGCGCGTGCGCTGCACGAGCACCTGGCGCAGCGCGGCGCCCAGGGCTGCGTGGTCAACCTGCTCGACCAGAAGCTGGCCAACCCCAACCCCGACCACTTCAGCTACACGCTGAGCAAGGCCGCACTGGCCGAGGCCACCGTGATGCTCGCGCAGGCGCTGGCACCGGTGCTGCGGGTGTGCGGCGTGTCGCCGGGCGTCACCCTGCTGTCCGGCCCGATGGACGAGGGCGAGTTCGCCGCCGCGCACCGCATGACGCCGCTGCAGCGCTCGTCGACGCCCGAGGACATCGCCGGCGCCGTGCGCTACCTGCTGACCGCGCCGGCGATCACCGGCACCACCCTGCTGGTCGACGGCGGCCAGCACCTGCTGGGCCAGCCGCGCGACGTGCTGTTCCTGGCCCGGCAACAACTGGCCGCTTCGAAAGATTGAGATGCAAAGCCTGCTCACCAACCCCAGCCTGATGGACTGCCGGCGGCTGTTCCTGCGCGACTACGAGGTGTGGATCAACATCGGCGTGCACGACTTCGAGAAGAAGGGCGAGCAGCGGGTCAAGATCAACGTCGATCTTTACGTGCCGCTCGCACTGTCGACGCCGCAGGCGGACAAGCTCGACGAGGTGCTGGACTACGACTTCATCCGCCGCACCATCACCGAGCGCGTCAAGCGCGGCCACATCCACCTGCAGGAAACCCTGGCCGACGATGTGCTCAAGCTGATGCTGGCCCACCCCAACGTGCGCGCCGCCCGCGTGGCCACCGAGAAGCCCGACGTCTACCCCGACTGCGATGCGGTGGGCTGCGAGGTGTTCGGCATGAAGGAGGCGGCATGAACGACGTCACCGACCTGCAGCACCTGGGTGCGCCCGACGAGGCGGCCAGGGACGCCGCGAAGGCGAAGAAGCACGCCTTCGAGATGAACAAGCTCAGCAAGCGCCTGCACCGCCAGGTGGGCCAGGCCATCGTCGACTTCAACATGATCGAGGACGGCGACCGGGTGATGGTCTGCCTGTCCGGCGGCAAGG
>CALMIF010000284.1 GCA_937864045.1 uncultured Aquabacterium sp. | reverse complement strand
GGCACAGCGTGCGCGCGGCGGCCACGCTGACCTGCTGGCCCAGCACCACGCGCACGGCGGTCTCGAAGCCGCACCAGCTGCCCGGCAGGCGCAGGCCCGGCACCGCCGGGCCGGGCACGCGGGCCATCAACGGGTCGATGACCGCCGGGTCGGCATCCAGGTCCAGCGCATGGCGGGTGCGCTGCATCAGGGCGCCGAGTGCCGGCCGCAGCGCCGGTGCGGCGGCCAGGTGCAACTCGCAGCGCGCGGGCACGAAGCGCGCCTCGATCCAGCCGGCGAGCGTGCTGCCCTGGTGCTGCAGCGCCAGCGTGCGCCGCAGCACCCCGCCGTCGACCTGCTCCTGCCCCGGCACCGCGCGCTTGGCGACGAAGGCCAGCAGGCCGGCGCTGTCATAGGGCGGTCGCCAGGCCAGCCGGATGGCGCCGGGCTCGGCCGCCCCCTCGCGCCGCAGCGCGCCCGGGCTCAGCCGGTAGCGCTCGGCGAACGCGGCGTGGAAGCGCCGCAGGCTGCCGAAGCCGCAGGCCAGCGCCACCTCGGTGACCGGCAGCGTCGTGTCGGTCAGCAACTGCTTGGCCAGCAGCAGGCGCTGCGTGGCCAGCCAGGCCACCGGCGACACGCCATGGCGGCGCTGGAAGATGCGGCGCAGGTGGCGGTCGGTCACGCCCAGGCGCCGGGCGATGGCGGGCAGCGGCGGGTCCTGGCCCTCGTGCGCGGCCTGCACCAGCCAGCGTGCGGCCTGGTCGGCCAGCACCTCGGATGAATCGGTGAACGACAGGCCCGGTGCCAGCTCGGGCCGGCAGCGCAGGCAGGGGCGGAAGCCCTGCGTCTCGGCCTGGGCCGCGTTGGGGAAGAAGCGGCAGTTCTCGCGCCGTGGCGGCTTCACCCGGCACACCGGCCGGCAGTAGATGCCGGTGGAGGTGACGCCGACGAAGAGCCGGCCGTCGAAGCGGGCATCGTGCGCACGGAGCGCCTGGTAGGCGGCGTCGTCGTGCAGCACGGTGCCCGGCACGGGTGGTTCCGGCGGCGCGGTGGATGGAGCGGCGGCTTCGGGCATGGGGCCATGATAGGCAGGCGCCGGCGCCGGACTCGCCGTTTTCGGACCTGTGCATGCGCCGCCCGGCAGCCGCCCGGATGCGCGATCGCCAAGGGCTGGCCGCTCCTTAGAATCGCGCCGTCCACTCCCCCGGAAAGCCAGCTTCCATGCAAGTCCCCGCAGCAGCGTTCAAGGCCTATGACATCCGCGGCATCGTCGGCAAGGGCATCGACGAGCAGTTTGCCGAGCACCTCGGCCGCGCCTTCGGCAGCGAGGCGCTGGCCGCCGGCCAGAAGGCGGTGGTCGTCGGCCGCGACGGTCGGCTCTCGGGGCCGGGCCTGGTGGCCGGCCTGGTGCGCGGCCTGGCCTCGACCGGGCTGGACGTGGTCGACATCGGCGCCGTCACCACGCCGATGCTGTACTACGTGGCCGCCACCCGCGGTGCGCATGGCTGCAACTCGGGCATCCAGGTCACCGGCAGCCACAACCCCAAGGACTACAACGGCTTCAAGATGGTGATGGCCGGCCGCGCCATCTACGGCGAGGACATCCAGCGCCTGCGCCAGCGTATGGAGACCGAGAGCTACACCCGCGGCAAGGGCCGCAGCGCGACGATGGACATCGGCGCGGAGTACGCCGCCCGCATCGTGGGCGACGCCAGGCTGGCCCGGCCGATGAAGATCGTCGTCGACTCCGGCAACGGCATTCCGGGCGCCACGGCACCGGCCATCCTGCGCGCGCTGGGCTGCGAGGTGATCGACCTGTACTCCAAGGTCGACGGCGACTTCCCCAACCACCACCCCGACCCGAGCAAGCCGGAGAACCTGGCCGACCTGATCAAGGTGGTGCATGCCACCGATGCCGAGCTGGGCATCGCCTTCGACGGCGACGGCGACCGGCTGGGCCTGGTCACCAAGGGCGGCCACATCATCTACCCCGACCGCCAGCTGATGCTGCTGGCCCGCGACGTGCTGTCGCGCAACAAGGGCGCGACGGTGATCTTCGACGTCAAGTGCTCGCAGCGCCTGCCGGTGGTGATCCGCGAGGCCGGCGGCGTGCCGATGATGTTCAAGACTGGCCACTCGCTGATCAAGGCCAAGATGCGCGAGGTGGGCGCGCCGATCTCCGGCGAGATGAGCGGCCACATCTTCCTGGGCGAGCGCTGGTACGGCTTCGACGACGCCATGTACACGGCCGCCCGCGTGCTGGAGATCCTGTCGAGGAGCGACGACCCCAGCGCGGTGCTGGATGCGCTGCCCACGTCCTTCAGCACGCCCGAGCTGAACGTGGCCTGCGCCGAGGGCGAGCCGCACCGGCTGGTGGCCGAGCTGCAGGCGACCGCGACATTCCCGGGCGCCGAGGTCAACACCATCGACGGCCTGCGGGCGGACTATGCCGACGGCTTCGGCCTGATCCGGGCGTCGAACACCACGCCGGTGCTGGTGATGCGCTTCGAGGGCCACACGCCCGAGGCCCTGGCGCGCATCGAGCGCGATTTCATGGCCGCGCTGCGTGCGGTCAAGCCCGATGCCCAGATCGCCACGGCCACACACTGACGACGGCGCGCCGCGCCCGCCCTGGCCGGCGCGGCTGTGGCAGGCGCTGATGCTGGCGGCCTATGCCACCGTGCTGCGCCTGGCCACGCCGCTGTACCTGCTGCGGTTGTGGCGCCGGGGTGCGGCCGAGGCCGGCTACCGCTTCCGCCTGACCGAGCGGCTGGGCTTCTACCCGGGCCGCCCGCCGCTGCCCGGCGCGGTGTGGCTGCATGCCGTGTCGCTGGGCGAGACGCGGGCGGCGCTGCCCCTGGTCGAGGCCTTGCGCAAGGCCGACCCCGAGATCCGCCTGCTGCTCACCCATGGCACGGCCACCGGGCGCACCGCTGGCCGCAAGCTGATGCACGAGGTCGACGGCCAGGTCTGGATGCCCTACGACACACCAGGTGCGGCGCGGCGCTTCCTGCGGCACTTCCGGCCCAGCGTCGGCGTGCTGATGGAGACCGAGCTGTGGCCGGCCATGATGCGCGAGGCGCAGGCCCATGGCGTGCCGGTGCTGCTGGTCAATGCCCGGCTCAGCGAGCGCAGCGCGGCCAAGGGCCAGCGCCTGGCGTCGCTTCTGCACCCGGCGGCGGCACGGCTGTCGATGGTGCTGGCGCAGACCGTGGACGATGCGCGCCGGCTGCGCGAGGCCGGTGCGCCGCGGGTGATGGTCAGCGGCAACCTGAAGTTCGACATGACGCCGCCGCCGCAGCTGACCGCGCGCGGCCTGGAATGGCGCCAGGGCCTGCACCGGCCGGTGGTGCTGGCGGCCAGCACCCGCGAGGGCGAGGAAGGCCCGCTGCTGGCCGCCTGGGCCGCGCTGCCGGTGCCCCGGCCGCTGCTGCTGCTGGTGCCGCGCCACCCCCAGCGCTTCGACGAGGCGGCCACGCTGGCGCGCATGCAGGGCCTGACGCTGCACTGCCGCAGCGAATGGGACGACCTGCCGCCCGACGACGCCGGCCTGGCCGACGTGTGGCTGGGCGACAGCATGGGCGAGATGCCGCTGTACTACGCCTGCGCCGACGTCGCCCTGCTGGGCGGCAGCTTCGCGCCGCTGGGCGGGCAGAACCTGATCGAGGCCGCCGCCTGCGGCTGCCCGGTGGTGATGGGGCCGCACACCTTCAATTTCGCCCAGGCGTCCAAGCAGGCCCTGGTGGCGCGGGCGGCCGTGCGGGTGGAGGACATCCGCGCCGGCGTGCAGGCGGCGGTCAGCCTGGCCGGTGATCCCGACCGCAATGCCTGGGTGCAGCGTGCGCTGGGCTTTGCGCAGGCGCACCGGGGCGCGGCCACGCTGATCGCGCAGCAGGTGCTGCGCCACGCCAGTCCTGCACCCCCCCCGTAGCGCCTTCGGCGCTCCCCCGACGCTGCCAAGGACGGGGCGCCGCCAGCGGCCCGGCAAAGCCGGTCCTGCGGCGACCGCTGGCTGAAGTCAGGGTGCCAGCAGGGCGTCGACGCCGCGCAGGTCCTGGGCGCGCAGCTGGCCGGCGGCCTGGCGCAGCTTCAGGCGGTTGACGAGCACGTCGTAGCGCGCCTTGGCCAGGTCACGCCGGGTGTCGTAGAGCTGGCTCTGCGCGTTCAGCACGTCCAGGTTGACGCGCACGCCGACCTTGTAGCCCAGTTCGGTGGCGTCCAGCGCCAGCTTGGTGGAGGCCTCGGCGGCCTCCAGCGCCTTGACCTGGCCCAGCAGCGACTGCACGCCCAGGTAGGCGCTGCGCGTGCCCAGGCCCACGCCGCGGCGGGCGGCTTCCAGGTCCTGGCGGGCCTTCTCTTCCAGCACCACGGTTTCCTTCACGCGGTTCTCGATCAGGCCGCCGGAGAACAGCGTCATGTTGACCTGCACGCCCACGCTGCCGGCGGTGATGGTGCCGCGGCTGGCGTTGGGCACGTAGGCCGAGCCGGCATTGCGGGTGGTGCCCACCGAGCCGGTCAGGTCCACCGTGGGCAGCGCGGCGGCGCGGGCCTTCTCGGTCTCCAGCTGCGCCACCAGCTGTCCCAGCTGGGCCTTGCGGATGGCCGGGTGGCTGTCCTCGGCGGTGCGCACCCAGGCGTCCATGTCGGCCGGCAGCACCGGGGGCAGGGCCACGGGCAGGGCCAGGCCCTGCGGCGCCACGCCGTTGCGGCCCACCAGCTGGTCGAGCACGGTGCGCTTGGTGCGCAGGTCGTTGTCGGCCACCAGCTCGCGGGCGGTGGCCAGGTCGTAGCGGGCCTGCGCCTCGCGTGAATCGGTGATGGTGGCGGTGCCCACCTCGAAGTTGCGCTTGGCCGAGGCCAGCTGCTCGGCCACCGCCTTCTTGAAGGCCTGGGCCGCGGCCAGCGTGTCCTGCGCGCCCAGCACGTCGAAATAGGCCTGGGCGACACGCACCACCAGGTCCTGCTCGGCCGTCTCCAGGTCGGCCTTGGAGATCTCCAGCGCGCGCCGGGCCTGGGCCACGGTGGCGCCGTTGGCCTTGTTGAACAGCGACTGGCTGCCCTGCAGACCGACCGTGGCGGTGCGGCCGTTGACGGTGTTGCCCAGCACGCCGTTGTTCAGCACCTGCGAGGCCGAGCCGTTGAGCCGGGCGCTGGGCCGCAGCAGGGCGTCGGCCTGCGCGGCCTTGAACTCGGCGGCATCGGCCAGCGCGCGGGCCGACAGGTAGGTGGCGTCGTAGGCGCGCGCGGCGTCGTAGAGCTGGCTCAGCGTCTCGGCGCGGGCGGCCGTGGCGCCCAGGCCCAGGGCGGCGACGGTGAGCAGGCAGGCACCCCGCAGGCGTGTGGGCAGGAAGCGCGACGGCAGGCGGGGCATGGAGGGTCCTTGGTCTCAGGCGTGAAGGGAGGGCAGGCGGTCAGCAGTGCGGCACCGGGCCGCCGGCAGGGTTGTACGCCGCGGCGGGGCTGGCGCGCCGCCGGCATGCGACGCACTGCAGGAAGCGCGGGCCGAGGCGGTGAAAGCCGGGGCCGGGCCGCGCCGGATCCGCTGCGCCGGGGGCGGTCAGAAGCGGAAGCCCGAGGGCTCGCTGAAGCCGGCCAGGCGCGGCGCGACGGTGTCGAACAGGTCCTGCGACTGGCAGGCCGTGGCCGACAGGCGGGTGATGCGCACCGCGCGCATCACCGGCTCCTGGCCGACGATGGCCAGCAGCCGGCCGCCGATGCGCAGCTGGTCGAGCAGGGCCTGCGGCACCTCGGGCACCGAGCCCGACAGCATGATCACGTCGAACGGTGCGTCGCCGGGCAGGCCGGCGGTGCCGTCCTGTTCGCGCACGCTGGCGTTCAGCACACCGGCGCGGCGCAGGTTGGCGGCGGCCTGGGTGGCCAGCGCGCCGATCTTCTCCAGCGAGATCACCGACTGCGCGCGGTGCGCCAGCAGCGCGGCCATGAAGCCCGAGCCGGTGCCGATCTCCAGCACGCGCTCGTGGCGCTGCACCTGGGCTTCCTGCAGCAGGCGGGCCTCGACCTTGGGGGCCAGCATCATCTGCCCGTGGCCCAGAGGCACCTCGCAGTCGACAAAGGCCAGCGCCTTGTAGGCCGCCGGCACGAACTCCTCGCGCCGCACGCGGGACAGCAGGTCCAGCACATGCAGGTCCAGCACATCCCAGGGGCGGATCTGCTGCTCGATCATGTTGAAGCGGGCTTGTTCGGTGTTCATGGCAGGGCGCTTGCAGAAGAGGGGAGTACTGGACAACCCGGCATTCTATTTCGAGGGGATGGCCGCAGGCTGACGGAGACCGGTCTCGCGGCCGCGGCCGAACAGCCGGCGCGTGCACCAGTTGCCCAGGTCGTCGAGCCAGCAGTAGATGACCGGCACCACCACCAGGGTCAGCAGCGAGCTGGTGATGACGCCGCCGATGACAGCCTGGCCCATCGGTGCGCGCTGCTCCGAGCCTTCGCTCAGCGCCAGGGCCAGCGGCAGCATGCCGAAGACCATCGCCAGCGTGGTCATCAGGATGGGCCGCAGCCGCACCTTGGCGGCCAGCAGCAGGGCGTCGGCCCGGCTCATCCCGTCGTCCCGGGCCCGGATCGCGAAGTCGACCAGCAGGATCGCGTTCTTGGTCACCAGGCCCATCAGCATGATCACGCCGATGACCGAGAACATGTTCAGCGTGCTGCGCCACACCAGCAGGGCGCCGACCACGCCGATCAGCGTCAGCGGCAGCGAGCTCATCAGCGCCAGCGGCTGCAGGAAGCTGCGGAACTGGCTGGCCAGGATCATGTAGATGAAGACCACGCCCATCACCAGGGCCGAGATGGCGTAGCCGAAGCTTTCCTGCATGTCCTTGGTGCTGCCGCCGAAGCGGTAGCCGTAGCCCGGCGGCAGCGGCGTGGCCTCCAGCACCTGGCGGATGTCGGCCGACACCTCGCCCAGCGCGCGGCCGGCAGTGTTGGCCGTGATCTCGCTCTCGCGGTTCAGGTCGCGCCGGTTCACCTGGGTCGGCCCCAGGCCGTTCCTCACCTCGGCCACCTGGGCCAGCCGCACCGTGCGCATGCTGCCGTCGCTGTTCGCGCCCAGGGCCAGGGCCAGCCGCGCCAGGTCGTCGGGGTTGTCGCGCGCCTCGGGCGCCAGGCGCACCTTGACGTCGTAGGTCTGGTCGTTGGCGGCGCGCCAGTCGCCCACCGTGGTGCCGGCCACCAGGGCGCGCAGCGTGCTGGTGATGCTGCCCACCGACAGGCCCAGGTCGCTGGCGGCATCGCGCTTGACGTCGATCACCACCGTCGGCTTGGGCGGCTTCATGCTGGTGTCCAGGTCGACCAGGCCGGGGATCGCGGCCATGCGGTCCATCAGCTGCGCCGTCAGCCGCTGCAGCTCGGCCAGGTCGGTGCCCTGGATCGACAGCGAGATCGGCTTGTTGCCGCCGATGGCGTCGAGCAGGCCGACGTGGGTGACGGTGATGCCCGCCACCTGGCGCAGCCGCTCGCGCAGCGGCACCGACAGCCGGTCGACGCTGCGGCTGCGGTCCTTGCGGTCGACCAGGCGCACGAAGACGGTGGCGAAATTGCGCCCGGCGGCATTGCCGGTGTTGATGGTGGTGAGCGTGTAGCGCACCTCGGGCATCTCGCGCAGGATGGCGTCGACCTGCTTCGCCCGCATCTCGGTGGTGGCCAGGCTGGAGCCCACCGGCGTGTAGAACTGGATGCTGGTCTCGCTGAAGTCGGCCTTGGGCACGAACTCGGTGCCCAGCCGCGGCACCAGGGCCAGGGCGCCGACCAGGGAGCCGACGGCGATCAGCACCGTGGTGCCCTGGTGCGCCAGCGCCCAGCGCAGCGCCGCCACGTAGCTGTCGCCCAGCCGGTGCGAGGCGCGGTCGACCCAGTGCGTGATTCGCCCCAGCGTGTGGTCGTAGAGGCCTTGCGGCTCGAACGGCTTGCCCTCGCGATCGATCGCCGGGTCGTGCCACACCGAGCTGAGCATCGGGTCCAGCGTGAAGCTCACGAACATCGAGATCAGCACCGCGGCGACGATGGTGATGCCGAACTCGTGGAAGAACTTGCCGATGATGCCGCTCATGAACCCGATCGGCAGGAACACCGCGACGATCGACAGCGTGGTGGCCAGCACCGCCAGGCCGATCTCGTTGGTGCCGGC
>CALMIF010000283.1 GCA_937864045.1 uncultured Aquabacterium sp. | reverse complement strand
TACACAATGGTCGACACTCTTTCCCTACACGACGCTCTTCCGATCTCGACCCGACGAGCCTGGGCCCCAACCCGCGCAGCAACTACGAGCTGGGTGCGGCGATGCGCCTGGTCGACGTGGCCTGGGCCGAGGCCGAGCAGACGCGCCTGCTCAAGCGCTTCCAGCGCGTGTTCGACGAGGTCGACCTCGTGCTGGCGCCGGTGACGCCGGTCTCGCCCTTTCCGTGGACGCAGCCGCATGCCGCCGTGGTGCAGGGCCGCGCCCAGGCCAACGACTACCGCTGGCTGGCGCTGACCGACGTGACCACGCTGACCACGCACCCGGCGCTCGCCCTGCCCTGCGGCCGCGACGGCCGGGGCATGCCCTTCGGCCTGCAGGTGCTGGGCCGCTTCCGCGACGACCTGGGCACCCTGGCCGCCGGCCAGGCGATGGAGGCCGCTTTCGCCGCCGACCCGGCACTGGCCCGGCCGCGGCCCGACCCGGCGCGGCTGGGGCCGGTGACGCCGACGCTGCGCTCGATCGTCACCGCACCGCCGGTGCTGGATGCCACCTCCACGGCAGGCGCTGCAAGCGCGGTCTGACATGCACACCACCGCACAAGACACCGCCGACGTTGCCATCATCGGCGCCGGCATCGCCGGTGCCTCGCTGGCCTGGGCCCTGGCGCGCGGCCACGAGGGCGCACCGCCGCAGCGCGTGCTGCTGCTGGAGCGCGAGGACCAGCCCGGCTACCACACGACCGGCCGCTCGGCCGCGCTGTACATGGCCAGCTACGGCACGCCGGCCATCCGCGCGCTGACCCGCGCCAGCCGCGACTTCTACGACGCACCGCCCACCGGCTTCGCCGACCACCCGCTGCTGTCGCCCCGTGGCGTGCTGCACGTGGCCACCGCCGCCGAGCTGCCGGCGCTGGCCGCGCTGCAGGCCGAGCTGCAGGCCATCGACCCCAGCGTGCGCCGCGCCAGCCAGGCCGAGCTGCTGGCGGCCGTGCCGGTGCTGCGACCCGAGGCTGCCGTGGCCGGCCTGGTGGAAGACAGCGCTGCCGACATCGACGTGCACGCCTTGCACCAGGGCTACCTGCGCGGCGCACGCACGGCGGGGGCCACGCTGCTGACGAAGGCCGAACTGGCCGGCCTGGCTCGGGGTGACAACGGCGCCTGGACGCTCCACCTGGCCGATGGGCGGCAGCTGCGGGCGCGCCAGGTGGTCAACGCGGCCGGCGCCTGGGCCGACGTGGTCGGAACCCTGGCCGGCGCCGCGCCCATCGGCCTGGAGCCCCGCCGCCGCAGCGCCTTCACCTTCGCGCCGCCCGAGGGCGTGGATGCCAGCCGCTGGCCCGCCGTGGCCGCGGTGGTGGCCGACCACGGCCCCGATGGCGAGGCCTGGTACATCAAGCCCGATGCCGGCCTGATCCTGGGCTCACCGGCCAACGCCGACCTGGTGGCGCCGCACGACGTGGTGCCCGAAGAGCTGGACATCGCCCTGGGCATCCACCGCATCGAGGCCGCCACCACGCTGGAGATCCGCCGCCCGCGCAGCACCTGGGCGGGGCTGCGCAGCTTCGTCGCCGACGGCGACATGGTGATCGGCCCCGACCCCGCCGTGCCCGGCTTCTTCTGGCTGGCAGCCCAGGGCGGCTACGGCATCCAGAGCGCGCCCGGCGCGGCGGCGCTGGCGGCCAGCCTGCTGCTGGGCCAGCCCCTGCCACCCGCGCTGCGGCGCGAGGGCGTGGACGCAGCGGCGTCGTCGCCGGGGCGCCTCAGGCGCTGAACTGGCACTGAGCTGGCACTGCGCTGGCACTGCGCTGGCACTGAGCGGTCGCTGGCGGACGGGTCCACGCGGCCCAGCAGCCGGTTGCCAGCGCCGGCAAGCGCCCCGACGGCTGTGGCAAGCTGCCGGGGATGTCGCTGCAGCCGCCCGATCACCCCCAGCCGTGCAGGCTCCCGGCCATGCCGTGCGGGGCCGCGCCGTGAGCCGGCGCCGCACCCATCCGGCGCGCCGCGCTGCCTTTGCCGCCGGCGCACGGGCGGCCCTGCCCGGCCTGCCGGCGATGGCGGTATGGGGCGTGGTCACCGGCGTGGCCATGGTCAAGCTGGGCCTGGCGCTGGCCACGTCGCTGGGCATGACCTTCATCGTCTATTCCGGCACCGCGCAGCTGGCGGTGCTGCCGCTGATGGCCACGTCCACCGCGGTGCTGACGATGGTGCTGGCCGCCGCGCTGGCCGGGCTGCGCTTCGTGGTCTACAGCGCGCTGCTGTCGCGTCACCTGGCGCGGGTGCCGCTGGGGCTGCGGCTGGGCACGTGCTTCCTCACCATCGACGGGCCGCTGGCGGTGCTGATGCAGGCCCAGGCCCGCGGGCCGCTGGTGCAGCGCGTGGCCCTGCTCAACGGCGCCAACCTGGTGACGGCGGCGGCCTGGTGCGCCAGCTCGGTGCTGGGCATCGCCCTGGCGTCGCTGCTGCCGCTGGGCGCCGAGCTGGGCTACCTGGCCGTGCTGGCCCTGCTGGCCTTTACGGTGCCGATGCTGCAGGGGCACCCGGCCTGGGCGGCGGCGGTGGCCAGCGTGGCGGTGGCGCTGGCAGGCGCCGGCTGGCCGCACCGCCTGGGCACCTTTGCGGCGGTGCTGGCCGGGGTGGCGGCGGCGCTGTGGGTGTCGCCCCGGCCGGCACTGGTGCCGGCCGGGCCGGTGAAGCGCGGTTGATCCATGGCCTACAGCGCATTTGAACTGGGGCTGCTGATCGGCCTGCTGGCGCTGGTGACGCTGGGTGCGCGCAGCTTCTTCGTGCTGCTGCCGCGGCGCTGGCAGCCAAGCGGCCGGGTGGAACAGGCCCTGCGCCACGCGCCGCTGGCGGCCCTGCTGGCCCTCATCGCGCCCGAGGTGACGCGGCAGTTGCCCGCCGCGCTGCAGCAGCGAGGTCCGCTGTGGGCCCTGGCCACCGATGCGCGGCTGGCCTCGGCCCTGGTGCTGGTGGCCGTGGTGCGGACCACGCGCAGCACCCTGTGGGGCTTGCTGGCCGGCATCGCCACCTTCCTGCTGCTGGGGCCGCTGCGGCCCTGAACGACAAACCGAGCGGCGGCCGGCAGCGCGCGCCTGCCGGGCTGGCCGCCGGCGGCCATCAGGCTTCGGCTTCGGGCGTGGCCTCGCTGCCGCCGTGCCGCTCGGGCTCGGTGGTGTGGACGATCTCGTCGAGCACCGACGTGGCATAGGTCCCGGCCGGCAGCGCGAAGCTCAGCAGCAGCTGGTCGGCCTGCAGCCACTGCCAGGCCAGGTCCGCCGGCCGGGCGACCAGGGCGCGGCGCGCCTGGTCCAGGCCGGCGAATTCCAGGCCGTGGCACAGGGCGGCATGGCGTTCGGCCACGCTGTTCTCCAGCGCCTGCGCCGCGTCCGTGGTGGCCACGCGGCCCCGCCCCCACAGCGGCCCGGTGGGATCGCCGGCCGCATCCAGCACGTCGCCGGGCAGGGTCTGCCCCCACAGGCCCTGCCGGATGCGCTGGGCCAGCACCTCGTTGAAGACGAAGGAGCGCACCGCCGACAGGTAGAGGCCCTTCTTCTTCGGGTTGCGCACGCGGATCTCGCGCGCCAGCATCGCCCGGCCCAGCGCGACATTGCCGCCGTCGAAGCCGAAGCGCTGGGCACCGAAGTAGTTGGGCACGCCCAGCGCCGCCACGGCCGCCAGGTTGGCCTCGATGGCCTGCGTGGTGCCGGGGCCACCGCGCACGTCACGCAGCACGATGCGGAAGCGGTTGCCCAGCAGGTCGCCGGGGCGCAGCTTCTTCACATGGCGGCGTTGCGCCAGCACCTTGAATTCCGGGTGCTGGAGCCGCGTCAGGTCGGGCGTCTCGCCGCCTGCGGTTCCCTTCGGCAGGTAGATGCTGAACCATTGCCGGGTGATGGCGTGGCGGTCCTTCAGGCCGGCATAGCCCACGTCCAGCGCCTGCACGCCGGCGGCCTCGGCCAGCTCCTGGGCGACGAAGGCGGTGTTGGCGCCGTCTTTCTCGACGTCCAGCCACAGGTGCTCGCCGGTGCCGCCGGGCAGCTGCAGCGGCAGCTCGGTCACGCAGAAATCGGCGTTGACGGATTTCAGCGTGGCGCTGGCGCCGCTGTCCGGGCAGGCCCGGGGCCACGGTGGCAGGGTGGCAGAGGACGCAGAGGTCATGGCGGGTCTGTCGGCATCCATCAGCCGGCGTTGGCCGCAGCCAGGAAGGCCGCCAGCTCGGCCCGCGTCGGCAGCCCGTCGCTGTCACCCGGAAAGCCCACCACGCGGGCGCCGATGGCGTTGGCGCGGGCGACGGCGTCGGCCACCGTCAAGCCTTCCAGCAGGCCGCTGACCAGGCCGACGGCAAACCCATCGCCGGCGCCGACGGTGTCGAGCACCTTCGGCACGGCGATGCCTGGCACCTGGCCCCGGCTGCCATCGCGGGCGAACCAGCAGGCGCCCTGCGGGCCCAGCTTGATGACCACCAGGCTGGCGCCCTGCCCCAGGTAGAAGTCGGCCACGCCTTCCGCGCCGCTGCGGCCGGTCAGCCGTTCGCCTTCAGCCAGGCCCGGCAGCACCCAGTCAGCCTGCGCGGCCAGGGCGTTCAGCGTGTCCCGCATCACGGCTTCGCCGGGCCACAGCGACGGGCGCAGGTTGGGGTCGAACGAGATGCTGGCGCCGGCCAGGCGCGCCGCGCGGGCCAGGTGGAAGGTCAGCTCACGCATGCTGGCCGACACCGCCGGGCAGACGCCGGACAGGTGCAGGTGGCGCGCGCCGGCCAGGTCGGCAGGCGCTGCCTCGGGCCCCGTGTGGCTGGCGGCCGAACCCTTGCGGTGGTACTCGATCGCCGGGTCTTCGCCGTCGACCGCCAGCGCCTTCAGCATGAAGCCGGTGGCATGCGCTGCATCGCTGGCCACCAGCCGGGTGTCGATGCCCTCGCCGTGCATGAAGGCGCGCAGGCAGCGGCCGAAGCTGTCGTCGCCCAGGCGGCTGAGGTAGCCCACGCGCAGGCCCAGCCGCGCCAGGCCCACGGCCACGTTCAGTTCGGCGCCGGCCGCGGTGCGGGTGAAGCCGGCCACCGTCTCCAGCGGCCCGGGCTGCTGGGCGATCAGCAAGGCCATGGCCTCGCCGACGGTCAGCACGTCGAGCGGCTCGCCTGCTCGGTTGGGGGCGGCGTCTGGATCCATGTGCGTCATGGCACCGATTGTTTCCGATGGCAGCGCCGGTCAAAGCGTCAGCACCCGCTCAACCCGCCCCGTCGATGCGCGCCACCGTCTCGGCGGCGGCCCGCCGCACCAGGCTGGCCAGCTTGCCCTGGTCGAGCAGGGCCAGCCGCTCGACGGTGGTCACCAGGGACACCGCGCCCAGCACACGCCCGTCGGCCAGCACCAGGGGCGCGGCCACGGCGCCCAGGCTGGGCTCCAGCTCACCTGCGGACACACAGCTGCCGGCCTGGCGGATGCGGGCGAAGAAGCGCCGCTGGGCCGGCCAGTCGGCGGGCAGGCCGGCGGCAGCCACCGCGTCGGCATGCTGGTCCAGCAGCCTGTGCAGTTGCGCCGCGGGCAGGCTGGCCAGCACCACCTTGGGCGCGGCGCCCAGCAGCAGCGGGCGCGGCCGGCCGCGGCCATAGCCCAGGTTGGCCGGCTGGGCGCTGAACACGCGGTGGATGTCGACGAGCTGCGCCCGCGCCGGCATGCCGTGCAGGGCGGTGGCCACGCAGTCCAGCCCGGTGGTGGTGGCCAGCTCCTGCATCAGCGGCACGGCATGGCGCAGCACCGCGTCGTGGCGGCGGATCAGGTGGTCCAGCACGATGATGCGTGGCCCCAGCGCATAGCTGGCAGCGCCCTGGCGCTGCAGCAGGCCGGCATCGGCCAGCACGCGCAGGTAGCGGTAGGCCGTGGGCTGCGACACCTGCAGCGCGTCGACGATGGCCTCGGGCGTCAGCGTGGCGCATTGCTCGTCGAACAGGTCCAGCACGGCCAGCGTGCGGGCCAGGCTGGAATCCGGTTTGTCAGCGGGCTTGTCGGTCATCCGGGTGCGGGGGCGGTCAATCCAGGCAGCGATTGGACCAGCTGCGCCAGCGCTGCGCCGTCATGCGCCACGCCGGCGACGTAGCGGTCAGGCCGCAGCAGCACGGCCGCACAGCCCTGGGTCTCCAGCCAGGCGTGCAGCGAGGCATGCGTGGCCGGCAGCAGCGTGGCGCCCTGCCAGCGGCACCAGGCGGCCACGGGTTCAGGCAGGGTCGCCAGCAAGCGTGGCTCGGCGATCAGCGCCCAGTTGTCGCCGATGGCGTCGTCGAGCAGGCGCCCGTCGTCCAGTCGCGGCTGCGGGAAGATTTGCGCCACGGGCGCGCCGCTGCCACGCCACACGCCGGCGCCCAGCAACGGCGCGGGGAAGTTGAAGGTCTCGGGTGCGCCCTCGGCGAAGCGGGCATCGCGGGCGCGGGCTTCGGCGGCGTCGGTGGTCTGGATGATCGCGCCCAGTTTCACCGCCAGGTCGATGAAGGCGTGCACATGCGGCGCCCGCTCGGGGCCGTAGCTGTCCAGCAGCGTGGCATCGGGGCGGCCACGCAGGGCGGCGTCCAGCTTCCAGGCCAGGTTGGCCGCGTCGCGGATGCCGGCGCACAGGCCCTGCCCCAGGAAGGGCGGCGTCTGGTGCGCGGCGTCACCGGCCAGCAGCAGGGGCCCAAGCCGCCACTGCGACGCGATCACCGAATGGAAGGTGTAGATCACCGCCCGCTCGATGCTGGCCTGGTCGGGCCGCAGCCAGCGCGCCACCAGGGGCCAGATGCGCTCGGGCTTGACCAGCTCGGCCGGGTCGTCGCCGGGCATCAGCATGATTTCCCAGCGCCGACGGCGGCCGGTCACATGGCAGTAGGTCATCGGCCGCGCCGGGTCGCAGTGCTGCACCGTGTGGTCGGGCAGGCCGGGCGGAACCGGCTGCCCGGTGTTCAACAGCACGTCGAACACCAGCCAGGGCTGGTGCAGGCCCAGGTCGTGCATCGGCGCGCCGATCACCCGCCGCACCAGCGAGCGCCCTCCGTCGCAGCCCACCACCCAGCGGGCGCGCCAGGGCTGGGTGTTGTCGCCGTCCAGGTCGGTCACCGCCAGCGTGGCGCCGGCGTCGTCTTCCTCGACCGCCGTCACGGCGTGGCGCAGCCGCAGCTGCACCGATGGGAACCGCGCCAGCCCGGCGCGCAGCACCGCCTCCAGCTCGGGCTGGTGGAAGTAGTGGTTGCTGGCGCAGCCATGCGGCCCCAGCGCCGCCGTGCCACCGCGGATCAGCAGGGTGCGGCCCTCGGCATTGACAAAGTGCATGCCCTGCAGGCCAGGGCGCGAG
This sequence comes from uncultured Aquabacterium sp., assembly GCA_937864045.1. Classification (GTDB taxonomy): domain Bacteria; phylum Pseudomonadota; class Gammaproteobacteria; order Burkholderiales; family Burkholderiaceae_C; genus Pseudaquabacterium. The sequence continues at coordinate 807 of CALMIF010000283.1, read as the reverse complement.
ATCGCCTCCACCTCGGCGCGCAGGCCCATGGTCTCGAAGACGCGCATCACCTCGCCGTCGAAGTGGATGGCGCGCGGAAACGGGTAGACCGCGGCGTCGCGCTCGAACACCGCCACCGACACGCCGCGCTGGCCCAGCAGGTTGGCCAGGGCCACGCCGACGGGACCGCCGCCGATGATGGCGATGTCCACTGGCCGCTGGCTCATCGCGCCGCGCCCATCAGCTGTTCCATCTCGGCGCGCCATTCGGCCCGGCTGCGAAAGCGCGGCCGGCTGCGCGCCAGGGCCTCGGCCTGGGCCATCACCGCGTCGTCGGCCTGGTCCAGGTCGATGGGCTCGCGCAGCGGCTGCTCGCAGTACCAGGGCGTGTCCATGAAGACCTCCAGCCGGTTGCCCTCGGGATCGCGGAAATAGATCGACACCGCGTTGCCATGCGTGGCCACCAGCAGCTCGCTGACGCCGGGGTCGGCCGCCACACGGTTGCGCACGGCGCGCAGCGTCGCCAGGTCGGGCACGCGCAGCGAGATCTGGTTGATGACGTTGAAGTGCGCCTCGGCCGGCCGGCCCGAGGCCAGCACGATCTGGTGGTGCTCGCCGGGGTCGCGGCTCAGGAACACCAGCTGCACCGGTCCCAGCAGGCCGCGGTCGGTCTCGAAGAAGCCGATCACGTCCTTGTAGAAGGCGGCCATGCGGGTGATGTCGCGCACGTAGAAGCCGACGTGGCTGAAGCTCAGCGACGCCAGCTGGGGCAGTGGGTTGGCCATGCGGAGTGCTCCTTGGATTGATCGGCGGCCGGATTCTTGGCGTC
>CALMIF010000282.1 GCA_937864045.1 uncultured Aquabacterium sp. | reverse complement strand
CGGGCTCGGGCAAGAGCACGTTCTTGCGCTGCCTGAACGGCCTGGAAGAGAGCAGCGGCGGCGAGGTGCTGGTCGGCGAAGTCTCGGTGCACCACCCCAAGACCGATCTCGACGCCTTGCGCGCCGACATCGGCATGGTGTTCCAGCGCTTCAACCTGTTTCCGCACAAGACGGCGCTGGAAAACATCACCCTGGCACCCAGCGTGGTGCGCAAGCTGGCACCCGATGTGGCCCATGCCCGCGCCCGCGCCCTGCTTGAGCGTGTGGGCCTGCTCGACAAGATCGACGCCTACCCCAACCAGCTGTCTGGCGGACAACAGCAACGCGTCGCCATTGCCCGTGCGTTGGCCATGCAGCCTCGCATCATGTTGTTCGACGAACCCACTTCGGCGCTCGACCCGGAAATGGTCGGGGAAGTCCTGGCGGTCATGCAGTCACTGGCCGAGGAAGGCATGACCATGGTGGTGGTGACCCACGAAATGGGTTTTGCCCGCCAGGTGGCCCACCGGGTGCTCTTCATGGACGAAGGCCGGCTGGTCGAGGAAGGCACGCCCGCCGAGCTGTTCGACACGCCAAGGGAAGAGCGCACCAGGCGCTTCCTGTCCAACGTGCTGTGACCCGTGCTTGACCGGTGGCCGCAGTCGCGGGCTGGCGCATGGCGCGCCGAAGGCGTGGCGCCAGGCGCGGCGGCTGGATGGTTGACCGAGGCTGCCCGTGAGAGGATCGAGCCTGCCGGCATGTCTTGCCACTGATCTTCAGCCAACCGTCGAAGCCGATCCACACAAACAGGTCGGTGCCGGCACCGCGCCCTTTCATCGCCATGAAACAGTTCTTCGTCTTCGCCGCCCTGGTACTTTCCGGCACCACTTCCGCACTGGCCTGGAGCAACCATGCGCTGGCCAGCTACCGGGCCTTCGAGGTCATGCCCGAAGTCGCCCAGGCCGCGCCCGTGACCGCCGAGCCACTGGAAGCCTTCCTGGCTGCCCAGGCCGCGCCGATCGCCGCGCTGCTGGCCGAGCAGGACGCCTGGGCGCGGGCCAACCTGGCGCACTACCCGCCGCTGCCGGCCGCGCTGCGCTTTGACCCAGGCGCAGCCAGCCAGGGCCCGCAGGCGCTGCGGCGGGCCTTCCTGACTGCGCTGCGCGTGTCGCCCGAGAGCCGGCTGGCGCTGTACGTGCAACCCGACCCCTGGGGCCCCGAGCCGGCCGGCGCGCCGATGCCACACGACGAAGTCAACGCCCTGCCGCTGCGCGAGAAGGACGGCGAGAAGCACCGCTTCGTGCGCCTGCAAGCGGGCGAGGCGGTGGCGCCGCTGGCGGTGCTGGCCTCGGCCAGCGACGAGCCCGACTACGGCATCGACCTGAACCTGTGGGAAGACAGCCCTTCCAGCTGGGGCCCCGGCTACGGCTTCGGCAAGATTCCGTTCGGCAACCCGAGCCTGGACTTCGCCACCCAGGCGCCGTTCCACATGGGCTACTACCACGAGTCGCCGGTCATCTACGCCGCGGCGGGTTTTCTCAAGCGCACCTATCCGCTGCTGCGCCTGCACCAGTGGCGCACGTTGGCCGAGCTGGCGTTTCGCAGCGGCCACCCGTACTGGGGCTGGCGCTTTGCCGGGCTGGCCCTGCACTATGTGCAGGACCTGACCCAGCCCTATCACGCCAGCCTGGCGCCGGGCTTTTCCACCGCGCGGCTGATCGGCATCCAGCTGATGGCATTGCTGGGCATGCCGGGCGGCAAGAACGACATGGTGGTGCTGCTGTCCAATCGCCATTTCGTGCTGGAGCGCTACGAGAGCCAGATGATCCAGGCCAGCGCCCGCGCGCGCCAGGTCGGCCCGCTGGAGCAGGCGCTGCGCGACACCGGCACCGATGCCGGTCAAGCGCCCTGGAGCGACGCCACGTTGCGCGACAGCGTGGCGCGCCAGTCCCACGCCGCCGGCGAGACAGTGACGGCGCAGGTGCTGGCCAGCGTGCCGTCCAGCTACGTGGACGACCCCGGTTTCGACTTCGGCGTGCACGCCGGCGGCATCGACCTGATGGCCGAGGTGGCCAGGCGCGGCCCGCCAGCGAAGGCAGCGCTGGAAGACAGCATTGCCACGCTGATGCGCCACTTCGGCATCCAGAGCCGGCGGCTGGTGGGTGCCATCCGCGGCGCGTCCGCGCCGCGCTGATCCTTGCCCTGACCCAACCGACACCCGCCATGTTCGACGCCGCGCCGCTCACCGCCACCGACAAGCCCGAGCTGTACGCCGAACTGGCCCGCCAGGTCGACGGCCTGCTGCATGGCGAAACCCACCTGATCGCCAACGCCGCCAACTTCGCGGCGCTGGTGTTCCACGCGCTGCCGGATCTGAACTGGTGCGGCTTCTACCTTGCCGAAGGCGACGAGCTGGTGGTGGGGCCGTTCCAGGGCAAACCGGCCTGCGTGCGCATCGCCTTCGGTCGCGGCGTGTGTGGCACCGCGGCCGCCACGCGCCAGACCCAGCTGGTGCCGGACGTGCACGCCTTTGCCGGCCACATCGCCTGCGACAGCGCCTCGCGCTCGGAGATCGTGGTGCCGCTGCTGCGCGCCGACGGCACGCTGCTGGGCGTGTGGGACGTGGACAGCCCGCTGCCGGCGCGCTTTGACGACGCCGACCGCCTGGGCATGGAGGCGCTGTGCGCGCGCTTCCTGCATGCCTGCGGGCTCTGACCGGGAACCCTCAGCCGACCAACTCGGCGCTCATCTCCGGGCCGATCTTGAACACCCCGCTGGCGCGCGCGCAGGGCACGCCGTCGGCCGTCACCAGCCCCTGCGCGAACACCAGGCTGCGGGTGGCGCGCAGCAGCTCGGCCGTGCCCTCGATCCAGCAACCCAGCGGCGCCGGCGCCAGGTAGTCGATCTGCAGGCTGATGGTGGGCAGAAAGCGCGTGGCCACGGCCTGGCTCTTGCGGTGCACCGACAGTGGCAGCAGCATGTCGCAGAAGCTGGCCATCATGCCGCCGTGCAGATTCCCCATGGGATTGCAGTGGCGCCGCTGCACGCGCAGTCCGAAGCGCACGTCGTCGCCCTGGTGCAGCAGGTAGACCGGGCCGTTGAAGGCCATGAAGTCGCCGCCGGCCTGCAGCGCGGAGAAGCCAGCCGGGACAGTCGGCGAGATCGAATCATCCATACCCACAGAATAAGCGCCCCAGGCACGGCCGTGCCGCACCGCGCGTGCCGCAGGCGACAGCTGCCACCCCGTCAGGGCCATACGCCGCGCCGCTGCGCCGGCTGCGGGGCGGCCGGTAAAATCGCGGGTTTCCCCCCTTCCGCACCGCTCTCCTGGAGCCACTCCATGGCAAATCCTTCCCGCATGGCCAACGCAATCCGCGCCCTGGCCATGGACGCCGTACAGCAAGCCAAGTCGGGCCACCCGGGCGCCCCCATGGGCATGGCCGACATGGCCGTGGCGCTGTGGGCCCGGCACCTGAAGCACAACCCGGCCAACCCGCGGTGGCCCGACCGCGACCGCTTCGTGCTGTCCAACGGCCACGCCTCGATGTTGCTGTACGCGCTGCTGCACCTGAGTGGCTACGACCTGCCGCTGCAGCAGCTGAAGGACTTCCGCCAGCTGCACAGCAAGACCGCCGGCCACCCCGAGGTCGGGCTGACGCCCGGCGTGGAAACCACCACCGGCCCGCTGGGCCAGGGCGTGACCAACGCCGTCGGCATGGCGCTGGCCGAAAAACTGCTGGCCGCCGAGTTCAACCGCCCCGGCCACGCCATCGTCGACCACCACACCTACGTGTTCCTGGGCGACGGCTGCCTGATGGAGGGCATCAGCCACGAGGCCTGCGCCCTGGCCGGCGCGTGGAAATTGAACAAGCTGATCGCGCTGTACGACGACAACGGCATCAGCATCGACGGCCAGATTGCGCCCTGGTTCGTCGACGACGTGCCGGCGCGCTTTGCCGCCTATCAGTGGAACGTGATCGGCCCGGTGGACGGCCACGACGTCGATGCCGTCGATCGCGCCATCGCCCAGGCGCGCCGCAGCAGCGACAAGCCGACGCTGATCGTCTGCAAGACCCACATCGGCAAGGGCAGCCCGAACCGCCAGGACACCGCCAAGGCGCACGGCG
>CALMIF010000281.1 GCA_937864045.1 uncultured Aquabacterium sp. | reverse complement strand
CCTGCCGATCGACGCCTTCAGCCAGGAATGCATCAACAAGACCCTGGCCGAGCTGGAAGGCGAGAAGGACGGCGTGAAGCACCTGCTGTAACGCAAGTGCACCGGTCCTGCCACGCGCGGGACCTGTCAGCGAAGGGCTGTGCGGCATCATGTCGCCAGCCCTTTTCTCATTGCCGCTTCATTGCCGAGCCATGCCATGCCCCTGCTCCCCGCCCAGGCCCTGATCGACGAGGGCGACGCGCCCGCCAACCTGCCGGTGTGCGACCACTACTGCGGCACCGAGCAGCGCATGCGCAAGGCGCTGCAGCTGCAGGCCGAACTGGGCCCGGTGTTCGACATCACCCTCGATTGCGAGGACGGCGCGCCGGTCGGCGCCGAAGCCGAACACGCCCAGCTGTGCGCCGCGCTTGCGCTGTCGGCGGACAACCGCTTCGGCCGCGTCGGCGCCCGGGTGCACCCGGTCGACCACCCCAGCTTCGACGCCGACTGCGACACCTTGATCGGCCAGGCCGGCGACCGCCTGGCCTTCCTGATGGTGCCCAAGCCGCGCCACCTGGCCGACCTGCAGCAGGCCGTCGCCACCATCGACGCCACGGCCAAGCGCCACGGCAAGGGGCTGGACCTGCCGGTGCACGCCCTGGTCGAGACCCATGGCGCGTTGCGCGACGTGCACGCCCTGGCCGCCCTGCCCCGGGTGCAGAGCCTGAGCTTCGGCCTGATGGACTTCGTCAGTGCCCACCGCGGCGCGATCCCGGCCTCGGCGATGGGCGTTTCCGGCCAGTTCGAGCACCCGCTGGTGGTGCGCGCCAAGCTGGAGATTGCCGCCGCCTGCCACGGCGCGGCCAAGGTGCCGTCGCACTGCGTGGTCACCGAGTTCAAGCACGAGAAGGCGCTGGCCGCCGCCGCCCGGCGCGCTGCGCACGAGTTCGGCTACACGCGCATGTGGAGCATCCACCCGGCGCAGATCCCGGTGATCGTCGAGGCGTTTGCGCCCAGCACCGCCGAGGTCGACGCCGCCATCGAGATCCTGCTGGCCGCGCAGGCGGCGGACTGGGCGCCGATCCGCCACCAGGACACGCTGCACGACCGCGCCAGCTACCGCTTCTTCTGGCAGGTGATCCAGCGCGCCCGCCGCACCGGCCAGCCGCTGCCGGCGCAGGTGCTCGAGGCGTTCTACGGCGTGCTGCCCTCAGGCTGAACCAGAACGGCTGGCACCACCAGCGGTTACACCGTGTGCGGCGGCCGACGGGTGATCACACACGACAATCCCGCGTCCATCGACCTGCCCGACCGCCTGCCATGCCGCTGTTCCGCCGTTCCGACCTGCTCGCCCGCACCGCCGGCGCCGCGCTGCTCGCGGCCGCCCTGGCGCCGCTGCCGGCGATGGCGGCCGATCAACCGAAGGCGAAGCCCGCGGCCAAGCGGGTGCTGAAGACAGCGCCGGCCACGCCGAGGCAGCAGACCAAGAACGCAGCCAAGGGCCTGGCCCTGGCCACCGAGGTGACCGAGGCGATCAGCGCCGCCCAGCTCGACGTCGCCGCCCGCGTGCTCACCGGCACGGCCGACTGCGAGTTCAAGCAGTCGGTCACCGTGCAGCCGGTCGACGGCCTGCCCGGCTACTTCCACGTCGGTCACCTCGGCAAGCGCTACCGCATGCTGCCGCGCGAGACCAGCACCGGTGCAGTGCGCCTGGAAGACCCGGCCAACGGCATCGTGTGGCTGCAGATTCCCACCAAGTCGATGCTGATGGACGCCAAGCGCGGCCAGCGCATGATCGACAGCTGCCTGCATTCGGAACAGCGTGCGGCGGTCGCCGCGGCCAGCGCCGCGGGCCAGACCATCGGACAGGGGATCGGCATCGTGCCCCAGGCTGCCGCCGCCGTTCCGGTGGCGACGGTCGTGCCAGTCGCGTCAGTTGTGCCGGCTGCGGCGTCGGCATCGGCGCCGGCAACCGATCAGCCCGCGCCCGCCACGCTGCCGTCGGCCGCATTGGCGCCAGACGCCGCCGCTAGCCGCTGACGCTGGTCGCCGGCCGCGGCCGGTGCATGCCTCAAGTCGGGCCATTCCAGGCCGATAGCCCCAGAGATCCGGGGACATCCGGACGCCGCCGGCAAGCCGCGGGCGGCATCGCTATGCTGCGCCGCAGCATGCCGATGGCTGACCGTGGCCTGCGCCTCTTCTCCCAACTGTCTTCCCCATGACCAACCTGTTCCTCGCCCTCGTGCCCCTGCTGTTCGCCACCGGTTCGCTGGTCTGGCTGTTCACCACCGGCGCCGCCGCCCAGGCCCGCTCGGACGCCTTCGCCGAGCAGTGGATGCGCGACAACGCTTGATTCCCGGTGTCGCCGCCCCGCGCGGCGGCACCCGGCCCAGCCCGCCCACCGTGCGGGCTTTTTTGCGCCCGCCTGCGCCACAATCGCCGCGCTGCCACCGCTGTTGCACTGCAAAAAGCGCTTGGCAAGTCTTATATAAGACATAAAATATGGGACAAACCCGTAGGCCGCCCGCACGACCGGACAGCCACGGAGCCGACCCGATCCGCGCCCCCGTTTCTCCACTGCCCACAGGAGCCCCCGCCATGCTGCAAGCCTATCGCCAACACACGGCCGAACGTGCCGCCCTCGGCATTCCGCCGCTGCCGCTGTCCGCGCAGCAGGTGGCCGAGCTGGTCGAGCTGATCAAGGCCCCGCCCGCGGGTGAGGACGCGTTCCTGCTGGACCTGCTGACCCACCGCGTGCCCCCGGGCGTGGACGACGCCGCCAAGGTCAAGGCCAGCTTCCTGGCCGCCGTGGCGCATGGAGACCTGCAGGTCGCGCTGATCAGCAAGGCCAAGGCCACCGAGCTGCTGGGCACCATGGTCGGCGGCTACAACGTGCACCCGCTGATCGAGCTGCTCGACGACGCCGAGGTGGCGGGCGTTGCGGCGGCGGCGCTGAAGAAGACGCTGCTGATGTTCGACTTCTTCAACGACGTGGCCGAGAAGGCGCGCACCGGCAATGCCCACGCCAAGGCGGTGATGCAGAGCTGGGCCGACGCCGAGTGGTTCACCTCGCGTCCGGAAGTCGAGAAGAAGATCACCGTCACCGTCTTCAAGGTGCCCGGCGAGACCAACACCGACGACCTGAGCCCTGCGCCCGACGCCTGGAGCCGCCCGGACATCCCGCTGCACTACCTGGCGATGCTGAAGAACACGCGCTCGGATGCGGCGTTCAAGCCCGAGGAAGACGGCAAGCGCGGCCCGATGCAGTTCATCGAGGACCTGAAGAAGAAGGGCCACCTGGTGGCCTACGTCGGCGACGTGGTGGGCACCGGCTCGTCGCGCAAGAGCGCCACCAACAGCGTGATCTGGGCCACCGGGCAGGACATCCCCTTCGTGCCGAACAAGCGCTTCGGCGGCGTCACCCTGGGCGGCAAGATCGCGCCGATCTTCTTCAACACCCAGGAAGACTCGGGCGCCCTGCCGATCGAGGTGGACGTGTCCAAGCTGGAGATGGGCGATGTCATCGACATCCTGCCCTACGACGGCAAGCTGGTGAAGAACGGCGCCACGGTCGCCGAGTTCAAGCTCAAGAGCGACGTGCTGTTCGACGAGGTGCGTGCCGGCGGCCGCATCAACCTGATCATCGGCCGCAGCCTCACCGCCAAGGCGCGTGAGTTCCTGGGCCTGCCGGCATCCACGTTGTTCCGCCTGCCCACCGCGCCCAAGGCCACCAACGCCGGCTTCACGCTGGCGCAGAAGATGGTCGGCCGCGCCGTCGGCCTGCCCGAGGGCCAGGGCGTGCGCCCGGGCACCTACTGCGAGCCGAAGATGACCACCGTCGGCAGCCAGGACACCACCGGCCCGATGACCCGCGACGAGCTGAAGGATCTGGCCTGCCTGGGCTTCAGCGCCGACCTGGTGATGCAGAGCTTCTGCCACACCGCGGCCTATCCGAAGCCGGTGGACGTGAAGACCCACCGCGAGCTGCCCGCCTTCATCAGCAGCCGCGGCGGCGTGTCGCTGCGCCCGGGCGACGGCGTGATCCACAGCTGGCTGAACCGCCTGCTGCTGCCCGACACCGTGGGCACCGGCGGCGACAGCCACACCCGCTTCCCGATCGGCATCAGCTTCCCGGCTGGTTCGGGCCTGGTGGCCTTCGGTGCGGCCACCGGCGTGATGCCGCTGGACATGCCCGAATCGGTGCTGGTGCGCTTCAAGGGCCAGATGCAGCCCGGCATCACGCTGCGCGACCTGGTGCACGCCATCCCCTACTACGCGATCAAGGCCGGCCTGCTGACGGTCGCCAAGAGCGGCAAGGTCAACGTGTTCTCGGGCCGCATCCTCGAGATTGAGGGCCTGCCCGACCTGAAGGTGGAACAGGCCTTCGAGCTGAGCGATGCCAGCGCCGAGCGCTCGGCCGCCGGCTGCACGGTCAAGCTGAACCCCGAGCCGATCAGGGAGTACCTCACCAGCAACGTCGTGCTGATGAAGAACATGATCGCCGACGGGTACCAGGACAAGCGCACGCTGGAGCGCCGCATCCGCAAGGTCGAAGAGTGGCTGGCGGCGCCGACGCTGCTGGAAGCCGACAAGGACGCCGAGTACGCCGCCGTCATCGAGATCGACCTGGCCGACCTGAAGGAGCCGGTGCTGTGCTGCCCGAACGACCCGGACGACGCCAAGCTGCTGAGCGAGGTGGCCGGCGCCAAGATCGATGAAGTGTTCATCGGCTCGTGCATGACCAACATCGGCCACTTCCGCGCGGCCAGCAAGCTGCTCGAAGGCAAGCGCGACATCCCGGTCAAGCTGTGGATCGCCCCGCCCACCAAGATGGACGCGGCCGAGCTGACCAAGGAAGGCCACTACGGCGTGTTCGGCACCGCCGGCGCCCGCACCGAGATGCCCGGCTGCAGCCTGTGCATGGGCAACCAGGCGCAGGTGCGCGAAGGCGCGACCGTGGTGTCGACCAGCACCCGCAACTTCCCCAACCGCCTGGGCAAGAACAGCAACGTCTACCTGGCCTCGGCCGAGCTGGCGGCCATCGCCGGCAAGCTGGGCCGCATTCCCACCGTCGCCGAATACCAGGCCGACATGGGTGTGATCAACAAGGACGGCAGCCAGATCTACAAGTACATGAACTTCGACCGCATCGAGGAGTACGCGGAGACGGCCAAGGGCGTGACGGTCTGATCACGCAAGCCTGATCGGCGGGGTGCCCGGGCACCCTCCGCATCTGGATGGCGGCCCGCCGGGGTGACCCGGCGGGCCGTGTTCTTTTGACGATGGGCTGGGGCTGGCCCATCGGTGCCCGATGGTCGGCGTCGATAATTTCCGGTTGCCGGCGGCGCAGCGAACCCGGCTGCAAGCGCCAGTCATTCACCTCGAACAGGATTTCTGCCATGCCGTCCATTCCCCGCCATGCCCTGGCCGCGTGCGCGCTCGCAGTGGCCGTGCTGGTCGCCGGCTGCAGCGGCGGCGAAGAGGCCGGCCTGGCGCGTGCCAAGAACGCACTGGCCACCAAGGACAGCAAGCTGGCTCTGGTCGAACTGAAAAGCTTCCTCCAGAAGCATCCGAAGTCGGCCGAAGGTCGCATGCTGCTGGCACAGCTGCTGGTGCAGGGCAGCGAGTTCAGCGCCGCCGTGGCCGAATACCAGCGTGCGCTGGACAACGGCATGGCACCTGCGAAGGTGCTGCCCGCCATGGCCCGCGCGATGGTCAAGGGCGGTGAGCTGGGCCAGGTGGTCTCGAAGTTCAAGGACGAGCAATTGGCCGACCCACTGGCTCAGGCGAGCCTGGGTGCATCGCTGGCCATGGCGCTGGCGGCGCAAGGCGACCTGCGAGGTGCAAACGAGGTCAACGGCCGCGGTCTGGCAGCCGCACCGACGTCGGTGCCGGCACGCTTGATGAAGGCACGGCTGGACGCCGTCATGGGCCGCGTCGACGCCGGCTTGAAGCAGATCGATGCGGTGCTGGTGGAGCAGCCAGCAGACGCTGAAGCCTGGGCCACCAAGGGCGACTTCATGTTGCAGGTGGCAGGCGGCCGGGCGGCCGCGGCCGAGGCGTTCGAGACGGCGTTGAAGATCCAGCCTTCGGATGTGCATGTTCTCTCGTCCGTGGTGCCGGTGTACCTGGCGCTGGGCCGGACCGACGAAGCGCGCCGGGCCGTTGACCGGTTGCGCAAGCTGGCGCCGCAGCACTTCGCCACTGCGCGCAGCGACGCCGCCCTCGCCTATGCCACCGGCGACCACGCCCGGGCGCGGGAGATCTACCAGGCATTGCTGAAGGCGCTTCCCGACCAGGTGCCGCTGCTGCTGCAGGCCGGCGAGAACGAGCTTCGGCTGGGTGCGCCCACCCAGGCTGAAGCGATGTTCGCCAAGGCGTCGGCCCTGCAGCCGTCCAATCCGGTGGCACGCCGGTTGCTGGCACAAGCGCAACTGCAACTCGGCCAGGTGCCCAAGGCGCTGCTGACCCTGGAACCGCTGGTCGAGGCGCCAGACGCCAGCGCCGCGGTGCTGGCGATGGCCGCCGAGGCACGCAAGCGCAATGGCGAGGTCAGTGCGGCCGAAGCGCTCTACACCCGGCTGGCCAAACTCAAGCCTGCCGATCCGCGACTGCAGACCGTCGTGGCCACGGCCGGCTTCGGCCGTGCCAGCGACGATGCGGTGTTCAATGAACTGCGGCAGATCGCCAGCCGGGACAAGGGCAGCTCGGCCGACATGGCCCTGGTCAATGCCCACATCCAGCGCGGCCAGGCCGACGCAGCCTTGCAGGCACTGGCTGCAATCGACGCCAAGCTGCCGGCCGAGCCGGGCCGCCACATGCTGCGCGGCCAGATCCTGGCCAGCAAGCAGGACTGGGCAGGGGCACGCCAGGCCTTCGAAGCGGCATTGGCGATGGATGACGACAACATGACCGCACTGTCGGCACTGGCCGCGCTTGACATGAAGGAGTCCAAACCCGAAGCGGCGGTCCAGCGCTTCCGCGCACTGCTGAAGACGCAGCCCGGCAACGCCGGGGCGATGCTGGGTCTGGCCGAAGTGATCGAGCGACAAGACGACAATGCCGCAGAGGCGCTGAAGTTGAGAAATGGCGCGGTCAAGGCGGCGTCAGGCAGCCCTGATGCGCACATCGCGCTGATCAACCACCACATGAAGCGGCGCGACCATGACGCGGCCCTGAACGCAGCGCTGGCGGCGACCACAGCAATGCCCAACAACCTTGATCTGCTGGAACTGCTGGGCCGAAACCAGGTCGCGAAGCAACAGACCAGCCAGGCGCTGTCCAGCTTCGGGAAGATCGCCGCGATGACGCCTAAATCGCCACGCGGCCATGTGCTCGCGGCGGCACTGCACTTCCGTATCGGCGACAACGAGGCGGCACAGCGCAGCATCGAGCGTGCGCTGCGCCTGGACCCAGCAAGTGCCGAAGCGCTGTCGCTGGCGGCCTCGCTGGCGGTGCGCAAGAAGCAGCCGGAGAAGGCGCTGGAAGTAGCCCATTCGGCTCAGCAACTGCGTCCGACGGACGCACTGGGCTGGATGCTTGAAGGCGAGATTGAGTTCGGGCGCAGCCATTGGGCCCGGGCCGCAGCCGCCTACCGCAAGGCACTGGACAAGCCGCCCGCGGAAACGGCCGCACGCAGGCTCTATGTCAGCCTGGTGCGCGCGGACAAGGGTGCCGAGGCCGCGGCGTTTGCTGCACAGTGGCAGAAGGGCCACCCGCGCGACGCCGATTTCCTTTCGCACATGGGCGACGTGGCGCGCGCACGCGGCCAGTTGACTGAGGCATCCAAGTTCTTCGAGCAAACACTAGCCCTGGCCCCAAGCCATGCGCTTGCGTTGAACAACCTGGCCATGTTGAGGCTTCAGGCCAAGCATCCAGGCGCACTGGAACTGGCTCAGCGCGCAGCCAAGGCCGCACCGTTCGAGCCAGCGGTGCTGGACACGCTAGCCCAGGCACTGGCCACAGAAGACAAGCTCGGCGAAGCTGTGAGGGCGCAGTCGCGTGCGGTGCAATTGGCACCCGAAGAGCCGGAGTTTCGTCTGGTCTTGACCAGATTGTTGATTCAATCCGGCGAGAAGGCCAAAGCGAAGGTCGAACTCGACAAGTTGCGGGAACTTGGAGCGCAACCAAAGGACCAGGAAGAGATGGAGCGCCTGACCAAGCTCCTGGTTCGTGGCTGAGGCCGTCGACCGCACCCCATCACCAATGAAAAAGGCCGGGCAATGCCCGGCCTTGTCTCGCTAGTCGAACTCGACCAGATCAGCGCTTGCTGCCGCGGCGGCTCAGGCCAAGACCCAGGAGGGCCAGGCTCACCAGGGCGAGGGCGCTGGGCTCGGGAACGCTGGGGGGAGCTTGAACACCCAGCGCAGTCAGGCTGGAACTCCAGGCGACCTGGGCGTTGCCCGTGCAGTTACCGGCCGTACCTGCGCAAGAGCCGCTGAGCGTGAACGAGCCCAGGAACGACGTCGCATCCTTGCCGCCGACACCGTCATCAACTGCACCGCTGATGGTGTAGGTCTGCGTCTGGGTGCACAGACCACCACCGCAAACCAGACTCGCCAAGGGCGAAGTGTTGGTCCAAGTGCCCATCGTGAACGTGAACCCGTTGTAGGCAAACAGCAACCCGGGCCCACCGATGTTGAACGTCGCCGCAGCGCCGATTCCGTTGTTCAGATCACCGCCACCCAACACGTTGTAGGCGGTCGAGTCCAGAGAACCGTAAACGCTCGGTCCGACAATGTTCGCGGCGGGCGCCGAGACGGGGTTGGTTGCGTTTCCGGACAGCGACGCCGTCCCGTTGATGAACGCGGCCTGCGCGGCACCCACGGATCCAGCGAAAACTGCGATGGCAGCAACAAATTTCAAAGCTTTCATCTCTCAGAGGGTGTCCCCGAAATGAGCTACCGCGCCAGTCTAGTAGCGAGGATACGCGCT
>CALMIF010000280.1 GCA_937864045.1 uncultured Aquabacterium sp. | reverse complement strand
TCGTGATGGCCACGCAGAACCCGATCGAGACCGAGGGCACCTACCCGTTGCCCGAGGCGCAGGTCGACCGCTTCATGCTCAAGGTGCTGGTCGACTACCCCAGCGACGACGAGGAGTTCGTGATCGTCGAGCGCGTGATCGGCCCGGCGCTGGCGCCCAACCCGGTCGCCGGCATGGGCCAGCTGGCCGAGCTGCAGCAGGCCTGCCGCCAGGTCTACGTCGACCCCAGCCTGATCACCTATGCCGTCAAGCTGGTGGGCGCCACGCGCCGGCCAGGCCAGCATGGCCTGGGCGAGCTGGCCAAGTACCTGAGCTACGGCGCCAGCCCGCGCGCCAGCATCGCGCTGGTGGAGGCGGCGCGGGCGCTTGCCTTCATGCGCGGCCGTGGCTACGTGCTGCCCGAGGACCTGGGCGACCTGGCCGCCGACTGCCTGCGCCACCGCCTGGTGCTGAGCTACGAGGCGCTGGCCGAGGGCCTGAGCGCCGATGCGCTGATTGGCAAGGTGATGGCCAGGCTGCCGCTGCCGGACAAGCCCTTGCAGCATCAAACCACCTGAGCGGCATGGCGGAGACGACCACCGGCGCCAGCGCAGCCGAACCGCTGCTGCACCGCCTCGAATGGACGGTGCTGAAGCGCCTCGACGGCCTGCTGCAGGGCGACTACCGCACGCTGTGGCGCGGCGCCGGGCTGGACCTGGCCGACCTGCGCGAGTACCAGCATGCCGACGATGTGCGCCACATCGACTGGAACGTCACTGCCCGACTGCAGCAGCCGCATGTGCGCCAGTTCACCGAGGACCGCGAACTGAGCGCCTGGTTCCTGCTCGACCTGTCGGGCAGCATCGACTTCGGTTCATCCGACCGGACCAAGCTGGGCCTGTCCGAAGGCTTTGTCGCTGCGCTGGCGCGGCTGCTGACGCGCCACGGCAACCGCGTCGGCGCCATCCTCTACCACCCCGGCGCGGCCGACCCGCGCCAGCGGCTGCAGGTGCTGCCGCCCGGCCTGGGCCGGGTGCAGGTGCTGCAGTTGCTGGCGCGCATGCGCAACCCGCCCAAGCCGGCTGCGCGTGGCCGCGACGGCAGCGCAGCGCCAACGCGGCTAGGCGACCTGCTCGGCCTGGCCGAAGGCATGCTGCGCCGCCGCTCGCTGGTCTTCGTCGTCAGCGACTTCATCAGCGACCCCGGCTGGCAAACGCCGCTGGGCCGGCTGGCGCGCCGGCACGAGGTGCTGGCGGTGCGCCTGGTCGACCCGCTGGAACTGGCCCTGCCCGACTTCGGCCTGCTGACGGTGGAAGACGCCGAGACCGGCGAGCAGTTGCTGGTCGACACGCAGGACCCGGGCTTCCGCCAGCGCTTCGAGGCGCTGACCGCCGAGCACGAGGACACGCTGCAGGCCCAGTGGCAGCAGGCCGGCGTCGACGTGCTGGAACTGGCCACCGACGAGGACCTGCTGGCCGCCCTGCTGCGCTACGTGGCGCTGCGCCGCCAGCGCGCCCGGGCCGCCAGCGGCCACCGCCTGCCTGCCGCGCTGTGCACGCCCGTGGGCGTGACGGCAGCCGCCTGATCGCAAGGAACGACCATGACCCTGCTCTGGCCCGACTGGTTGTGGAGCCTGCTGCTGCTGCCCCTGCTGGTGCTGCTGTACCAGCGCCTGCTGGCGCGGCGCAAGAAGAACAGCGTGCGCCTGGCCAGCGTGGCCATCGTGCGCCAGGCGCTGGGCCCTGGCCCGGGCTGGCGCCGCCATGTGCCGCCGCTGCTGCTGCTGGCCGCGCTGGCGCTGCTGCTGTTCGCCACCGCCCGGCCAGTGGTCAAGCTCAAGCTGCCGGCACGCGACCAGACCATCATCCTGGCCATGGACGTGTCGGGCAGCATGCGCGCCACCGACGTGAAGCCCAACCGCATGGTGGCCGCGCAGGAGGCGGCCAAGGCCTTCACCGCCGCACTGCCGCGCAATGTGCGCATCGGCGTCGTGTCCTTCGCCGGCACCGCGGCCGTGGTGCAGGCGCCCACCCACAGCCGCGAGGACGTGGTCGCCGCGATCGACCGCTTCCAGATGCAGCGCGCCACCGCCATCGGCTCGGGCCTGATCCTGTCGCTGGCCACGCTGTTCCCCGAGGAAGGCATCGACCTGAGCCAGATCACCGGTGCCCGGGCCATGCCGGCGTCGCCGGAAGAAAAGAAGGAGAAGAAGCCCTTCGTGCCGGTGGAGCCGGGCAGCTACGGCTCGGCGGCGGTGATCCTGCTGACCGACGGCCAACGCACCACCGGACCCGACCCGCTGGAGGCGGCCAAGATGGCGGCCGAGCGCGGCGTGAAGGTGTTCACCGTGGGCATCGGCACCAAGGCCGGCGAAACCATCGGCTTCGAAGGCTGGAGCATGCGCGTCAAGCTCGACGAAGACACGCTCAAGGCCATCGCCAACGCCACCCGCGCCAACTACTTCTACGCCGGCACGGCCGAGGACCTGAAGCAGGTCTACCAGGGCCT
>CALMIF010000279.1 GCA_937864045.1 uncultured Aquabacterium sp. | reverse complement strand
CGCCGTCCTTGACGACGTACTCCTTGCCTTCCGCCCGCATCTTGCCGGCGTCCTTCGCGCCTTGCTCGCCCTTGAACTTGATGAAGTCATCGAAGGCGATGGTCTGGGCGCGGATGAAGCCGCGCTCGAAGTCGGTGTGGATCACGCCGGCGGCCTGCGGCGCGGTGTCGCCGATGTGGATGGTCCAGGCGCGCACCTCCTTCACCCCGGCGGTGAAGTAGGTCTGCAGGCCCAGCAGGGTGAAGGCGGCGCGGATCAGCCGGTTCAGGCCCGGCTCGGTCTGGCCCATCTCGGCCAGGAAGAGCTCGCGGTCGGCGTCGTCCATCTCGGCCAGTTCGGCCTCGGTCTTGGCGCAGATGGCCACCACCGGCGCGTTCTGCTTCGCGGCGAATTCCTTCAGCCGGTCGAGGAAGGGGTTGTTCTCGAAGCCGGTCTCCGAGACGTTGCCGACGAACATCGCCGGCTTGGCGGTGATCAGGCACAGCGGCTTGAGGATGGCGCGCTCTTCCTTGCTGAAGTCGATGCCGCGCACCGGCTGGGCCTGGTCCAGCGCCGCCTGGCACTTCTCCAGCACCTTCACCAGGGCGGCGGCTTCCTTGTCGTTGCCGCTGCGGGCGGCCTTGATCGAGCGCTGCAGCGTCTTCTCGACGGTCGACAGGTCGGCCAGGCACAGCTCGGTCTGGATCACCTCGATGTCGGCGATCGGGTCGACCTTGCCGGCGACGTGGATCACGTTGTCGTCCTCGAAACAGCGCACCACGTTGACGATGGCGTCGGTCTCGCGGATGTGGCTCAGGAACTGGTTGCCCAGGCCCTCGCCCTGGCTGGCCCCGGCCACCAGGCCGGCGATGTCGACGAACTCGACGATGGCCGGAACGATGCGCTCGGGCTGCACCACCTGGGCCAGCGCCTGCAGCCGCGGGTCGGGCAGCTCGACCACGCCGACGTTGGGCTCGATGGTGCAGAACGGGTAGTTCTCGGCGGCGATGCCGGCCTTGGTCAGCGCGTTGAAGAGGGTGGACTTGCCGACGTTGGGCAGGCCCACGATGCCGCATTGGAGGCTCATGGAGGGCTTTCGGTGTGGATCGGCTGGCCGCAGCGCG
Source organism: uncultured Aquabacterium sp. (assembly GCA_937864045.1). GTDB lineage: Bacteria > Pseudomonadota > Gammaproteobacteria > Burkholderiales > Burkholderiaceae_C > Pseudaquabacterium. The sequence goes on along the minus strand of CALMIF010000279.1, from coordinate 5,939 downwards.
GCCCCTGCATCCAGGGGGGGCGTGGCGGAAAGCGCTTCGGGCGCGCCTGCGCCAGCGCAGAACCCGCCATTTTATTCGGCCCACCCGCGCTGTCCGGGCTTTCTACAATCGACCGATGGCAAACTTGGACGTGTGCATTCGCGGCAATGGCGCGGTCGGCCTGGCCCTGGCCCTGGCCCTGGCGCGCCAGGGGCTGCAGGTCGGCCTGGTCGGGCCGGCCACCACCACCGCCGATGCGCCGGCCCTGCCCGACGTGCGGGCCTACGCGCTGAACGCCGCCTCGCGCCGGCTGCTGACCGACCTGCGTGTGTGGGACGCGCTGCCCGCCGACGCAGTGACCGCGGTCGACGAGATGCGCATCAACGGCGACGCGCCGGCCGGCCAGCTGGAGTTCTCGGCCTGGCAGCAGGGTGTCGAGGCCCTGGCCTGGATCGTCGACGCCGCCGCGCTGGAGGCCACGCTGGCCACCGCCGCCCGCTTCGCGCCGCACCTGGTGATGCTGGCCGATGGCGACCCCGCGGGCGCCGGCGTGGCACTGACCGTGCTGGCCGAAGGCAAGGCCTCGGCCAGCCGCGCCGCGCTGGGCGTCGCGTTCGACCGCCAGGCCTACGGCCACACCGCGCTGGCGGCGCGCCTGGTGGCCGGCGAACCGCACGGCAACGTCGCCCGGCAGTGGTTCCGTGCGCCTGACGTGCTGGCCCTGCTGCCCTTCGACCGGCCGCAGGCCGGCTGCAGCTTCGGCCTGGTCTGGTCGCTGCCGGCCGCGCGCGCCGCCGAGTTGCAGGCCGCCCCGCCCGCCGCGTTGGAAGCCGCGCTGGCCGAGGCCACGGGCGGCGCCGCCGGCACGCTGCGCCTGGCCAGCCCGGTGGCTGCCTGGCCGCTGGCCATTGCCCAGGCCGACCCGCTGTGCGGCCCCGGCTGGGTGCTGGTGGGCGATGCGGCGCACCAGGTGCATCCGCTGGCCGGCCAGGGCCTGAACCTGGGCCTGGCCGACGTGGCCTCACTTGCGCGGGTGATCGCCGAGCGCGAGCCCTGGCGCACACTCGGCGACCCGATCCTGCTGCGCCGCCATGTGCGCGAGCGCGCCGGCGCCACCCGGGCGATGGGCTGGGTGACCGACGGCCTGCTGCACCTGTTCGCCAACCCGCAGCCGCTGGCGCGGGAACTCCGCAACCGCGGCATGGGTCTGCTCAACCACCTGGCGCCGATCAAGCGCCTCCTCACTCACCGCGCGCTCGACGCCTGACCACCGGATGTCCACCATGACCACCACCTTCCTGCGCTGCGGCGCCGCCGTCCTCGGCCTGTCCACCCTGATGGTCGCCGCCTGGGCCGACGAGGCCACGATCCGCAAGAACCTGGCCGAGCGCCTGCCCAACCTGCCCAAGGTCGACGAGGTCAGCAAGACGCCCATCCCCGGCCTGTTCGAGGTGCGCATGGGCACCGAGATCGTCTACAGCGACGAGAGCGGCAGCTACCTGGTGCAGGGCGCCATCCTGGACACCAAGTCGCGCACCGACCTGACCCAGGCGCGCATCGACAAGCTGACGGCGATCGACTTCGCCAACCTGCCGCTGAAGAACGCGGTGGTCATCAAGCAGGGCACCGGTGCGCGCAAGCTGGCCATCTTCGTCGACCCGAACTGCGGCTACTGCAAGCGCCTGGAGCGCGACCTGGTGGCACTGAAGGACGTGACGATCTACAACTTCATCTACCCGATCCTGGGCCCCGACTCGGTGGCCAAGAGCAAGGACCTGTGGTGCGCCAAGGACCCCGGCAAGGCCTGGCGCGAGTGGATGGTCGACGGCAAGATGGCCAGCAAGGCGCCGGCCAACTGCGACACCGCCGCGATCGACGCCAACACCGAGATGGGCCGCAAATACCGCGTGCAGGGCACGCCGGCGGTGGTCTTCGAGGACGGCACCCGCGCCCCCGGCGCGATCCCCGGCGCGCAGATCGAGTCGCGCATGGCTGCCGCCGCGAAGAAGGGCTGAGCGACCGACCGGTCCGTGATGCGCGGGGTGGCGTCAGGCCACAATCACGGGCCATGACCACCACCGCTCCGGCCTACCACCCGCCCGTCATCGACACCGCCCGCTGGCTGGGCAACCTGGGGTTGCTGCCCTTCGTCGGCGGCGCCTTGCTGGTCTGGGTGGGCCTGGCCAGCGAACTGCATGCCTTCGTCACCGGCGCCCTGTCGGCCTATGCGGCGCTGATCGTGTCCTTCCTGGGCGGCGTGCACTGGGGCTTCGGCTTCCGGCAGTCGGCGCCGCCGGCCTCGCTCTTCATCTGGGGCGTGGTGCCCTCCCTGGTGGCCTGGGTGGCGGTGCTGATGCCGCCGCACGCCGGCCTGGTGCTGCACGGCCTGATGCTGGTGGTGTGCTACCTGGTCGACCGGCGCACCTATCCGGCCCAGGGGGCGGCGCACTGGCTGACGCTGCGCTTCCGCCTGTCGGGCGTGGCGGCGTTCTGCTGCTTCCTCGCCGCGGCCGGCACCTGATCCCCTGACCATGATCCGCTACCGCGTCGAGCCCGCCGACCTGCACGGGCACCACTTCCTGGTCACGCTGACCGTGCCGCAGCCGGCGCAGCTGCAGGTGCTCTCCCTGCCGGTCTGGATCAACGGCAGCTACATGGTGCGCGAGTTCGGCCGCCACCTGAGCGGCCTGCAGGCGCGCCAGGGCCGCCGCAGCGTTGCCCTGCGGCAGCTCGACAAGACGACCTGGGAAGCCGCCTGCAGCGGCCGCGGCGCGCTGGTGCTGACCTACCGCGTCTACGCCTTCGACACCTCGGTGCGGGCGGCCTTCCTGGACAGCCGGCGCGGCTTCTTCAACAACACCAGCCTGTGCCTGCGCGTGCACGGCCGCGAGGCCGGGGTGCACCGGCTGGAGCTGGCCCGCCTGCCGCGCGGCTGGCAGGTGGCCACGGCGATGCCGGCGGCGGCCGACGGCACCCCGCTGGCCTTCGAGGCGGGCGGCTACGACGAACTGGTCGACCATCCGTTCGAGCTGGGCGCGTTCTGGCGCGGCAGCTTCGAGGCCGGCGGCGTGCCGCATGAATTCATCGTGGCGGGTGCGCTGCCCGGCTTCGACGGCGAGCGCCTGCTGGCCGATGCCCGGCGCATCTGCGACGCGCAGATCCGGTTCTGGCATGGCGAGGAGGGCAGCCGCGCCCCGTTCGACCGCTATGTCTTCCTGCTCAACACCGTGGAAGACGGCTATGGCGGCCTGGAACACCGCGCCAGCACCGCGCTGATCGCCGGCCGGCGCGACCTGCCGCGCGCCGGCATGGACGGCAGCAAGGGCAGCATCAGCGACGGTTACCTCACGCTGTTGGGCCTCATCAGCCACGAGTACTTCCACACCTGGAACGTCAAGCGCCTGAAGCCCGCCGAGCTGGCCAGCGTCGACTGGCAGCGCGAGAACCACACCGAACTGCTGTGGTTCTTCGAGGGCTTCACCTCGTACTACGACGAGCTGTTCCTGCAGCGCAGCGGCCTGATCGATGCGCCGCGCTACCTGAAGCTGCTGGCCAAGACCGTCAATACCGTGGCGGCCACACCCGGCCGCACGGTGCAGAGCGTGGCCGCAGCCAGCTTCGACGCCTGGGTGAAGTACTACCGCAGCGACGAGAACACGCCCAACAGCACCGTCAGCTACTACCTGAAGGGCGCCCTGGTGGCCCTGTGCCTGGACCTGACGCTGCGCCAGCGCGGCCGCAGTCTGGATGCGCTGATGCGCAGCCTGTGGCAGCGCAGCGGGGGTGGCCCGGTGACGGAAGGCGACATCGCCGACGCCCTGGCCGCGCTGGTGCCGGGCGAGGCGGGCCGCCGGCTCGTCGCCGATCTGCATGGCTGGGTGCATGGCACCGGCGAGCTGCCCGTCACCACCCTGCTGGACGCCGCCGGCGTGGCGGCCCGGCCCGAGCGGGCGGGCTTCGCCGCCGCGCTGGGCCTGCGGCTGAGCGAAGGGCCGGTCAGCGGCGTGCAGGTCAAGAGCGTGCTGGCCGGCAGCCCGGCCCAGGCGGCCGGCGTGTCGGCCGGCGACGAACTGCTGGCCGTCGACGGCTGGCGCATCCGCCGGCTGGACGACGCGCTGGCCTGGCTGCGGCCCGGCGCGCCGTTCGACCTGCTGCTGGTGCGCGACCAGCGGGTGCTGACGCTGACCGTTCAGCCGGAGCCCGACGGCCCGCTGGCCGGCACGCTGGCCCTGCAGCTGCAGGACAGCCCGCTGAAGGCTGCTGCCGCCCGCCGGCGCGACTGGCTGGGTGTCTGAGCGCGACCCGGCTCGCCCGCGTGTGATGCCCGGTCCCCTGCGCCTGCCGATGCCGCGCCAGCGGCCGGGCTTCTGGCTGCTGGCCGCCGGAGTCGCGGCCGCCCACCTGCTGCTGGCCGGGCGCCTGGCCGACGACCGCATCGGCTGGGGAGCCGGCGAGGCGCCGCCGCCGCGCATCGAGGTGGCCTTCGTGCGTGAACTCGCGCCCGCCGCACCGCCCCCGGTGGTGGCGCCCGCCGTGCCTGCCGAGCACCGGCTGGCCGCGGTGGCGGCCAAGCCCCTGGTGGCGGCGTCGGCGCCGGGCGCCGCTGCGCCTGCCGCGCCGGAGCCCCCGCGCGCCCGGCCCGAGCCCGAGCCGCCGCCTGTGCCGGTGCCCGCGCCTGCACCCGAACTGGCGCAGCGCAGCCAGGCCGCGGCCGAGGTGCCGGCCAGCGTCGTGGTGGCGGCGTCCGACCCGCTGCCGCCGATCACCGCCCAGCCCGCGCCGGCGGCGGCGGCGCTGCCGGCGCCCGCGGCGTCCGTCGCCACCGTGGCGGCCTTCGACTGGCCGCCGTCGACCCGCATGAGCTACAAGCTGCTGGGCCACTACCGCGGTCCGGTGGAGGGCACGGCCCAGGTCGACTGGCTGCGCCAGGGCAGCCGCTACCAGGTGCACCTGGGCACGGCCATCGGCCCGGTGCTGTCGCGCCACATCACCAGCGAAGGCGAGCTCACCGCCCAGGGCCTGTCGCCGCGCCGTTTCGACGGCGAGCAGAAGGTGCTGCTGCGCAGCCCGCGGCGCTGGTCGCAGCGCTTCGGCCCCGAGCTGGTGACGCTGACCGACGGCAAGGAGGTGCCCACCCTGCCCGGCGTGCAGGACGAGGCCAGCCAGTTCGTGCAGCTGACCTGGCTCTTCACCACCCAGCCGCAGCGGCTGAAAGTCGGCAACGCGGTGGAGCTGCCGCTGGCCATCAGCAAGCGGTTGGACCGCTGGACCTACGACATCGTCGGCGAGGAGCCGCTGCAGTTTCCGTTCGGCGAGGTCGCCACCTTCCACCTGAAGCCGCGGCGCGAGGCCGGTGGCGGCGACCTGACGCCCGAGATCTGGGTGGCGCCGACCCTGCAGTACCTGCCGGTGCGCATCCGCCTGACCGACGGCAGCGGCAACTGGGTCGACCTGACGCTGGAGAAGCCGCCGCTGCAGGCGGCACCGGCGAAATAGCGCGGCGGCATGGAGTAGATTGCCGTCGCCAAAGAACACTTCGGAGAACCCCATGAGCTACGAGAACATCCTGGTCGACGTGCGCGGCGACGGCGCGGTGCGCACCGGCCTGATCACGCTGAACCGCCCCAAGGCGCTGAACGCGCTGAACGACGGCCTGATGGACGAACTGGGCGCGGCACTCAAGGCCTTCGACGCCGACGCCGGCATCGGCTGCATCGTGATCACCGGCAGCGAGAAGGCGTTTGCCGCCGGTGCCGACATCGGCGTGCTGGCGCAGCACGACTTCGTCAGCGCCTACACCAGCGACCTGATCACCCGCAACTGGGAGACCATCCGCAGCATCCGCAAGCCGGTGATCGCCGCGGTGGCCGGCTTCGCCCTGGGCGGCGGCTGCGAGCTGGCGATGATGTGCGACATCGTGATCGCCGCCGACTCGGCCAAGTTCGGCCAGCCCGAGATCA
>CALMIF010000278.1 GCA_937864045.1 uncultured Aquabacterium sp. | reverse complement strand
TGCGCCTGGCGCTGGAGACCAAGCTGAGCCCGCTGGCGCCCGACGACACCGCCGCGCCCGAGCCCTTCGCCCGTGCCCTGGTGGCCGCCGTGCGCGACGCCGGCCTGGCCACGCGCACCAGCATCCTGTCGTTCGACTGGCGCACGCTGCAGGTCATCCAGCGCGAGGCGCCGGAGATCGCCACCGTCTACCTGACCGCGCGCCAGCGCTGGCTGGACAACGTGGGCAGCGGCCCGGCCACGCCCTGGACGGCGGGCTTCGCGCTGCGCGAGCACGGCGGCTCGGTGCCGAAGATGATCAAGGCCGCCGGCGGCAAGGTCTGGAGCAGCCACTTCGCCGACCTGGACGCGGCCCAGGTGAAGGAGGCGCAGGCGCTGGGCCTGCAGGTGCTGGCCTGGACGGTGAACGAGCCGCAGCACATCGAGGCCATGCTCGACCTGGGCGTGGACGGCATCGTCAGCGACCGCCCCGACCGCGTGCGCACGGCGATGGCCAGGCGCGGCATGGCGCTGCCGGCCGCGTTGAACGTGGCGCCCTGAGATCGTGGCCGCACGCTGGGGATTGGCACGCCGACGCTGGCTGCAATGGGCCGCGGCGCTGGGCCTGTTGCGCTTGCCGGTGGCGCGTGCACAGGTACCGGCACCTGCCTCGGCACCAGCACCGGAACAACCGGCGGGCCCGGTGCTGCCCGGTGATGCGGCCTGGCCAACCGACGCCGACTGGGCTGGCCTTGGCCGCGAGCTGGGCCCGGCGCTGCGCCCGCTGGCATCGCCCTGGGCCGACTGCCGCGCCCGGCCCGACGGTGAGCGCTGCGCGGCGCTGTTCCGCCGGCCGGCCAACCCCTACGCGCTGGGCGACGACCCGGCGCTGACCCAGACCTTCGGCTGGGTGGGCGCCTGGTGGTCAGCGCCCAGCCCCTGGGTGGTGGCGGCGCGCCACAGTGCCGACGTGGTGGCCGCAGTGAACTTTGCGCGGCGCCACCGGCTGCGCCTGGTGGTCAAGGGCGGCGGGCACAGCTACCAGGGCACGTCGAATGCGGCCGGGTCGCTGCTGGTGTGGACCCGCGCCATGCACGCCATCCAGCTGCACGACGCCTTCGTGCCCGCCGGCTGTGCCGCTCAGGTGGCGCCCACGCGTGCCGTGTCGGTGGGCGCCGGTGCCCTCTGGGCGCAGGCCTACGACGCGGTGACCACGCAGGCTGGCGGTTATGTGCAGGGCGGCGGCTGCATGACGGTGGGGGTGGCCGGGCTGGTGCAAAGCGGCGGCTTCGGCAGCTTCTCCAAGGCCTTCGGTACAGCGGCGGGCAACCTGCTGGAGGCCGAGGTGGTCACCGCCGACGGCGTGCTGCGCACCGTCAACGCCTGCCAGGACCCCGAGCTGTTCTTCGCGCTGCGCGGCGGCGGTGGCGGCAGCTTCGGCATCGTGACCAGGCTGACCTTGCGGGTGCACCCGCTGCCGGCCGATTTCGGCGCCGTCAACTTCACGGTGCGGGCCAGCACCGATTCGGCTTATCGGCGCCTGGTGGGCCTGGTGCTGGACTTCTGCAGCCGCAGCCTGGTGGGCCCGCACTGGGGTGAACAACTGCGCTTCCTGCCCGGCAACGTGCTGCGGGTGGCCATGGTGTTCCAGGGCCTCTCGCGCGGCGAGGCGGTGGCCGTCTGGCAGCCGTTCTTCGACGCGCTCGATGCCGCGCCGCAGGACTTCAGCCTCGACTTCGCGCCGCTGAAGATCGTCAGCACCTCGGCACGCAGCTTCTGGTCGCCCACCTGGCCCAAGCGGCTGCTGGGCTTCATCCGCCGCGACGAGCGGCCGGGTGCGCCCGGGACCAACGTCTTCTGGCCCGGTGACCAGGCGCAGGCGGGCTGGGTGATCCACGCCTACCAGTCGACCTGGCTGGGCGCGGACCTGCTGCAGGACGGCCAGCGCGACGCGCTGGCCGACGCCCTGGTCGCGGCGGCACGCCACCATGGCCTGGGGCTGCATCTGAACAAGGGCCTGGCCGGTGCGCCGCCGGCCGTGCGCGCCGCCGCGGCACAGACCGCCACCCACCCCGCCATGCTGGACGCCTTTGCCCTGGTCATCTGCGCCAGCGACGGCGCGCCCGCGCATGCCGAGGTGCCAGGCCAGGCGCCCGACACCGCCGCGGCCAGCCGTGGTGCGGCCCGCGTGCGCGCGGCCATGGACGCCCTGCGCCAGGGTGTGCCCACCGCAGGGGCCTACCTGTCGGAGAGCGACTACTTCCAGCGCGACTGGCCGCAGGCCTTCTGGGGCCCCCACCATGCGCGGCTGCTGGCGGCCAAGCGGCGCTACGACCCCGAGGGCCTGTTCACCGTGCACCACGGCGTCGGCAGCGAAGAAGGGGCCGCGCCCCGCGCTTGAGCGCCGCCAGCGGCGCTGCGGCGCCGGCCCGTCAGGTGGCCACCGCCCCGGCGCCGGCCTGGGCCTGGCAGACCCAGACCTCGGCCGCCTCGCCGCTGGGCGCGCGATAACGCTGCGCCACCGCGGCGGTGGCCGCGGCCACGCGGTCCTGCGGCAGCAGGGCCACCACGCAGCCGCCGAAGCCGCCGCCGGTCATGCGGGCACCACCTTCGGCGCCGATGGCCTTCTGCAGCACATCGACCAGCAGGTCGATCGCCGGCACAGTGATGGCAAAGTCGTCGCGCATGGACGTGTGCGACTGCGCCATCAGCCGGCCCAGCGTGGCCAGGTCGCCGGCGGCCAGCGCGCTGGCGGCGGCCGTGGTGCGGGCGTTCTCGGTGACGACGTGGCGGGCGCGCTTCATCACCAGCGGGTCCAGCCCGGCGGCCCCGGCGTCCAGTGCGGCCGGCGTCAGGTCGCGCAGCGCCGGCACGCCGAAGTGGCGCGCCGCGGTCTCGCACTGGGCGCGGCGTTCGTTGTAGGCGCTGTCGACCAGGCCGCGCCGCACCTTGCTGTGGGCGATCAGCACCGCCAGGCCGGCGGGCAGCGGCACGGGCCTGGCCTGCAGGCTGCGGCAGTCGATCAACAGGGCATGGCCGGCCTCGCCGCGGGCCGAGATCAGTTGGTTCATGATGCCGCAGCGGCAGCCGACGAAATCGTTCTCGGCCCGCTGGGCCAGCTGGGCGATGGTGGTGGCGTCCAGCCCCGGCAGCGCCTGCAGGTGGCGCCAGGCGTGCAGCAGGGCCACCTCCAGCGCGGCCGACGACGACAGCCCGGCGCCACGCGGCACGTTGCCGGTGATCGCGATGTCGGCGCCGCCGGGCTGGTGGCCGGCCAGCTGCAGCTCGCGCACCACGCCGCGCACGTAGTCGGCCCAGGGCGCGGTGCGGTTGTGCACGATGGTCGCGTCGGCGCGGAAGCTGTCGGTCGCGCCGCCCAGGTCCAGCGCCGCCACCCGCACCTGGCCGTCGCTGCCCGGGCGTCAGGTCGCGCTGGGCCTCGGCCAGCATCTCGTCGCCGACCATGAACTTGCGCACCGAGGCCGAGCGCAGCAGCGGCGGGTAGAAGTGGGCATGCAGCTGCCAGTGCGGGTGCTCGCCACCGTCGAACGGCGTGCCGTGCCAGCCCATCGAGTACGGAAACGCCGTGCGGAACAGGTTGTCGTAGCGGGTGGTCAGGCCGCGCAGCGCCAGCGCCAGGTCGTCGCGCTGGGCGGGCGTCAGCTGCGGCCGGGCCGGCGGGCAGCACCGCGGTGGTGGTGCACGACATCGTGCAGAACGCCTTCGGCTAACTGAAGATGGGCGATGCCTCGGCGATGTCGATGGTGTTGTGCGCGCTGATGCTGGCCTACACCGTCGTTCAACTGCGCGTCATGCGGGCCGACCAGAATGATCTCAGCTGAACCTCGGCCGCCGTATCCCTGGGGCCGCCTGCTCGCCTGGCTGGCGCTGGGCGCGATGCTCGCCATCACGCTGGCGCCGCTGGCGATGGTGCTGAAGACCGCGCTGGAACACCCGCAGACCTTGCTGGCCCATGCCGCCGACCTGCTGCCGGCCGAACCGACGCTGCTGAACTTCAAGCGCGTGCTGGGCCTGGTCGACGCCGACGCCAGCATGGCGGTGGGCGGCTCGGGCGCCGAGGTCCACATCGGCCGTGCGCTGGTGAATTCGCTGGTGTTCACCACGCTGGTGGTGGTGCTGCAGACGGCCAACAGCGCGATGGCGGCCTATGCCTTTGCGCGGCTGCAGTTTCCGGGCAAGCGGCTGCTGTTCGCGGCGGTGGTGGGCTCGATGATCCTGCCCGGCGTGGTGCTGTTCATCCCGAACTTCATCACCATCAAGCAGCTGGGCTGGCTCAACAGCATGGCGGGGATGGTGGCGCCCTTCGCGCTGATCTCGGGTTTCTCGATCTTCTTCCTGCGCCAGTTCTTCCTGAGCCTGCCACGCGACCTGGAAGAGGCCGCCCTGCTCGACGGCGCCGGGCCGTTCACCATCTTCCGGCGCGTGGTGCTGCCGCTGTCGACCACGCCGCTGGCAACGGTGGCGATGCTGAGCGGCATCGGCGCCTGGAACGAGTTCTTCTGGCCCTTCATCGTGGCGCCGGGTGAGGAGAGCCAGGTGCTGCCGGTGGCGCTGCAGCAGTTCAAGTCGCAGACGCCGCAGGGCCAGCCCGACTGGACCGGCCTGATGGCCGCCGCCACGCTGACCCTGCTGCCCACCCTGGCGCTGCTGGCGGTGTTCGGCCGGCGGGTGGTCTACTGGACCACGCTGTCCACCGGCCTGGTGGCCGAGACCGCGCCCGACGTCTTCACCAACCACCTGTCCAAGTACCCGGACCTGGTGGCCAATGGTCAGCTGGTGGACCTGTCGCCCTTCATGCGGCGCGATGGTGTGGACCTGGCGCGCTACGAGCCTGGCCTGGCCGCACCCTGGGGCCGCGACGGCAAGCAATACGGCCTGCCCAAGGACTGGGACACGGTGGCCCTGCTGGTGAACCTGGACCATGCCCGCGCCCAGGGCGTGACGCTGGACGAACTGCGCGCCATGCGCTGGAACCCGCAGGACGGCGGCAGCTTCGGCCAGGTCATCGCCCGGCTCACGCGTGATGCGGCCGGCCGCAACGCGCTGCAGCCCGGCTTCGACAAGGCCCGCGTGCAGGTGGTGGGCTACCAGAACCCCGGCCCCGGCGGCATGAGCGGGCAGACCGAGTGGGGGCCGTTCGCGGTGAGTGCCGGCTTCCGTTACCAGGCCGCGCCCTGGGACGCAGCCCTGCGCTACGACGACCCGGTGCTGGCCGCCACCCTCACCTGGCTGGCCGGGCTGCCGGCACGCGGGCTGTCGCTGCCGCCGCAGGCGGTGGGCAAGCTGGGCATGGAGACGCTGTTCGCCGCCGGCCGCGCGGCCATGGTGCCGGCCGGTGCCTGGATGGTGGGCCACTACGCGAAGCTGTTGGCGCAGCAGCGGCTGGCCTATGCCTGGGTGCCGATGCCCATGGGCCCGACGGGTGAGCGCGCCAGCATGCGCAACGGCCTGGCCGATTCGATCTGGATCGGCGGCAAGCACCCCGAGGCGGCCTGGGCCTGGGTGCGCCACCTGGCCACCCCTGACTGCCAGCGCAAGCTGGCGGCGGCGGGCGCGGTGTTCCCGGCCATCGCCGGCATGGCGCAGCAGACGCTGGACGTGTTCCGCCAGCGCGGCGTCGACGCGACGGCCTTCGATGTGATGGCGAAGAGCCGCAGCTTCGCGCCGCCCATCGTCGAGAACGCGGCCGAGGTGGACGCGCTGATCGGCCAGGCCATCGAGCGTGTGCTGCTGGGCCGCGCCGAGGCCGTACCCGCGCTGGCGGCGGCCAACGCCAAGGCGCGGGCGCTGGCGCGGCGCTGATCGACCGCGCCGTTGGCGCTCAGGGCTTGAACGCCTGCACCGTTTCCCAGGCCACCGTCTGCAGGTGCGCCGCCACGTCGGCCGGCAGGCCGGCGGTGTAGGGGTTGCCCACCGGCGAGGTCTTGAACAGGCTGGCCATCACCACCGCCGCGCCCAGGTAGGTGCCGGCCAGGCTGGGGTGGCGCTTGTCGGGCGCGTACAGGTTCAGGTCAGGGCGCTTGGCGATCGACGCGGCAAAGGCCGGGCCGGCCGGCACCACGCGCATGGCGTTGGCGGCGCCGGCTTGGCGGTAGGCGGCAGCCAGCTGGTCGGTCATCTGCGGCGCGTCCTGGTAGGCCCAGCTGAGGAAGAGCACCGGCTCGGCGCCCGCGGCGCGCACGGTGGCGGCATGGGCCTTGGCGGTGTCGTGGAAGCTCTGCTGCAGCGTCGGGTGGATGGGGCACTGGCTGCAGTCCATCATCAGCACCATGTCGAAGCGGCGCTCGATCTTGTTGAACACCACCTCGTTGTTCGCATTGAAGCTGTAGCGGGCCATGCCGCTGCCGGGCTTCAGGTGCGCGGCCATGTCGTGCCAGTCCAGGCCCGAGCCGCTGATCGTGGCCGAGGTCTGGCGCACGCCGCGCACGCCCGCCGCGTTCAGCAGCGCGCCGACATGGCCGTGCATGCTGTTGTTGTAGTAGAAGAAGCTGTTGCCAACCCACAGCAGCGAGGCGGGCTTGTCGCCCTGGAACGTCGCCGCTGGCGGCGGCGCCGAGGCGCAGGCCGTCAACAGCAGGGCGGCGGCTGCGACGGCCGTGGCGGCAAGTCGGCGGGCGGTGCCGGGGCGGACGGTGGTCATGGGTCTGGCTCCTCGAAGGCGCTGGCTGCATCAGGGGGTGGACAGTCTAGTGGCGCGCTGCGGCCGGCCCGGCCCGGCCCGGCCCGGCGGCGGGCCAGCCAACCTGCGGGAAACCCGCAATTGCAATCGTTTGCATCGCCTCTAGAGTGCCCGACCATGCAGCCCCCTTCCCCCTCCGCACCGCCCTCCGCCTCCGGCAAGCCCATCCTGTCGCTGCGCCAGATCGTGCAGATGAACGTCGGCTTCCTCGGCCTGCAGTTCAGCTTCGGCCTGCAGCAGAGCAACATGGGGCCGATCTACAGCTACCTGGGCGCCGACGAGGCGGCGCTGCCGCTGCTGTCGCTGGCCGGGCCGATGACCGGGCTGCTGGTACAGCCCATCGTCGGCGCGATGAGCGACCGCACGGCCGGGCGCTACGGCCGGCGCACGCCGTACTTCCTGATCGGCGCCATCCTGTGCAGCCTGAGCCTGTTCGCCATGCCCTACAGCAGCGCGCTGTGGATGGCTGCAGCCCTGCTGTGGATCATGGACGCGGCCAACAACGTGACGATGGAGCCCTACCGCGCCTACGTCAGCGACCGGCTCGACGAGCGCCAGCATGCTCAGGGCTACCTGACGCAGAGCGCCTTCACCGGCCTGGCGCAGACGCTGAGTTACCTGGCGCCGTCGATCCTGGTCTGGCTGGGCATGAACAAGGACCTGGTGGATGGCAACCACATCCCGGTCATCACCAAGATCTCGTTCCTGATCGGCGCGGTGCTGTCGGTGTGCACCATCGCCTACTCGATCTGGCGCGTGCCCGAGCTGCCGCTGACGCCCGCCCAGCGCGCCGAGATCCAGGCCAAGCAGCCCGGCGTCGGCGCCACGCTGCGCGAGATCTGGGACGCGATCGTCGAGATGCCCGCCGCCATGCGCCAGATGGCGCTGATGAAGCTGTTCCAGTGGTACGGCATGGTCTGCTACTGGCAGTACATCACCTACAGCGTGGCGCGCTCGCTGTTCAACACCAGCGACCCGACGAGCACGGGTTTCCGCGACGCGGTGCTGGTCAACGGCCAGATCGGCGGCTTCTACAACGCGGTGGCCTTCGTCGCCGCGCTGGGCCTGGTGCCGTTCGCCAGGCGCTTCGGCGCCCAGAAGATGCACGCCGCCTGCCTGACCGCCGGCGGCCTTGGCATGCTGGCGATTCCGGGCATCAACACGCAAGCCTGGCTGTTCATCCCGATGATTGGCGTGGGCCTGTGCTGGGCCAGCATCATGGGCAATCCGTACGTGATGCTGGCCAAGAGCATTCCGCCCGAGCGCACCGGCGTCTACATGGGCATCTTCAACATGTTCATCGTGATCCCGATGCTGATCCAGAGCGTGACGCTGCCGCTGTACTACAAGCCGCTGCTGGGCGGCGACGCCCGCAACGTGGTGATGCTGGCCGGCGCGCTGCTGATCTGCGCGGCGGTGGCGACGCTGTTCGTCAAGGTGCCGGAGCACGCGCCGGAGCACGCCTGAGCTTCGGCTTCTGATTCGGGCTCATTGCGGACCTTGCTGGCCGAGTTCAGCGCGGTCGCGCCGGGGCGGCCGGGCCTGTTTTGCTCCGTGTCC
>CALMIF010000277.1 GCA_937864045.1 uncultured Aquabacterium sp. | reverse complement strand
CGGCCGAGACCAAGGACAACACCGCCCGCCAGGTGATGCGCAAGCGCCTGCGCGAGGGCACGCTCGACGACAAGGAGATCGAGCTGGACCTGGCCGAGCCCGGCCGCAACGTCGACATCATGACCCCGCCGGGCATGGAGGAGATGGCCGAGCAGCTCAAGGGCCTGTTCTCGCAAATGGGGCAAGGCAAGAAGAAGACCCGCAAGCTGAAGATCGCCGAGGCGCTGAAGCTGCTGGTCGACGAGGAAGCCGGCAAGCTGGTCAACGAGGACGACATCAAGACCCAGGCGCTGCACAACGCCGAGAACAACGGCATCGTCTTCATCGACGAGATCGACAAGGTGTGCTCGCGCAGCGAGGGCAGCGGCGCCGAGGTGTCGCGCCAGGGCGTGCAGCGCGACCTGCTGCCCCTGGTCGAGGGCACGACGGTCACCACCAAGCACGGCATGGTGAAGACCGACCACATCCTGTTCATCGCCTCGGGCGCCTTCCACCTGGCCAAGCCCAGCGACCTGATCCCCGAGCTGCAGGGGCGCTTTCCGATCCGCGTCGAGCTGGGATCACTGAGCGTGGACGACTTCGAGGCCATCCTGACCAGCACCCACGCCAGCCTGATCAAGCAGTACCAGGCCCTGCTGGCCACCGAGGGCGTGACGCTGGACATCGCGCCCGAGGGCATCCGCAGGCTGGCGCAGATCGCCCACGACGTGAACGAGCGCACCGAGAACATCGGCGCGCGCCGCCTGGCCACGGTGATGGAGCGCCTGCTCGACGAGGTGAGCTTCGACGCGCCCAACCGCAGCGGGCAGACGGTGGCGGTGGATGCCGCGATGGTCGACGCCAAGCTGGGTGCGCTGGCGAAGAACGAGGACCTGTCGCGCTACATCCTGTAGCGCACCGCACCGGCCGGAATCACCGGCCGCGCACCATCGCCAGCAGCTTGCCGGTGTCCAGCGTGCGCGCCTGTTCGCGCATCGCCGGCAGGTACTGCGCCTGCAGGCCCTGGGCCTGCTGCAGCGTGCTGGCATAGGCGTCCTTCAGCATCTGCGCACTCAGCACCCGGCCGCCGGCGTAGTAGCGTTTGGCCACATGGCCCAGCGCGTACGTGGCGGCGAAGCTCATGCCGCTGCTGACCGCCTGGCGCCCCAGGCCACCCAGCATGCCGCCGCCCATCTTGCCCAGCAGCCCGCCCAGCAGCTTGCGACCGGCCTGCTCCAGGTACTGCGAGGTGAGGCCCACGCCGGCGGTGGCCAGGAAGTCCTTCACATGGCCGCTGTCGAGCTGGTAGCCGTGGGCTTCGCCGATGCGGTAGACCAGCCGCATCTGCAGCGGAATGATCGCCAGCGTCGACAGGTTCTCCGGCAGCAGCTCGAGCGCGCCGTTGAGGATGGCGGCATCGAGGATGGTCTTGTCCAGCAATGCCGAATCCGGCGCGGGCGACGCCGGGGCGGCGGCGGCGGCAGGCGCGGCCACCGGCACGGACGCCTGCGCCAACGCTTCGGCCTGGGACGAGAAGCCACCCGCCTGCGGCGCCTGCAGGCCCAGGCGCCGGCCGAGGTCGGCCAGGAACGCCTGCTCGGCCGGGCTCTGCGCACCGTCGGCATCGCAGACGCAGACCGCCATCTCGTAGGCCAGCAGACGCGCGTCGCTGCTGGCCAGCTGCGGCACGCTGGTGTCGAGGTTCACCCGCTTGAGCAGCACGTCCTGGTACAGCGTGGGCAGGTGCACCCCCTCGGCCTGGCCCAGGCCATCGGCGATGCGCTTGATCTCGGCACGCTCGCGCTCGTGCTTCTGGCCGTCGGCAAAGGCGGCGAGCAGGGCGATGCGGAGGATGGCCTGTTGTTCGGTGGCGGTCACGGCGGGTCCAGAGGGAAGGAAGCCGGTTCGGGTGGCCAGCAGCCGGGAAAGTTCCGACTCAGGCCGCCTCGCGCTCGCGCTGCAGCGCCAGCAGGCCGTCGAAGATCAGCGAGTCGACCAGCTCGTGCTCGATGCTGAGCCAGGGCGCCACCTTCCAGCCGGCGCCGCCGGTCATCAGCGTCAGCGGGCTCTCGCCGGTGCGCTGCTGCAGGTGGCGGTGCATGCGCTCCATCGCGCCGGTGATGGCGTAGGTGCCGCCGCTGGTCAGGGCGTCGCTGGTGTTGGTGGGGAACTCGACCACGTCGCCGGTGGGCACGCGCAGGCCGGCGGTGCCGCCCTGCAGGGCGCTGAGCATGATGCCGTGGCCGGGCAGGATCACGCCGCCCAGGAAGCGGCCGTCGGCGTCCAGCGCGTCCACCGTGACCGCCGTGCCCACCATCACCACCAGGCAGGGCCGCGACGCACCGCGCATCAGCACATGCTGGCGGGCGCCGATCTGCGCCACGAAGCGGTCGGTGCCCAGGCGGCCAGGGTGGTCGTAGCCGTTGGTGATGCCGCCGGCCGCCGCGGCGCTGACCACCCACCGCGGCGTCACGTCCCACAGCTCCAGCTGCTCTTCCACGCGGCGGCGCACCGCGTCGCCGGCCACGTTGCAGCCCAGCATCGTGGCCGGCTGCGGCAGGCCCTTCCATTCGCTGTCGGCCAGGCTGTCGATGTTCTCCAGGAACACCGCGCCCTGGTCGACCGCCACCGTGCCGGCGCGGCTCGATTCGTACAGCGCCCACTTCAGGCGGGTGTTGCCGATGTCGATGGCGAAGAGGCTCATGGTGGGGGCGGTGAAGGGCGCCGAGGAGCCGGCGCCGGGCCGTGCATGCTAGCCGCACTGGCCTCTGCAAACATGCAGTGCATGCCCTGGCCCCTGGGCGACTGACGTGCCAGCCGCCGCCGCTAGCATGGTCGCGCCACTGGAGCCGCCCTTGCCCGCACCCGCCCCCCGCACCGCGCTGACGCCCGCCCAGGCCGCCGCGCTGATTCCCGACGGCGCCACCATCGCCTGCGCCGGCTTCGTCGGCGTGGGCCATGCCGAAGCGGTGAGCCGGGCGGTGGAGGCACGCTTCCTGGCCAGCGGCCACCCACGTGACCTGACCCTGGTCTACGCCGCCGGCCAGGGCGACCGCGCCGAGCGCGGCGTCAACCACTACGGCCATGCCGGCCTGCTGAAGCGGGTGATCGGTGGCCACTGGATCTCGGCGCCCAAGCTGGGCGCCCTGGTCGAGGCCGACGCCATCGAGGCCTGGAACCTGCCGCAGGGCGTGATCGCCCACCTGTACCGGGCGATTGCCGGCGGCAAGCCGGGCATGGTCACCCGCATCGGCCTGCACACCTTCGTCGACCCGCGGCATGACGGCGGCCGGCTGACGCCGCGCACCGCACTGTCGGCCATCGAGCCAAGGGTCGAGCTGGTGACGCTGGGCGGCGAGGAACAGCTGTTCTACCCGTCGCTGCCCATCCACGTGGCCCTGATCCGCGCGACCACGGCCGACGAACTGGGCAACCTGGCCGGCGAGCAGGAGCCCTTCCACCACGACCTGCTGGCCATCGCCCAGGCGGCGCACAACTCGGGCGGCATCGTCATCGCGCAGGTCAAGCGGATCGTTCCGGCCGGCACGCTGGCGCCGGCGGCGGTGCGGGTGCCGGGCATCCTGGTCGACCACCTGGTGATCGCCGACGACCCGCTGGACCACAGCATGACCTTCGGCGCCGACTACGACGCGCACTTCGCCGCGGCGCCGGCCAGCCGGCCGATGCGCATGCCGGACAGCACCACGGCGCCGCTGCCGCTGGACGTGCGCAAGATCATCCAGCGCCGCGCCCTGCTGATGCTGCGGGCCGTGCCGCCGCGGGCCGGCGCGCTGCGGCCGGTGGTGAACCTGGGCGTGGGCATGCCCGCCGGCATGGGTGCGGTGGCCGACGAGGAGGGCGTGGGCGGCTTCGTGCTGACGGTCGAATCCGGCCCCACCGGCGGCACGCCGGCCGATGGCCCGGCCTTCGGCGCGGCGCGCTGGCCCGAGGCCATCACCAGCCACGCCGAGATGTTCGATTTCTACGACGGCGGCGGGCTGGACATCAGCTTTCTGGGCCTGGCCGAGTTCACGCCCGAGGGCCACGTCAACGTCAGCCGATTCGGCAGCAAGGTGTCGGGCGTGGGCGGCTTCATCAACATCACCCAGAGCACACCGCGGGTGGTGTTCATGGGCGCGCTGACGGCCGGCGGCCTGGAGATCGCCACCGGCGACGGCCGGCTGCGCATCGTCAAGGATGGCGCCGTGCCCAAGCTGGTGCCCACGGTGCAGCACTTGAGCTTCAACGGCCCCTACGTCGCCGGCCTGGGCCGGCAGATCACCTACATCACCGAGCGTGCGGTGTTCGAACTGCGCGGCGGCCGCCTGGTGCTGACCGAGATCGCGCCGGGCCTGGACCTGCAGCGCGACGTGCTGGCGGTGCTGGGTGCGCCGGTGGTGGTGGCTGACGATTTGAAGACGATGGATGCGCGGATCTTCAGAGATGCGCCGATGTTCTAACGTGATGCGCCGTGCTGTTCTGTCTTGATCGGTCGACACGCGGCGCGGTCACCTGCAAGGCCGGGTGACTGCTTTCAGACGCGGTACTTCTTGAACCAGTCGCCCGCCAGCTTCTGCGCGTAGGCGGCGGCCTTGTCGTAGGGGGGCCGGTCATCGGCGTTGAAGCCGTGGTCGACGTTTGGGAACACCACGATCTCCGAGCCGCTG
>CALMIF010000276.1 GCA_937864045.1 uncultured Aquabacterium sp. | reverse complement strand
CGTGAACGCAGCGCTGCGTGCCCAGCTTCACCCACAGCAGGCGCAGGAAGTGCCAGACCTCGGTGGTGGTGGCCACCGTGCTCTTGCGGCCGCCACGGCTCAGGCGCTGCTCGATGGCGACGGTCGGCGGAATGCCGTAGACCGCGTCCACCTCGGGCCGGCCCGCCGGCTGCACGATGCTGCGGGCATAGGCGTTCAGCGATTCCAGATACCGCCGCTGGCCCTCGTTGAACAGGATGTCGAAGGCCAGCGTGCTCTTGCCCGAGCCCGACACGCCGGTGACCACGGTGAACTTGTCGCGCGGGATGTCGACGTTCAGGCTCTTGAGGTTGTGTTCCTTGGCGTTGACGATGCGGATGGCGTTGCCCGCCGCCTGCCTGGCCGCATCGCGCCGGGCCTTGGCAATCAGCTGCAGCGGCCGGCCTTCCTCGGCCGTCAGGCTCAGGCCCAGCGCGCCGTCGTAGTCGCGCAGCGCCTTGCCGGTGTGCGACGTGGGATGCGCCTTCACATCCTCCGGCGTGCCGAAGCACACCAGCTGGCCGCCCGCGTCGCCGCCCTCGGGCCCCAGGTCGATGATCCAGTCGGCGCTGCGGATCACGTCGAGGTTGTGCTCGATGACGATCAGCGAATGGCCGGCGTCCAGCAGCTTGCGCAGGGACCGCATCAGCTTGGCGATGTCGTCGAAGTGCAGGCCGGTGGTCGGCTCGTCGAACAGGAACAGCGTGCCCTTTTTCGCCGCCGGCTGCCTCGGGCCGGCCGCGGCCTCGGCCAGGAAGCCCGCCAGCTTCAGCCGCTGGGCTTCACCACCCGACAGCGTCGGCACCGGCTGGCCCAGGCGCACATAGTCCAGGCCCACGTCGACGATGGGCTGCAGCCGGGCCGTCACCGCCGGGTCGCCGCTGAAGACCACGCAGGCCTCGTTGACGGTCAGCTCCAGCACGTCGGCCACGCTCAGGCTGTACGGCCCGCGGATCAGCTTCACCTCCAGCAGCTCGGCGCGGAAGCGCTTGCCGTCGCAGTCCGGGCAGCGCAGGTAGACGTCGCTGAGGAACTGCATCTCGACGTGTTCGAAGCCCGAGCCGCCGCAGGTGGGGCAGCGCCCGTCGCCGGCGTTGAAGCTGAACATGCCCGCGGTGTAGCTGCGCTCCACCGCCAGCGGCGCCTGGGCGAACAGCTTGCGGATCTCGTCGAAGGCGCCGACGTAGCTGGCCGGGTTGCTGCGCGCGGTCTTGCCGATGGGGCTCTGGTCGACGAACACCGCGTCGGCCAGCCAGTCCACGCCCAGCAGGGCCTCGTGCGCGCCGGCGCCCTCGGTGGGCTTGCCGAAATGGCGCAGCAGGGCCGGCACCAGCACGTCCTGCACCAGGGTGCTCTTGCCGCTGCCGCTGACACCGGTGACGACGGTGAGCCGCTGCAGCGGAAAGCTGACCTCGATGTTCTGCAGGTTGTGCTCGGTCACGCCCTGCAGGATCAGCTTCGGGGTCGATTCAGTGACGAAGCGCCGCAGGCCGATGCCCACATGCTTGCGTGCGCCCAGGTAGGCGCCAGTCAGCGTGTCCGCGCTGCGCGCCGCGTCGGGCGTGCCGTCGAAGACGATCTGTCCGCCGCGTTCACCCGGGCCCGGGCCCATGTCGATCAGGCGGTCGGCGGCCAGCATCACCGCCGGGTCGTGCTCCACCACCACCAGGGTGTTGCCGGCATCGCGCAGGCGCTGCATCGCCTCGACGATGCGGTTCATGTCGCGCGGGTGCAGGCCGATGCTGGGCTCGTCGAGCACGAACAGCGTGTTGACCAGGCTGGTGCCCAGCGCGGTGGTCAGGTTGATGCGCTGCACCTCGCCGCCGCTCAGCGTGCGGCTCTGGCGGTCCAGGGTCAGGTAGCCCAGGCCCACGTCGCACAGGTACTTCAGCCGCGTGCGCATCTCGTCGAGCAGCAGCTTCAGCGCCTCGTCGAGCATGGTGCTCGGCAAAGTCAGGCCGTCGAAGAAGCGCCGCAGCCGCTCGATCGGCAGCAGCATCAGGTCGTGCAGGCTGAGGCCGGGCAGCGCTTCGAGCTGGTTGCGCGACCAGGCCACGCCCACCGGCAGCATGCGCTGCGAAGGCGCCATCACCGCATCAGCCGCCGCCTTGTCGCCGAGCCGCCATTGCAACGCCTCGGTCTTCAGCCGCGCGCCGCCGCAGGTGGCGCAGGGCGTGTAGCTGCGGTACTTGGACAAGAGCACGCGGATGTGCATCTTGTAGGCCTTGCTCTCCAGGTAGCCGAAGAAGCGGCGCACGCCGTACCACTGCTTGTTCCAGTTGCCGCCCCAGTTCGGGTTGCCCTCGATCACCCAGTCGCGCTGGGCTTGGCTCAACTGGCTCCAGGCGGTGTCACGCGGAATGCCGGCCTCGCCGGCGTACTTCAGCAGGTCGTCCTGGCATTCCTTCCAGGCGGGTGTCTGCAGCGGCTTGATCGCGCCGTTGCGCAGGGTCTTGCGGTGGTCGGGGATCACCAGGCCGAAATCGACGCCGATCACCCGGCCGAAGCCGCGGCAGGCCTCGCAGGCACCGAAGGCCGAGTTGAAGCTGAACAGCGCCGGCGTGGGCTCGGCATAGCGCAGGTCGCTCTCGGGGCAGTGCAGGCCGGTGGAGTAACGCCAGATCGGCGTGTCCTGGCCTTCGTCGGCCAACACGTACACATTGACCCGCCCGCTGCCGCGCTTCAGGCTGACCTCGATCGCCTCGATCACCCGCGCCTTCTCGGCACCGGCGGCGCGGAAGCGATCCGCGACGACATCCAGCACCTTGCGGCCGTTGACCACCCGTTCCGCCTGCACCCGCGTGAAGCCGCTGGCCGACAGCCACTGCTCGACCTCGGCCGGCGTCACCGTGCCCGGCAGTTCGACCGGGAAGGTCACCGCCAGCCGCGGTTCACCGGCAGCGGCGGCGCGCTGCAGCAGGTCGGCATGGATGGTCTCCGGCGTGTCGTGCCGCACCGGCTGCGCGGTCTGCCGGTCGAACAGCTGGGCGGCCCGGGCGTAGAGCAGCTTCAGGTGGTCGTTCAGCTCGGTCATCGTGCCGACCGTCGAGCGCGAGGTGCGCACCGGGTTGGTCTGGTCGATGGCGATGGCCGGCGGCACGCCGTCCACCCGGTCGACCGCCGGCCGGTCCATGCGGTCGAGGAACTGGCGGGCGTAGGCGCTGAAGGTCTCGACGTAGCGCCGCTGGCCCTCGGCATACAGCGTGTCGAACACCAGGCTGGACTTGCCGGAACCGCTGGGCCCGGTCACCACCGTCAGCTCGCCGGTGCGGATGTCCAGGTCCAGGTTCTTCAGGTTGTGCTGGCGTGCACCGCGGATGCGGATCGCACCGCCGCCCGCCGCGCTGTCGCCCTCGTCAGCGGGGCTGCACAGCGCGTCTGCAGGCGGGTCGACGGGACGGTTCATGCAGCGGGCTCCGGCGGGGAAGGCCCGGCATTCTAGGGACGCCGGGCCTCGCAAGAGGCCCGAGGGGCTGTGCACGGCGCAACCAAGCGGTCGCCGCGGAACCGGCTCTGCCGGGCCGCTGGCGGCGCCCCCCTGGGGGGGAGCGCCGCAGGCGCTTCGGGGGGGTTACGGTGTCGTAACGATCGTGACGCGCCGGTTCTCCTGCGCGTCCGGCTGGGTCGGGTTCAGCAGCTCGCTGCTGCCCTTGCCCACCGGCTGGATGCGCTCGGGCAGCACGCCCAGCTTGGTCGTCAGGTAGGCGGCCACGCTCTGCGCCCGTTCCTCGGACAGCTTGAGGTTGAAGTCGGCGCCACCGCGCGGGTCGGCATGGCCCTCGATGCGGAAGGCGAAACCGGCCAGCTTGTCGGACTGCAGCGCGCGGGCCACCGTCTCCAGCACCTTGATCGTCTCCGGCGTCAGCTCGGCCGAGCCGGTGGCGAAGGTGATCAGCAGGTTGGCCTTGCCCGGCGCCGGCGGCTTGGCCGCCTGCAGGCTGGCCCCGGCCGTGCCCGGCTTGACGGCGGGGCGAAAGCCGCGCGTGGCGCCGCTGGCCGCCGTCTCGGGCACGTCGACCGCCAGCGCGTCGACCAGCGCGTCCTCGGTCACCTGGTTGTTCTTCAGCACCGGGGCCGCCGTCTGGGCCCAGGCACCGGCCGCCGCCAGCAGCCAACCGGACAGCAGGCCGGCAACTGCCAGCCCGGTCCGCACGGAAGATCCTTGCATCACTCGCTCCATCGTGTTGCGCCGGAGTGGCGCGGTGCCCCGGGTTTACCGCAATTGGCGCTGTTCGAACAGGTAATCTGCACCTTGTTCGTGTCCGCCACCGCTGCTGGCGCCGTATTGCGGCCGTTGCGGCAGCTTGCGGGCCACCGCGAAGCGCACCTGCTCGAAGACGCTGCTGCCCGGCTTCCAGCCCGCCGTCTGGTTGCCGACCTGGTTCAGCGACTGCATCAGGTTCCAGGCGAAGGGCGAGTGGCCGTTCAGGCCGGCGTCGAACACCGGCTCGTTGCCGCCCGAGGTCATCACCACCACCGCGCGCTTGCTCAGCAGGGACGCCGGGTCGGGCGTGGCCGGCACGCCGCGGATGCGCTCGCCCGAGACCAGGCTGCCGGAGAAGCAGCTGTCCGACACCATGGCCAGCTGCGACGCCGGCAGCTGGCGCAGCAGGCGGTCGATGTCGGCATTGCTGATCCACGACTCGGCGCGGCCGGCGTCGGCGTCGGCCGGCTGCCAGTAGCCCAGGCCGGTCTTCTCGACCCGCTCGCCATGGCCGGCGTAGTACAGCACCACCGAGTCGTTCGGCCCCACCTGGCCGGCCAGCTGGTTCAGCGTGCGGAAGATCGTCGCCTTGCCGGGGTTCTCCAGCACC
The DNA here is from genome assembly GCA_937864045.1 of uncultured Aquabacterium sp. Taxonomy (GTDB): domain Bacteria; phylum Pseudomonadota; class Gammaproteobacteria; order Burkholderiales; family Burkholderiaceae_C; genus Pseudaquabacterium. The sequence goes on along the minus strand of CALMIF010000276.1, from coordinate 6,026 downwards.
ACGGTCTCGTAGCCCAGGCGCTCGGTCAGCGTGCGCGCCACGGCGCGGGCGTCGGCCACGGCGTTGCCCAGCTGCGGGATGCGCTCGTCCTGGTAGCGGTCGATGCCGATTAGCACGGCGATCTTGCGCTGGATCTGCGGCACGGCTGCGCGCGCCACGGCCTGGCGCTGCGGCAGGTTGATGGCCAGGTCGGGCGGCATCGGCTGGATGCGGATCGCCGGTGCGGCAGGCGCAGCAGGCGCGGCGGCAACGGCCGGTGCGGCCGGGGCCACCGGCCGGGCGGGTGCGGGTGCCGCGGCGGCCTGGGCCGGCGCAGTTGCAGGCGGCGGGGCCGGCGCGAAGCCCGGCGGCGTGAGGGGCGCTCGCTCGACCACCCGGGCGTTGGAGATCTCGGCGGTGCCGCCCAGCGGGCGCACCAGCAGGCACTGGCCGCTGGCGGCCTGCTGCTGCGAGGCGCAACCCGGTGCGTCGGCCACCGACGGGTTGGCGGCCAGCTCGTCCTTGGCGGCCTTGAACACCTCGTTCTTGTAGGCGTCGCGCGCGGCCAGGGCCATCGCCACGGTGCCGGCGGACATGCGGTCCAGGTCCAGGCTGTCGAAGCGCCGGGCGCTGCCGTCACCGCCGGCGGCCGACGGCGCCAGCACTTCCACGGCATCCAGCGCCCGGCCGCTGGCCGGCGTGCTGGCCACGGTGGGCGCCAGCACGGCCACCACCGCGGTGGCGGTGGTGCTGGCCACGCTGCTGGTCACCGTCGGCTCGGGTGGTAGCACCAGCGGCGGCTGCGGGGCGATGGCCAGCGTCAGCGCCGTGGAATTGGTCGCCGCCTGCACGAAGACGTAGTTGGCCGCCGACAAGCCGCTGCCGGTGATCGCATAGCGCCCGAGCTCCCCGCTGGTGCTGGCCTCGGTGCTGAAGCCCAGCGTGCCGCTGGTGGCCCCGGCCAGGCTGTCCCCACCGACGAAGCCGGTGACGCGGCCGGTCAGCACCGGCAGGACATCGCCCGGGTGCAGGGTCAGCGCATCGGCCAGGTAGGTCAGCGTCGCCGGGGTGATGCTGGCCGTCGCCTGCGCGGTCTGCCCGGCGGCGCTGTAGTTCGCGCCCGAGGTCCCGCCCAGCGTGGCCACGGTCGCGGTGACGGGCTTGGCGCTGCCCACGCCGGCGCTGCCGAAGGTGGCGCTGCCGGTCTGCACTTGCACCCGGTCGCCTTCCAGCACGCCGGCCAGGCGCCAGGCGGTCACCGTGGCCCCGGTGCCACCGTCGTAGACCTTGTCGGTCACCGTCACCGACTCCAGCGTCAGCGGCCGCGGCGTGATGTTGCCGGTGGTCTGCGCCGTCAGGCCGTCGGCGCTGTAGTTGGCGGCGGCAGCACCAACCAGGCTGCCGGCCAGGGCGGTCGCCGGCCGCGCGCTGCCGGCATTCGGCGAGGCGAAGACGGCGGAGACACCGCTCAGGGCCACGTCGTCCTCGCCCACCACGTTGCCCAGCCGCCAGCTGGCGACCGTGGCCGCCACGCTGCCGTCGTAGACCTTGTCAGCCAGGCTGACCGACTGCAATGCCAGCGGCCGCGGCGTGATGCTGGCGGTCGACGACGCCTGCAGCCCGGCCGCCGTGTAGTTGGCAGCGTCGGCGCCGGACAGCGCACCGGCCGTGGCGACGACCGGCTTGGCCACGCCGGCGCCGGCGGTGAAGAACTGCGCCGTGCCGCCATTGACCTGCACGTCGTCCTGGCCGACCACGTTGCCCAGGGTCCAGCCGTTGACCGTGGCGGACAGGGTGCCGTCGTAGACCTTGTCGGCCACCGAGAGGCTGCTGACGAACAGCGTGCGCGGCGTGATGGTGGCGGTGGTCGCCGCCTGCACGCCGGTGGCGCTGTAGTTGCCCGCAGCCGCACCACCCAGGCTGCCGACCGTGGCCGTCACGGGCTTGGCCGTGCCGGCACCGGGGGTCAGGAACTGCGCCGTGCCGCTGGCCACGCGCACATCGTCCTCGCCGATCACGTTCGACAGCACCCAGTTGCTGACCACGGCGGTGAGCGTGCCGTCGTACATCCGGTCGGGCACCACCACCGTGCTCAGACCCAGCGGCCGCGGCGTGATGTTGCCGCTGGCCTGCGTGCTCAGGCCCTGGGCGCTGTAGTTGGCCGCCGCGCTGCCACCCAGCGCCGTGACGGTGGCCGTCACCGGCTTGGCGCCGCCGGCTGCAGCCGAGGCGAAGACCGCGTTGCCGCTGCTCACCTGCACCTGGTCGTTGCCGACCACGTTCGACAGCACCCAGTTCAGCGGCGTCGCCGCCACGCTGCCGTCGTAGACCTTATCGGCCACCACCACCGACTGCAGGCCCAGCGGCCGCGGCGTGATGTTGCCGGTGGCCTGCACGCCCAGATTGCTGGCGCTGTAGTTGCCGGCATCCGCGCCGCCGAGGGTGAGCACCGTGGCCGACACGGGCTTGGCCGTGCCCGCGGCGGCCGTGGCGAAGGCGGCGCTGCCGGTCAGCACACGCACGTCGTCGTCGTTGACCAGGTTGCCCAGGGCCCAGCTGCTGACGCTGGCGGTGGTGCCACCGTCGTAGACCTTGTCGGCCACGACGACGGACTGCAGGTTCAGCGGCCGCGGCGTGACGTTGGCCGTCGTCGCCACCTCCAGGCCGGTGCCGGTGTAGTTGGCGGCGGCCGCGCCGCCCAGGGTCGTGATCTGCGCCACCACGGACTTGCTGCCGACGCCCGGATTGTTGCCGGTGATCGTGCCGAAGCCGCTGTCCACCCGCACGTCGTCGCCGTTGACCACGTTGCCCAGCGTCCAGTTGGTGACCTGGACATTGAAGTTGGCGTCGTAGACCTTGTCGCTGGCGGTGGCGGCCAGCAGGGTCAGCGGCCGCGACGAGATGGTGCCGCGCATCGTCGCTGCATCGGTGCCGTAGCCGTAGACCGGGGTGCCGCCGGTGGTGACGACGGTGCTGCCGCCCGGCGCGGCGACCAGCGTCACCGCCTTGGCGGGGCCGGCATTCGCATCGACGAACTGCGGCGTGCCGACCGACACCTGGCCGGTGCGCAGACCGGCGACGGCCAGGCCTGCAGCGGCCAGGTCGACCGTGGTCGTGCCGTCGTAGACCCGGCTCAGCGCGCCGTTGCCCGCCAGCGACAGCAGCGGCGTGCTGGCGTACAGGAAGCCGTTGCCGCCGCGTGCGGGCGCCGTGGTGCCGGGCGTGTCGGCGTATTGCCAGAAGTCGGCCACCAGGCCGTCGGGCAGGAAGCTGCCGCCATCGGGTGAATCGGCTGCATGCACCAGCCAGCGGCCCGAGGGTGCCTGCAGTGCGCTGTTGCCGCTGAGATTGGTGAAGGACAGCACCGAGGCACCGGCATTGCGGCCGGCGATGTCGATGGCCGTGCCTTCGGCCGACGAGTACACCGCCGCGCTGGGATAGATCTGCACGAAGTCGGCCTGCACCCGCACGTTGCCGCCGGAGGCCAGCAGCGCCTGCAGGCCGGTCGGCGGCGTGAAGCTCAGGGCCTGCGCCTCGGTGCCGGGACCGGTCAACGCGCCGCTGCTGGCCGGGTCGCTGCCCAGCAGGAACTGGTCGCCGCGCAGCGTCAGCGCGGTCACGCCCTCGAAGCTCACCTCGGTGGTGAGGCCCTGGGTGCCGATGGCCACCGTGCTGCCGTCCAGCAGGGCGGTGGCCGGCGCGCCGCTCAGGCGCATGTCGTCGATGAACACGCCCTCGCTGCCGCGCAACACCAGGCTGCCGCCGGTGGGCGCCACCATGTCGGCGTTGAGCACCAGGCGGTTGTCGCTGGTCAGCGAGAGGCTGCTGCCGCCGGTGGCGTCGATGGCGAGCAGGCGCGAGCTGGTGCTGATGCCGACACGGAAGCCTTCGCCCCGGGCCAGGCCGATGAGGTCGACGGCCGCGCCGTTGGTGGCGGTGATCCTGGTGCTGTCGTCGGCCAGCTGGATGCCGATCAGCAGCCCGCCCCCCTCGGCGGTGCCCGTGCCGCCGGTGGCCGTGCCGGTCATCGACAGCGCCGCGCTGGCGCCGTTGATGAACAGCTGGCTGCCGTTGATCATGTTGATGCCGACCAGGGCCGATGCCACGGGCGGCGTCGGCGCACTGGCGGTGCCGTTGATGGCGAACTGGCCGGTGGCGCCCATCGACGCGTTCCACAGCTCGACACCGGCGCGGTAGTTGTCGCCCGCCGCGTCCACCCGTCCGTCGATCAGGATCCGGCCGCCGGACACCCCGGTGTCGGCGATGCGCACGCCGACCGATGCGGTGCTGTCGACGACGCTGAAGCCGCTCATCGAGACGGTCCCGCTGCCGGCGTCCAGGGTGCTGAAACTGGTCTCGATCGCCTTGGTCAGGCGCGAATCGGCGCCGATCGCCGCACCGGCGCTGGTGCAGCCCAGCATCGGCCCGCAGGCCAGGCTGGCGCCGCCAAGCGTGATGTCGCCGCCGCGCGTGCTGATGCGGCTGTCGGCAATGACGATGCCGCCGCCGTTGCTGCCCTGGCTGCCCACACCCACCACGCCGCCGGCCGCGCCGGCGTTGAACTGCACCGCCAGCGGCGAGGCGGTGCTCTCGATCAGCGACGCCTGCATGCTGATGTTGCCGAGCGCGTTGAAGGTGAGGCTCACCGCATTGGGCGGCGCCACCGACAGGCTGGCGCCGGACATCAGGATGTCGCCGAAGCCGCTGCCGGCAACGCCGGTGGTCACGGTGACGCTGGTGCCGGCATTCAGCGCCGCCGCCATGGTATCGGTGCTCAGCACGGCCGGGTCGCCGTTGGTGGTGAAGCTGGGACCGCCGGAGATGTTGCTGTCGAAGCCCGCGCCGTCGACGATCAGCAAGTCGGTCGGGTCGAGCAGCCACTGCCCGGCGCGGCCGGCCGGCGCCCGGGCGTCGACCGCCAGCGGCCGGGCGTCGATCCAGTGGCCCGAGGTCTCGATGAAGCCGCCGTCGCCGCCCAGGGCGCCGCCGCGGGCGCTGAGCGTGCCGTAGGCGCGCATCGCGTCGCTTCCCCACAGCACCACCAGGCCACCGTCGCCGCGGCCGGTGGCGTCGGCCCGGATGCTGGCGCCGCGGCCGAAGAAGGTGGCGTCGGCATTGCGGAAGGCTGCGTCCTGCCCGCGCAGGCCGCCGCCCAGGCGCACCGCGCCGCCGCCGGCCCAGCCCGAGGCGTCGATGGCACCGCCGTCCAGCAGGCCCACCTGCCGGCCGAGCAGGCTGACCTGGCCGCCAACCCCGGTGCTGGCGGTGGCGTCGATGCGGCCCGATGCCAGCAGTGCGCCGGCACCGGCGTCCAGCGCGACCTGGCCGCCCGCAGCGCCGCTGGCGCTGGTGACGCTGCCCGCGCCCAGCGTGAGCGACTCGCTCGCCGTGGCCACCACCGCGCCGCCGGGGCCAATGGCGTCGGCCCGCACGATGCCCTGCTGGTTGACCATCGCGGCCTGCAGGTCGACGCGGCCGCCGCCGGCCAGCACCTGTCCCAGGTTCAGCACGGCGCCCTGCGGCGCCTGCAGGCGCACGCCCAGGCGCGGCAGGCTGGTGTCGACCAGGTCGACCTGGGCGCCCGCGGCCAGCAGCACCTGGCCGTCGGGGGCGTGGATCAGGCCCTCGTTGCGCACGCCGCCGGCACCGCCCACCAGCAGCACCTGGCCGCCGCTGGCGCTGCGCAGTTCGCCCTGGTTGACGATGCCGCCCAGCGCCGCGCCACCATCACCCAGGCGGAAGCTGCCGCTGCGCAGCCCGTCCTGCCAGGCCGTGTTGTTGATCGCCAGCGTGGTCGCCACCAGGCCGGCCACGTCGATGCGCGCGCCCTGGCCGAACAGCACGCCGTTGGGGTTCTGCAGCCAGACCTGCCCGTTGCTGCTCAGGCTGCCCAGGATGCTGGTCGGGTCGTTGCCGACCACGCGGTTGAGCACCCGGCTGGCCGCCGACGGCTGGGCGAAGTGCACCGCCGCGCCGGCGCCGATGTTGAACTGCTGCCAGTCCAGCAGCGCGCCGGCCGAGTTGGTGACGGTCAGGCGGTTGCCGTT
>CALMIF010000275.1 GCA_937864045.1 uncultured Aquabacterium sp. | reverse complement strand
AGCTTCTTGTTGTAGCCGGCCAGGTTGCGCACGCCCAGCTTGCTCATCAGCTTGTAGCGGCGCTCCATCTCGCCCACGCACCAGTTCAGCGCGTTGGCGGCCTGCTTCATGTCGGTGACCACCGGGCACAGCAGGTGCGGGATGCCCTCGTAGACGCTCATCTCCAGCATCTTCGGGTCGATCAGGATCAGGCGCACGTCACGCGCCTCGGCCTTGTAGAGCAGGCTCAGGATCATCGCGTTGATGCCCACCGACTTGCCCGAGCCGGTGGTGCCGGCCACCAGGCAGTGCGGCATCTTCGCCAGGTCGGCCACCATCGGCGCGCCGACGATGTCCTTGCCCAGGCCCATGGTCAGCTGCGACTGGGCATCGTGGTAGATCTGCGAGCCCAGGATCTCGGCCAGGCGGATCATCTGCCGCTTGGCGTTGGGCAGCTCCAGCGCCATCGTCGTGCGGCCGGGAATGGTCTCCACCACCCGGATGCTGACCAGGCTCAGCGAACGCGCCAGGTCCTTGGCCAGGTTGACCACCTGCGAGCCCTTGACGCCCGTGGCCGGCTCGATCTCGTAGCGCGTGATCACCGGGCCGGGGCTGGCCGCCACCACCCGCACCTCGACGCCGAAGTCGCGCAGCTTCTTCTCGATCATGCGCGAGGTCATTTCCAGCGACTCGGGCGTCACCGAATCGGCACGCACCGCGGGCGCAGCGTCCAGCAGGTCGACCTGCGGCAGCTTGGTGTCCGTGAGTTCGGTGAACAGCGGCTTCTGGCGTTCCTTGGCGACGCGGGTGCTCTTGGGCACCTCGACCATCGTCTCCTCGATGACGATGGGCGCGTGCTCCTCGACCACGGCGCGCTCCTCCTCGACCACCTGCTCGCGCTCGCGCGTCAGCACTTCGGCGATGCGCAGGTCCTCCTTGACCTCGCGCTTGTCGGCACGGGCACGCCAGCCGCCCTCGATGCGCCGGCCCAGCGCGTCGGCCACGCGGGCCCATGAAAAGCCCAGCGCCAGCGACACGCCGGCCACCAGGCCGGCGATCCACAGCACGCCGGAGCCGGCAAATCCCAGCCAGCGCATCGACAGGCCGCCGACGACGGCGCCCAGCACACCACCAGCCTGGCCGCCGGGCACGGCCGCATCCAGCCGGTACAGCCGGGTCCATTCCAGGCCGCAGCTGGCCGCCATCAGCAGCAGCAGGCCGCCCCAGAACCACCAGGCGGGGCGCTGCAGTTCATCGACGGACGCCCGGCCACGCAGGCTGCGCGCCAGCAGCGCCAGCCAGGCGCGGCCCCCGGCCAGCATCAGCCACCAGGCTGAATAGCCGAAGCTGAACAGCAGCAGGTCGGACGCCCAGGCGCCCAGCAGGCCGGCCCAGTTGGCCACCGGCGCACCCGTGCCCGAGGTGGAGAAGCCGGGGTCGGTGGCGCGGTGGCTGGCCAGGGCCAGCAGCAGCAGCAGCCAGACCACACCGCCGCTCAGCAGCAGCAACTGCGGTCGCAGGCCAGGCATCGCGGCCGTGTCGGCACCACGCTGGACGGGCAACGACGCCGCGCCGTCGCGCTGCAATGAGCCAAGAGGAAAAGTCATGCGCGGAATTGTCGCGCAAGCACCTTGCTGGCCGGTGTCGGACGACCGGCCGAGTCAGCCGCCGGGGCGGCGGCTGCCGGCGGTGCGGATCACTCCGGCTGCGGCGCGCGTTCCTTGATGATGACCGAGCCGTTCTCCTGGGTCTCGATCACGCCGCGCTCCTCCAGGTCCTTCATCACCCGGCTGACCATCTCGCGCGAGGCGCCGACGACCTTGGCCATGTCCTGGCGCGAGACCTTGTTGCGGATGATCTTCACGCCGTTGATCTCCTCGGACATTTCCAGCAGCGTGCGGGCGACGCGGCCGTAGACGTCGAGCAGGGCCAGCGACTCGATCTGGCGGTCGGCATGGCGCAGGCGGCGCACCAGGCCGCGCAGGATCGCGTAGCTCAGCGACGAATGCTCGGGCAGGCAGCGGGCGAAATCGGCCCGGCCCAGGATCAGCATGTCGGTCTGGATCTCGCAACGCACGGTGGCCGAATGCGCCTCGTTGTCGATCAGGCTCATCTCGCCGACATAGTCGCCGCTCTCCAGCACCGCCAGGATGACCTCGCGGCCCCGGCTGTCCGAGGTCAGCACCCGGGCCCGGCCATTGAGCAGGATGAACAGGGTATTGCTCTTGCGGCCCTGCTCGACCACCAGCTCCCCGCGGCGGAAGCGCCGCTTGACCACGCTGTCGGCGATCGCCTGGGCCTGGTCGTTGGTCAGCATGGAGAACAGCGGCACGCGCCGGATCAGATCCAGATTCGTCAACATCGACATGGTGAATTCCCTTCCTGACCGTCAGTGTGTTGCGTGACCGATGGCACCAAACGCGCAAGCAGCACGGGCTTCACGGGTCAGTTCTGATGTGCTTTCCCTATTGTGCCGATGGTCAGGATGCCGACCCCCGGGTTTCCCCCGCATGTGACAATTCCTGGACGCTGGCGCGCCCCACCTGCCGCCCCCATCCCCCTACCTCACACACCGCATGAGCACCCCCACCCTGCATGCCCAGGTGCTGATCCTGGGCTCCGGCCCGGCCGGCTACAGCGCCGCCATCTACGCCGCCCGCGCCAACCTCAAGCCGGTGCTGGTCACCGGCCTGGCCCAGGGTGGCCAGCTGATGACCACCACCGAGGTCGACAACTGGCCGGCCGACGTGATGGGTGTGCAGGGCCCCGAGCTGATGGAGCGCTTCCAGAAGCATGCCGAGCGCTTCAACACCCAGATCGTGTTCGACCACATCCACACGGTCGACGTCAGCCAGCGCCCGTTCACGCTGACCGGCGACAGCGGCAGGTACACCTGCGACAGCCTGATCATCGCCACCGGTGCCAGCGCCAAGTACCTGGGCCTGCCCAGCGAATCGGCCTTCATGGGCCGCGGCGTCAGCGGCTGCGCCACCTGCGACGGCTTCTTCTACCGCGGCGACACGGTGGCCGTGGTCGGCGGCGGCAACACGGCCGTCGAGGAAGCGCTCTACCTCAGCAACATCGCCAGCACCGTGCACCTGGTGCACCGGCGCGACAAGTTCCGCGCCGAGGCCATCATGGTCGACAAGCTCAACGAGAAGGTCGCCGCCGGCAAGATCGTGCTGCACCTGCACAGCACGCTGGACGAGGTGCTGGGCGACCAGAGCGGCGTCACCGGCGTGCGGCTGAAGAACGTCAACTCCGGCGCCACCGAAGACCTGACGCTCAAGGGCTGCTTCATCGCCATCGGCCACCAGCCCAACACCGACATCTTCAAGGGCCAGCTGGAGATGAAGGACGGCTACATCGTCACCCGCTCGGGGCTGAACGGGTTCGCGACCATGACCAGCGTGCCGGGCGTGTTCGCCGCCGGCGACGTGCAGGACCATGTCTACCGCCAGGCCATCACCTCGGCCGGCACCGGCTGCATGGC
>CALMIF010000274.1 GCA_937864045.1 uncultured Aquabacterium sp. | reverse complement strand
GCCGCAAGCCCAGCTGCGTGTGGCCCGGCATCTGCCCCAACCTGGGCACCGACCACGACCCGCTGATCCGCCTGTACCGCCTTGCACGGGCGCTGCCGGGCGTGAAGAAGGTGCTGATCGGCTCGGGCCTGCGCTACGACCTGGCGGTGCGCTCGCCCGCCTACGTGAAGGAACTGGTGACCCACCATGTCGGTGGCTACCTGAAGATCGCGCCCGAGCACACCGAGGCCGGGCCGCTGGCCAAGATGATGAAGCCGGGCATCGGCAGCTACGACCGCTTCAAGCAGCTGTTCGACAAGTTCAGCGCCGAGGCCGGCAAGCAGCAGTTCCTGGTGCCGTACTTCATCGCCGCCCACCCGGGCACCAGCGACGAGGACATGATGAACCTGGCGCTCTGGCTCAAGCGCAACGGCTTCCGCGCCGACCAGGTCCAGACCTTCTATCCCAGCCCCATGGCCAGCGCGACGGCGATGTACCACACGGGCCGCAACCCGCTGCGGGGCCTGAGCCGCGATGCGGCCAAGCCCGACGGCAACGAGCGGGTCGACGTGGTGCGCAGCGAGAAGCGCCGCCGACTGCACAAGGCCTTCCTGCGCTACCACGATGCCGCCGGCTGGCCGCTGCTGCGCGAGGCCCTGCAGGCCATGGGCCGGGCCGACTTGATCGGCAACGGCAAGAAGCACCTGGTGCCGAGCTACCAGCCGGCGGTCAAGACGGCGGCCAGGGCCGAGGCGCCCGCCGCCACGCCGAAGCGCGGCACGGTGCTGACGCGCCACAGCGGCCTGCCGCCGCGCACCGGTGCCGCGCCCCGTCGCAAGCCGCGTTAGGCGCGCCGCCTCACTTCAGCACCTCGCTGGCGTCGGCGGCGCCGATCAGCGCGTCGGCGTCGACCGTGCTGCCGGCGAGCCTGGGATAGACGCTGTCCGGCGGCAGCGTGCCTTTCATCACCCACTGGCGGAAGTGCGCCCGGATCGCGTTGACCGTCTGCGTGTGCGGCACGGGGTTGGCCGGCAGCACGCCGGTGCCGAAGTTGTTGCCGGGGCAGTTGGGGCCGGTGGCCGGCAGTCCCTTGCCCGGCAGGCTGCTGTTGAAGCCGCCGGCACCACCACCATGCGTGCTGCTGGGGATGTCGTAGCGGCGCACGTTGGCCGGCAGCGGCAGGTCGGCCCTGGCGTCGGTGCCCACCCACTCGGGCGTGAGCTTCAGCGCCCAGACCTCGGCCGAGCCGAAATGCTCGACCACCTTGGGGCAGGTCTTGCTGGCCTCGCAGCGGTCCAGGGTGCCGGCCGCCGGCCCACCGCGCACCGGGTCGGGATGCTTCGCCCACCACTGCGGGCCTTCGCTGCCGGCCTGGTGGAGCTCCAGCATGCCGTCGGGCTGGGCCCAGCGGAAGTTCAGCGCGATGCGCCGGCCGGCGATGATGGGCCACAGGCCGTCGTGCACCGGCTTGCCGTCCTCGCCTTGGTTGAAGCCCAGGTGCAGCCAGCCGCGCAGAAAGTTGCCCGACTGCGACACGCCGCGCGCGATGCTGTGCGTCACCCGCTGCGCCACCGGGTTGGGCGTGCCGGTGTCGTCGGCGGCGGCGGTGCGGAACCACTGGCCCACGTCGCGCCAGGCGGCGAAGCCCACGCCCAGCAGCCAGGGGTCCTTGGCGGTGTAGACCACCATGTAGAGTTTGGCGGGGTCGAAGCCGCCCTTCACGCAGACCTGGCTGGCGTCGGGCGTGCCGGGGAAGGGGTTGGCCGCGTCGCAGCGGGCCCAGGCCCAGTCGCCTGGCGCCACCACCTGCTCGCCGATGGCGGTGCCGTCCTGCAACTCGCCGCTGCGGGTGACCAGGCGGGCCTGGGCGGTGTCCAGCGTCGCCGGCCTGTAGGGCACCGGGTTGGTCTGCACGATCAGCGGCTGCGACCCCGGCCCGCTGCGGTTGACGATGCGGCCGAACACCAGGCCGGTGACGGCCGAGCCGTCGGCGTTGCGGGCGATGGGCAGCTGCAGGAAGTGGCGGCCGTCGACCGCCATCGCCGGCCGCACCGCCGTGCCGTTCTGCGGGTTGATGGCCGCGTTGTCGCCCTGCCAGGCGCTGGCCAGGCCGATGTCGCCGAAACCGCGCTCGATGGCGTTGATCGGCGCCGGCGAGCCGCGGTTGGGCACGTCGTGCCACAGCAGGCCGCTGGCCTGCTTCAGGTCGACCGGTGTCGTGAGCACGAAGCTGGCGACGTAGCGGACCTTGCCGTCGGCGTCCTTGCCGAGTTCGATGTCCTGGATCAGCGCGCCCTGCGGCGGCTGTCACAGCACGGGTGTGACACCTGTCACCCTGTGACAGCCGTCGATCGCTTGCTGCGCTGCAGCAGGTTCGCGCTGTCGACCACGGAAAAGCCGCGCCTGCATTGGCCAAGCGCCGATGGTGCGCCGCCGCATGCGCTGCCCGCCCCGGCGCGGCACGCACCTTGCGCAGATCCAGCCGCACGGCCGACCGGCCGCTGCACGGTTCAGCAGAACACGGAGACATGCCCACCATGACCGACACCACCCCGACCCAGCAGGCGCAAGCCTGGCTGAGCGCCTTCGACAGCGCGCTGCAGCGCCGTGACATCGCCGCCGCCGTGGCGCTGATGGGCGACGACTGCTACTGGCGCGACCTCGTCAGCTTCACCTGGAACATCTGCACGCAGGAAAGCCCGGCCGCCGTGCGCGCGATGCTCGAAGCCCGCCTGGACGACGTGGCGCCCAGCAACTGGCAATTGATCGGCGAGGCCACCGCCGCCGACGGCGTGACCGAGGCCTGGCTCACCTTCGAGACCCGGCTGGCCCGCGGCAAGGGCCAGGTGCGGCTGATCGACGGACGCGCCTGGACCCTGCTGACGACCATGGTCGAGCTCAAGGGCCACGAGGAGAAGACCGGCAAGCGCCGCGTGGCCGGCGCCGAGCACGGCGTGCACCGCGGCCGCAAGAGCTGGGCCGAGCTGAAGGCCGACGAAGCGGCGAACCTGGGCCGCACGGTGCAGCCCGAGGTGGTGATCATCGGCGGCGGCCAGGGTGGCATCGCGCTGGGTGCGCGGCTGCGGCGCCTGGGCATCTCGCACATCGTCGTCGAGAAGAACCCGCGCGCCGGCGACAGCTGGCGCAACCGCTACAAGAGCCTGTGCCTGCACGACCCGGTCTGGTACGACCACCTGCCCTACCTGCCCTTCCCGGACGACTGGCCGGTGTTCGCGCCCAAGGACAAGATCGGCGACTGGCTGGAGGCCTACGTCAAGATCATGGAGATCAACTACTGGG
>CALMIF010000273.1 GCA_937864045.1 uncultured Aquabacterium sp. | reverse complement strand
CCTGCACGCTGGGGCCGGTCGACGCCATCCACACCCGCATCGGCGCGGCCGACGACCTGGCCAATGCGCAGTCGACCTTCATGCTGGAGATGACCGAGGCGGCGGCCATCGTGCACGCCGCCACGCCGCACAGCCTGGTGCTGATGGACGAGATCGGCCGCGGCACCAGCACCTTCGACGGCCTGGCCCTGGCCGGCGCCATCGCCAGCCAGCTGCACGACCGCAACCAGGCCTTCACCCTGTTCGCCACCCACTATTTCGAGCTGACCGAATTCCCGGCCAAGCACCCGCGGGCGCTGAACATGCACGTCTCCGCCGTGGAGGCCGGTCACGACATCGTCTTCCTGCACGCCATCGAGCCCGGCCCGGCCAGCCGCAGCTACGGTGTGCAGGTGGCGCGGCTGGCCGGCATGCCGGCCTCGCTGGTGCGCCAGGCACGGGCGACGCTGGAGGCGCTGGAAGCCCAGCAGCGGGCCGGGGATGCCCAGGTGGACCTGTTCGCCGCGCCGCCCGAGGCGGCGGTGGCCGAGCCGTCTCCGGTGGACGCCGCGCTGGCTGGCATCGACCCCGATGCGCTGACGCCGCGCGAAGCGCTGGAGGCGCTGTACCGGCTGAAGGCGCTCGCCAACCGAGGCTGAAGAGGGGCTGAAAACCCCGGGCCGCCGGCCCGCGACGGCTTGGCATCATCGACCGCAGCGGGCCAGCCGGCGCTCGCCGGAGCGAGTGATGAGCGATCCCCAGCCCACCTCCAGCGGCCCCGCCGACCAGGCCCTGCGCCAGCGCGCACGCCGCGTCGTGCCCGGCGGCATGAGCGGCCACCTGAACGCCGCGGCGCTGCCGGCCGGCTATCCGCAGTTCTTCCAGCGCGGCGACGGCTGCCGGCTGTGGGATGTGGACGGCCGTGAGTTCATCGACTTCATGTGCGGCTGGGGCCCCAACCTGCTGGGCTGGCAGCACTCCGAGGTGGAAGCCGCCGCCCGCACCCAGGCCGCCCTGGGCGACTGCCTGAACGGCCCGACACCGCGCTTCGTCGAACTGGCCGAGGCCCTGGTCGACACCATCGCCCATGCCGACTGGGTGCTGTTCCAGAAGAACGGGACGGATGCGACCACGGTGGCGCTGATGGTGGCGCGCGCGGCCACCGGGCGGCGCAAGGTGATCGCCGCCCAGGGCAGCTACCACGGCGCGGCGCCCTGGTGCACGCCGGTGGCCGCCGGCACCACGGCCGAGGACCGGGCGCACCTGATCCGCTGCCGCTACAACGACGTGGCCAGCCTGGAGGCTGCCGTGGCCCAGGCTGGCGACGACCTGGCCGCCGTGCTGCTGGCGCCGATCCGCCACGACCTGGGCATCGACCAGGAAGCGCCAGCCCCCGCCTTCGCCCAGGCCGCGCGCCGGCTGTGCGACCGTGCCGGTGCGGCCCTGGTGCTCGACGAGGTGCGCACCAGCTGCCGCCTGCACTTGGCCGGCAGCTGGGAGCCGCTGGGCGTCCGCCCCGACCTGGCGGCCTGGAGCAAGGCCATCGCCAACGGCCATGCGCTGGCGGCCGTCACCGGCGCCGACGCGCTGCGCGACGCCGCCACCCGCATCTTCACCACCGGCAGCTTCTGGGCCGGCGGCGTGGCGATGGCGGCGGCGCTCGCCACGCTGGCGGTCGCCCGGCGTGACGGGCTGGTGGCGCACCTGGAACGGGTGGGCGGCCTGTTCCGCCAGGGCCTGGCCGAGCAGGCCACCAGCCTGGGCGTGCACATCCGCCAGAGCGGGCCGGTGCAGATGCCGCTGGTGCTGTTCGACGACGACCCGGCCTTCGCCAAGGTCAACGCCTTCTGCGCCGAGGCGCTGCGCCACGGCGTCTACCTGCACCCGAAGCACAACATGTTCCTGAGTGCGGCCCACACCGAGGCCGACATCGCGCAGGCGCTGCGGGCGACCGAGGCCGGGCTGCAGGCGGTGCGACGGCAGTTCGGCGCGGGCTGATACCCTCGCCGGTTTGCCGGGCGTCCAGGGCGCCCGGCGCCCGTCCGACCAAGCGCCACCATGACCTACTGCATCGGCATCCGCCTGAACGCCGGCCTCGTGTTCCTGTCCGACAGCCGCACCAACGCCGGCATCGACCAGATCAGCACCTTCCGGAAGATGATCGTCTACGAGAAGCCGGACGACCGCTTCATGGTGCTGCTGTCGGCCGGCAACCTGTCGATCAGCCAGAGCGTGCGCGAGATCCTGCAGCTGGAGAAGATCGACCGCGGCCCCAACCAGCCGGCGCTGACGATCTGGAATGCCGAGAGCATGTTCGACGCGGTGCGGGTGCTGGGCGCGGCGGTGCGCCGCGTCTACCAGCAGGACGGCCCCAGCCTGAAGGCCGCCGGCATCGACTTCAACGCCAGCATGATCTTCGGCGGCCAGATCAAGGGCGAGGCGATGCGCATGTTCCTGGTCTATTCGGCCGGCAACTTCATCGAGGCCACGCGCGAGACCTGCTTCTTCCAGGTCGGCGAGAGCAAGTACGGCAAGCCCATCCTCGACCGGGTGCTGACGCCGGCCACGCCGCTGGACGAGGCCGCCAAGTGCGCCCTGGTCAGCATGGACTCGACGCTGAAGTCCAACCTGAGCGTGGGCCTGCCGCTGGACCTGCTGGTCTACCGCGAGGGCAGCTTCTGGAGCGACCAGATGGTCTGCATCGACGACGAGAACCCGTACTTCCAGATGATCCACAGCACCTGGGGCCAGCGCCTGCGCGAGGTGTTCGAGGGCATCGCCGACCCGGTGTGGGACGGCGGCGCGGCCGAGCACCCGCTGCAGCCCAGTGCGCGCTACGCGCCGATGGGCAAGATCACCCGGCCCGAAGACCGGATCGTCTGATCCGCAGCACACCCAGCAGTGCCAGGCCGGCCAGCAGCCCGGCCCAGGCGGCGGGTTCCGGCACCGGCGCCAGCTAGTCGTGGCCGCTGGCGCCCAGGGTGTTCAGCCCGGCCACCGACGGCGCCAGGCTGTAGTGGGCGGAACTGTAGAAGTCGGCTTCCGCCGACCGGCTCAACCGTGCAAAGCTGCCGACGTAGGCGCCGGCATAGAGCATGCCGCTCAGGCCCAGGCTGCGGCCGACCTGGGTGGCCAGCGTCAGGCTCCAGCGCCCGGTGGCGTGGCGGTTGGCATCCCAGCTGAGCGACACCTCCTCGGAGGTCGACAGGTCGCGCAGGCGGACCTCGGCCAGACCGTCCGCACTGTAGGCGCCACCCAGCTCGAAGCTGGGCTGGCTGATGCTGCCACTGATGTCGAAGTCGACCCGGTAGCTGACCGGGGTGCCGATCGCCAGGCCGGCGCCGGTGACCAGCACCGTGTCGTAGAACCGGCCCTGCACCGTGGCATTGCTGTAGCCGTTGGTGACGAGATGGCCCTGCGCATCGCAGCAATAGGGGTTGCTGGCGGCCGCATAGGCCTGCAGCAGGCCGACCTGGCCCCGGAAGCGCGCGTCCGCATGGCCGCCCACCGGCGTCTCGGACAGCACGCTGCGCACCTGCAGCGTCCTGGCCTCGGCCTGGTTCAGCAGGTTCAGGTTGTCGTCGTGGCTCACCGTCACGCCCGGCCCGGGCGTGAACTGGATCGCATTGGCCAGCAGGTTGGCGCTCAGTTGCCAGGTCTGGGTCTGGCCGGCCGCGGGCCAGAGTGCACCTACCACCAGCGCCGCCATGCCGGCCCGCCGCAGCGCGCCGCCGGCCCGTGCCGGCACGCTGCGGTCCTGGGTGCGGCCGGCCTGGGCTGATGGCACCTGGCGGGTCACCAGGGCGAGGGCAAGAGGGCTGAGGTTGCAAGGCAAGGGCATGGTCGATCGCTCCACGGACGGCGCCCTGTCGCCCCGACGACGACCGACCCGTCCGCCCCAGCCAACGCAGCCCGGCGCGGCAACCGGACATGCCGCTCCCCCCTCGAATCGGGTGCCAGGCTCAGCCCGTGGTGGCCCGCTGGTTGCCGGGCGCGTCGCGGTGCCAGAGCTGCGCGCGCCAGGCCAGGCCGATGGCCAGCGCCAGCAGCGTCCCGCCGCCCAGCATCAGGCTGGCGGTCCAGCCGTAGCCGATGCGCGGGATCAGCGCGCCGGCCAGCAGCAGGCCCAGCGGCAGCGGATAGATGGCCAGCATGCGCACGCCCATGATGCGGCCGCGCAGGTGCTGGGCACTGTGGCGCAGCAGCAGCATGGACAGCGCCAGCATGCTGGCGCTCTGGCAGGCGCCGGCCGCGGCCAGCAGCAGCATCGCCAGGACGGGCTGGCGTGTGGCCACGAAGCCGGCCAGGCAGGCATACCAGCCCAGGCTGCCCAGCAGCATCGCGCGGCCCGGCCGCAGCCGGCCCCCCACCGCGCCCATCAGCAGCGAGCCGGCCAGCGCCCCGCCGGCGAAGCTGGCCACCAGCCAGCCCAGGCCACGCTGGTCGAGCTGGAACACGTCGCGGGCGATGTAGGGCATCAGCCCGCCGCTGAGCGGAAACGCGGTCAGGTTGACCAGCGCGGCCACCGCCATCGCCGCCAGCAGCAGCGGCGTGTGCCAGATGCAGGCCAGGCCTTCGCGCAGCTCGCGCCAGGGCGACGGCCGCGCGGCGGTCGCTACGCCAGGCGCGGTCGGCCGCCCATGGTGGCCGGGGTCGGCCTGCAGCGTCAGCAGCGCGCCGGCCAGGTGGATGGCGGTGATGGCGGCATAGGCCACCACCATGCCGAAGGTGGCGACCACGCCGGCGCCGACCAGCGCACCGGCCACCTTGGCCGAGTCCATGCTCGTGCGCGAGATGCCCATCGCCGCCATCAGGTGCGGCGCCGGCACGGTGGCACCGACCAGCGCGGTGCGCATGCCGATGTCCGACGGCCGCAGCATGCCGGCCACGCCGGCCACGGCCAGCACCGCCAACGGGCTGAGCTGGCCGGCGGCGGCCAGCAGCAGGATGACACCGGAGAGCGCCGCATAGGCGAAGCGCATGCTGGCCAGCACCCGGCGCAGGCCCAGCCGGTCGCCCAGCATGCCGAGCAGGGGCGCGGCCAGGGTGCCGATGAACTGCAAGGCGCCGAAGGCGGTGAGCCACAGCACCGAGCCGGTCTGCACCAGCACGTACCAGCCCAGGATCAGCGTCTCCATCTCCAGCGCCCAGGCGGTGCACAGGTCGGCCGGCCACT
>CALMIF010000272.1 GCA_937864045.1 uncultured Aquabacterium sp. | reverse complement strand
CCTGCAGTTCCACTCACCAGGCACCCGTGCGCGTGGCGTCGCCGCAGGGCGCGACCGCGCTGAACTCGGCCAGCAAGGTCCGCAACGAGCCCCAAGCCGAGCCTCAGCCCACCGCCACGTCCACCCGCAGCGTGCCCACGCGGCCGCTGCGCACCTCCACCACCAGGGTGCCGCTGCCCGCCACCACCAGGGTGACGAAGCGCTCGTGGCCGTTGCCGCGGGTCCAGGGCGAGAAGGCGCTGGTGCCGCCGTAGAGGCCGCTGCCCCAGCCGTCCAGGTGGCCCAGGTCGAGCACGGCCTCGCCCGGCGCCAGCACCCGCAGGCCGTCGCCCGGCGTGGCGGTCAGGCGCAGCGGCTCGGCATGCGGCAGGTTTGCAGCCGAGGGCACGCCCACGCTGCCCAGGTAGCCGTGGTTGGCGACGCGCAGCACGAGGCGGGTGTGGTCGCCGTCGCGCTGCTGTTCGGCCACCGTGAGGCTCAGCTTCGGCAGCAGGGTGGCCACGCGCAGGAAGAAGGCGCTCATGCCGCGGCAGGTGGCATCCAGCTCCTCGTTGGGCGGGTTCCAGATGCCCACCCGCGGGTCGAAGCCGCCCACCTCCACGGCGCCCAGCTGCGGGTGGTCCACCTTGCGCCAGGGCCGGAAGATGCGCCCGGCGTTGCGCGTGCGGTCGAAGTCGGCCAGGGCCCGCATGTCGGCGCGGGTGAACTTGGCGTAGTGGTCGACGAAGGGCTTCTTGCGCGGCATGCCCAACTGGTGGAACAAATCCCACAGCTCGACCACGCAGGCCAGCGCGCCCCGCTGGCGCCAGGCCCAGTCGCGCACGTCGCCGTGCAGCGGCTTGTCGGGCTCGTACAGGAACTCGTGGTAGCTGCTCACCGTCGGGTAGCCGGTGTGCGCCGTCATCCAGGCTTCCACCTGCTCGTAGATCCCCAGGTCGCCGGGGTTCATCTTGCTGTCGGGCACATCGCCCGGCGGGCGGATCAGCACGCCGCCGAAGGTGTGCAGGTTCAGCCAGACCAGGATGTTGGGGTGCTGCACCGCGAAGTCGATCACCGCCTTGGTCTCGGGCGCGCTGCCGGGGTAGTGGCCGGCGCCGGCCTGCTGCGGCTCGGGCGCCCAGTGGTGCGGGAAGTTGCGGTTGAAGTCGTACAGCGTGTCGCTGAGGAAGTGCGCATCGGGCACGCGGTGGCCGTCGAAGTTGGCGATGGTGCCCTCGGGGTACAGGCGCCAGAACGGTCCGGCGTCCTCGGGCCCGCGCGGCACCAGCACCGGTGGATCGAGCGGCACGCCGTCGTCGCCGCGCAGCTCGACCAGTTCGCCGTCCGGGTCCTGCCGGCGCATGTAGGTCGCCAGGCCGTCGCCGTCCAGGTCGGCGCCCGTCCAGTGGGCATGGGCCTGCGCCACGCGGCCGTTGACCGGGCTGCTGCGCACGTAGCGGCCGCGCTTGAGCACTTCCTCGGCGCCGTCGGGCGACATGCGCGGCACGATGTAGAACAGCGTCTGGCGGATCGCCTGCGCCATGTGCGGTGGCAGCGGCTGGCCGCCGGCCGCATCGGCGCCGCCGTGGATGGCGAGGATGTCCTCGGCAATCGCCAGCGCCACGCTGGTGCCGCACAGCTCGCTGGCATGCATGTTGGCGTCGATCCACACCGCCGGCGCGCGCCGGTCGGGGTCGCGCCCGGCGTCGGGGCCGATGGTGAGCAGCGGGATGTCGCGCCCCTGCGCGCTGGTGCCCAGGCTGCCCAGGTGCACGATGGTGGGGTGCTGGCGCGCCCAGTCGGCCAGCTGGGCCTGCAGCTGGGCGTGGTCGAGGTAGGTGGTGCGGAACATCGTCGTCAGCTCTCCAGGACACGGGCGCCGGGCGCCACGGTGGGCGGCGCGGCATTCAGGGTCTCGATCGCGAAGCCGGCGGCGGCCTTGTAGCGGGCCATGAAGGCGTCGCGTTCGGCGGCGGGGATCACGTCGTCGATGCGGTCGAACACGCCGCCGCAGCGCTCGTCGACCAGGTTCAGCAGGCCGAACGGCCCCGCACCGCGGTTGCGCAGCACCAGCGCCGAGATGTCGGCGCACAGGCGCCGGTCATACGCTGCGAGCGCCGCCGGGCCCACGCCATGGGCCACCAGCTCGGCGGCCAGCACGCGGGCGTCGACGATGGCCTGGCTGGCACCGTTGCTGCCCACCGGGTACATCACATGCGCCGCGTCGCCCAGCAGCGCCACCCGGCCATCGACCCAGGTGGGCACCGGGTCGCGGTCGATCATCGGGTACTCGAAGACCTCGGCCGCGCCGCGCAGCATGGCCGGCACGTCCACCCAGCCGTCGTTCCAGCCGTCGAAGTGGTGGGTGAAGTCGGCCAGCTGCACGCGGCGGTTCCAGTCGCCCTGGGTCCAGCCGTCGCGGTTGTCGACCGTGATCTCGGCGATCCAGTTGATCGTCGCCAGCCCGGTGGCGGGGTCGACCGGCGAGATCGGATAGAAGACCACGCGGTGCCGCGCCGAGCCCAGGCCGACGAAGGACGCACCCGAGCGCACCGGCACGCCGGGCGAGGTGCCGCGCCACATGATGGCGCCGCCCCACTGGATCGGCGGCTGGTTCGGGTGCATCTGCGCCCGCACCGCCGAATGCAGGCCGTCGGCGGCCAGCAGCAGGCGGCCGGCGATCTCATGGCGGCTGCCGTCGCGGTCCTCGACCAGGGCGGTCACGCCGTCGGCCGTCTGCCGGTAGCCGGTGACGCGCCGGCCCAGCTGCACCGCGCCGGGCCCCAGGCGCTTGCGCACCGCGTCGGCCAGCAGCATCTGCAGCTGGCCGCGGTGCACCGCGTACTGCGGCCAGCGGTAGCCCGCCAGCACGCCGCGCGGCTCGGCATAGACCTCGTTGCCGTTGCGGCCGACCAGGGCCCATTCACGTGCGGCCAGGCCGATGCGGTCGAGCGCGTCGGCGCCGATGCCGAGGTCGAACAGCTCGCGCACCGCATTGGGCTGCAGGTTGATGCCCACGCCCAGCGGTTTCAGCTCGGGCACGGCTTCCAGCACCACGCAGGGCACGCCCACCTGGTGCAGGCTCAGCGCCATCGCCATGCCGCCGATGCCGCCGCCGGCGATCAGCACCGGCGCAGGCGTGTGATCTTGTTGAAAAGGGGATTGCATGCGGCGATTGTCGGCCGCGGCCCCGGCGCCGGCCATGCGCATCAGCCCGGGCAAGGCGGGGGGCACACTCGGGGCAGCACACGCCCGCCCCGCCGACCATGACCCCCCTGCATCGCCGCCATGCCGCCGTCCTGTCCGCCCTGCTGCTGCTTGCCGGCTGCGCGACGCCGCCGCCGGCCCGGCTGCCGCTGCAGCTGACCATCCTGCACACCAACGACCACCACGGCCGTTTCTGGACCAATGCCGATGGCGAAGGCGGCCTGGCGGCGCGCAAGACGGTGATCGACCGCGTGCGCGCCGAGGTGGCGGCCGCCGGTGGCCAGGTGCTGCTGCTCGACGGCGGCGACGTCAACACCGGCGTGCCCGAGAGCGACCTGCAGGACGCCGAGCCCGACTTCAAGGGCATGGTGCTGCTGGGCTACGACGCCATGGCCGTGGGCAACCACGAGTTCGACAAGCCGCCCGCCGTGCTGGCGAAGCAGCGCCAGTGGGCGAGCTTTCCGCTGCTGTCGGCCAACATCTACCGGGGCGGGCAGCGCGCCTTCGAGCCCTACCGCATCTTCGAGCGCGGTGGCTACCGCATCGCCGTGCTGGGCCTGACCACCGACGACACCGCGAAGATGGTGCTGCCCGACAACGTGCGCGGCCTCACATTCCGCAAGCCGGCCGACGAGGCCGCGCAGCTGGTGCCGCAGCTGCGGGCGCAGGCCGACATGGTGATCGCCGCCACCCACATGGGCCACTACCCCGACGGCCACCGCGGCGTCAACGCGCCGGGCGACGTGGAGATGGCGCGAGCTGTCAATGGCCTGGACCTGATCGTCGGCGGCCACAGCCAGAACCCGGTGTGCATGGGGGCCGAGAACCGCCGCAACGAGGCCTACCGGCCCGGCGAGCCCTGCGCACCCGACCGCCAGAACGGCACCTGGATCGTGCAGGCCCATGAGTGGGGCAAGTACGTCGGCCGTGCCGACTTCGTGATCGATGCCGGCAAGGTCGAGCTGAAGCAGTACGCGCTGATCCCGGTGAACATGAAGGCCATCGGGGCCGACGGGAAGAAGCAGCCCGCACTGGCCGGCGCGGCCATCGCCGAGGACAGCGGCGTGCGCGCCTTCCTGCAGCCCTTCCAGCAGACCGGCCACGACCGCCTGGCCGTGCCGCTGGGCGAGGCCGATGGCGCCTTCGACGGCGACCGCGCCCGCGTGCGGCGCCAGCCCACCACGCTGGGCACGCTGATCGCCCGGGCGATGATGGAACGCACCGGCGCGGATCTCGCGGTGATCAACGGCGGCGGCGTGCGCGATTCATTGCCGGCCGGCCGCATCAGCTACCGCGACGTGCTGAAGGTGCAGCCCTTCTCCAACACCGTGGGCGTGCTGACGCTGACCGGCGCCGAATTGCTGGACTGGCTGGGTGCGGCGGCGACGATGAGCGCGGGCTCGGGCGGCTATCCGCAGACCGCCGGCCTGCAGTGGACCGTGACCGACGGCCGCGTGACCGAGGCGCGTGTGGGCGGCGCACCCATCGACCCGGCGCGCCGCTACCGGCTGTCGATCAACAACTTCACCGCCATCGGTGGCGACGGCTATCCGGTGATGCGCCACCACCCCGGCTATGTCGACACCGGCCTGAACGATGCCGAGGTGCTGCGCGCCTACATCGCGGCCCGCAGCCCGCTGAAGCTGGCCGACTACGCGCCGGCGGCGCGTTGACCGCGGACGCGCCGGCGGCGCGTTGACGATGGACGCGCCGGCCGCGCGTCAGGTGCGACGGCGGCGTGTGGCCGCCAGGGCCAGCAGGCTGGCGGCCACCAGGGCGGCTGACGCGGGCTCGGGAACGGTGGGTGGCGTGCCGCTGTCGACGACGGTGAAGTTGAAGCTGTAGCTGTCCAGGCCCGCGGCTTCGCCCGGGCCCCGCAGGTCGAATGTGTAGTCGCCGGCCCCCAGCGGGCCCATGGCGCCGAGCGTGGCCGGCGTGAACAGGCTGCCGCCGTTGGGCAGACCCGAGGTGCGGGTGTTGAACAGGCCCAGCAGGGTGCTGGTCGTGTCACTGGTGCTTCCCTGGTACAGGGCGATGCCGGCGCCGGCGGTGTAGAAGCCCTCGTTGAAGTTCAGCGTGACGGCCGACAGCCGGGTTCCGGCGGCCACCACGAAGCGGAAGACGTCGGTGCTGTCTTCGGTGCGGTTCTCGAAGTTGTTGGCCAGCCGGCCGGTGACGGTGCTGGTGCCCAGCGCCAGCGTGCCCACGGGCGTGGGCGATCCGGGCACGTTGCTGAAGTCGCCATTCAGGGCTTCGTTGTAGATCACCGCGGCGGGTGCGGCGGTGCCGACCAGCAGGCCGGCACCGCCGAGCAGGAAAGCCGCCAGCCTGGCGCGTTGGGTGTGCATGGTGAAACTCCTGGAGGGGCGCTTGGTGTTGGCCGTCATTCTGGGGGCTGGTCGCGCCGCGCCCCGGCGCCACACCCTCTGCCAGGCCGCCTGATTGAGGGGGAGAAGGCCCTATTCCGCCGTGATCTTGGCGGCGCGGATCAGGTCACCCCAGCGTCGGACTTCAGCAGCCAGCAAAACGTGCAAATCTGCTGGTGTGCCGGCGGCCAGGCGCACGCCCAGCGGCGCCAGGCGCTGCTGCACCGCGGGCTCGGCCAGCGCGGCGCGCACGGCACGGTTGAGCTGCTCGACCACGGCGGGCGGCGTGCCGGCCGGGGCGGCCAGCGCGTTCCAGCTCGCCACGTCGACACCGGCCACGCCGGCCTCGGCCACGGTGGGCACCTCGGGCAGCAGCGGGTGGCGCTTCGCCCCGGCCACGGCCAGGGCGCGCACCGTGCCGGCCTTCAGCTGCGGCAGCATCGGCCCCAGGATCTCGACCACCAGGTCGACCTCGCCGGCGCGCAGGGCGGTCAGCACCGCGGGCGAGCCCTTGTAGGGGACGACCAGGGCGTCGATGCCGGCGCGTGCCTCGAACAGCTTGGCCGCCAGATGCTGGGTGCTGCCGGCGGCGATGGTGGCGATGTTCAGCCGGCCCGGGTTGGCGCGGGCCCAGGTCAGCGCGGTGGCCAGGGTGGCGAAGCGCCCGCTGGCCGAGGCGAACACGCCCAGGTCGAAGGCGCCCAGCGTGCTGATCGGCGCGAACAGCTTCTGCGGGTCGGGCCCCGGCGGCTTGAGCAGCGACACCGCCACCGCATTGGCATTGCTCAGCAGCAGCAGGGTGTGGCCGTCGGGCGCGGCCTGGGCCACGCGCTGGCTGGCCACCACGGCGCCGGCACCGGGCTGGTTGTCGACGACCACCGCCTGGCCCAGCTGGCGCGCCAGCGACTCGCCCACGGTGCGGGCCGTCAGGTCGGCGATGCCGCCGGGCGCGAAGGGCACGACCAGGGTCACCGGCCGCTCGGGATAACGCGGCTGCTGGGCGTGCCCGGCCGCAGCGCAGGCGGTGGCGGCCAGGGCCAGCAGGCACTGCCGACGGGGCCGGGAACGGGGTGTTGCGCAGGGCGTGGGCATGGCGGCGCGCAGTGTCGCACCGCTACCATGGCCGGCCACCCTGACGCCGCCCGCCATGACCACGCCTGCCACCGACCTGACCGCCGCCGCCCGCACTGCCCTGGCCTGCCTGGACCTGACCAGCCTGAACGACGCCGACGATGCCGCCGCGATCAGCCGCCTCTGCGCCCAGGCTGGCGGCCCTGCCGGCCGACCGGCCGCGCTGTGCGTGTGGCCGCGCTTCGTGGCCCAGGCGAAGCGCGAGGCACCGGCCGGCGTGCGCATCGCGGCGGTGGCCAACTTTCCGGCCGGCGCCCTGGACGTGGACAGCGCGGTGGCCGATGCCCGCGCCATCGTCGAGGCCGGCGGCGACGAGGTCGACCTGGTGCTGCCCTGGCGCGCGCTGCAAGCCGGTGACGCCGCCGGCGCCACCGCCGTGGTGCAGGCCGTGCGCGCCGCCTGCGTCGGGCGCACGCTGAAGCTGATCCTCGAAACGGGCGACCTGGCCAGCGAGGCGCTGATCCGCCAGGCCAGCCTGATCGGCCTGGAGGCGGGCGTCGACTTCCTGAAGACCAGCACCGGCAAGACCGCCACCGGCGCCACGCCGGCCGCGGCGCGGGTGATGCTGGAGGCGATCGCCGCCCATCCACGCGGCGCGTCGGTGGGCTTCAAGGCCTCGGGCGGCGTGCGCAAGGTGGCCGATGCGCTGGTCTACATCGACCTGGTGCGCGCCATCCTGGGGGACGCGGCCGTGACGCCGCAGCGCCTGCGCTTCGGCGCCAGCGGCCTGCTGGGCGACATCGAGGCCGTGCTGGCGGGTGGTGCCGGCAACACCACGCCGGCCGGCACGTACTGAATGCTGCCCGCCGAGATCATCCGCACCAAGCGCGACCGCGCTGCGCTCAGCGGGCCGCAGGTCGACGCCTTCGTGCGCGGCCTGGTCGACGGCAGCTGGACCGAGGGCCAGGCCGCGGCGCTGGCGATGGCCATCCTGCTCAACGGCATGGACCGCACCGAGGCCGTGGCGCTGACCCGGGCGATGACGCACAGCGGCAGCGTGCTGCGCTGGGACGATGCGGGGATTGCCGGGCCGGTGGTCGACAAGCATTCCACCGGCGGCGTGGGCGACAAGGTGAGCCTGGTGCTGGCGCCCATCGTGGCGGCCTGCGGCGGCGTGGTGCCCATGCTCAGCGGCAGGGGGCTTGGCCACACCGGCGGCACGCTGGACAAGCTGGCCGCCATCCCCGGCTACCAGACCGACCCGCCGCGGGCGCAGCTGCTGTCGGCGCTGCGCAGCGCGGGCTGCACCATCGTCGGCGCCAGTGCCGACCTGGCGCCGGCCGACCGCCGGCTGTACGCCATCCGCGACGTGACGGCCACGGTGGAATCGGTGCCGCTGATCACCGCCAGCATCCTGAGCAAGAAGCTGGCAGCCGGGCTGGGCAGCCTGGTGATGGACGTGAAGACCGGCAACGGCGCCTTCATGGTCAGTCTGGACGACGCCCGCACGCTGGCGCGCAGCCTGGTCGACGTGGCGGTCGGCGCCGGCCTGCCCTGCCGCGCGCTGATCACCGCCATGGACCAGGTGCTGGGCACCACGGCCGGCAATGCGCTGGAGGTACGCGAGAGCATCGCCTTCCTCACCGGCGCGGCCCAGGACGCCCGCCTGCGCACGCTGACCCTGGCCCTGGCCGCGCAGATGCTGCAAGGCGCCGGCCTCGCCGCCTCGCTGGCCGAGGGCGAGGCCCGCGCCGCCGCGGCGCTGGACGGCGGCCGTGCGGCCGAGCACTTCGCCCGCATGGTGGCCGCGCTGGGCGGGCCGGCCGACGTGCTGGCCGAAGCCGGCCTGCCGGTCGCGCCGGTGGTGCGGGCGGTGCCGGCGCCGCGTGACGGCTGCATCGCCGCGATGGACACCCGCGCCCTGGGCCTGGTGGTGGTGGCGCTGGGCGGCGGCCGGGCGCGGGCGGGCGACGCCATCGACCCGCGCGTGGGCCTGGACGCGGTGCGGCCCGTGGGCACGCCGGTGCGTGCCGGCGAGCCGCTGCTGCTGGTGCATGCCGCCAGCGACGCCGCCGCCCAGGCCGCGCTGGCGGCGGTGCAGGCGGCCATCACCATCGCCGACGGGGCGCCGTCGCCCAAGCCGGTGGTGATCGAGACGCTGTGAGGATGCGCGCCATGCCCGACCGCTTCCCGCCCGCCCGCCCGCTGGTCAAGATCTGCTGCATCGCCAGCGCCGGCGAGGCGCGCCTGGCGATTGCCGCCGGTGCGCGTGCGCTGGGCCTGGTCTCGGCCATGCCCAGCGGGCCGGGCGTGATCGACGAGGCCACGATCGCCGCCATCGCGCAGGCCGTGGCGGCCGAACACGGCGATGCCATCCGCACCTTCCTGCTGACCAGCCGGCAGACGGCGGCCGGCGTGATCGACCAGCACCGGCGCTGCCGCACCACCACGCTGCAGCTGGTCGACGACCTGCCGGCCGACGAACTGCGCACGCTGCGCACCGCGCTGCCGGGCGTGGAGCTGGTGCAGGTGATCCACGTCACCGGCGCTGCCAGCGCCGAGGCCGCGCTGGCCGTGGCGCCGCTGGTGGATGCGCTGCTGCTCGACAGCGGCAACCCGGCCGCGGCGGTCAAGGAGCTGGGCGGCACCGGCCGCACGCACGACTGGACGGTGAGCGCCCGCATCCGCGCCGGCGCGGCGACGCTGGGCAAGCCGCTGTGGCTGGCCGGCGGACTGCACGCCGGCAACGTGGCCGCCGCCGTGGCCGCGGTGCGCCCGCAGGGGCTGGACCTGTGCAGCAGCGTGCGCAGCGGCGGCCGGCTCGACCCGCAGCGGCTGGCCGGCTTCTTCGCGGCGCTTCCGTCCGCCTGAACGCCAGCGG
>CALMIF010000271.1 GCA_937864045.1 uncultured Aquabacterium sp. | reverse complement strand
TGCAGATCCGGCCGAAGTCGGTGCTGCTGCGCTGGCAGGGCCAGCGCATCGAGATGCCGCTGTGAGCGGACGTCCTGCCTGGTCGCGGCGGCGGCGGCGCAGCCCACCGATGGCCAGCAGGCCGGCGGCAAGCATCGCCCAGGTCTGCGGCTCGCGTACTGCGGCGGCCAGGGGCAGGTTCTGCGGGTCGGCGTTGAAGCCGGCGATCTGTCGGCCCAGGAAGTTGCCGACCACCTTCTCGCCGGTCTCGCTCTCGAAGGTGATCGGGTCGTTGTCGCAGTGGCTGTCACGGGCGCAGACGGCGCGGTTCTTGCGCCGGCTGTCGTAGCCGCCCACGTATTCGTAGAACTCGTCGCGGCGGATGAACGACTTGCTGTGGTCGTCCAGGTCCTGCAGGTTCTCCTGCGCCTCGTCGGCATCCACGCCGTCGATGTTGCCGGCCTAGTCGGGCGACTTCGGCCGCGTCCGCAGCAGGTTCCAGGCGATCTCGACCCGTTCGACGTTGGCGTTCCGGTCGGCATCGCCGTTGCGGCCGATCAGCAGGTTGCCCAGGTCGATGTCGCGCTGCTTGGTGACGGTGGTGAAGGTATTGACCCAGACGGCCGTGCCCCAGTCGCGCAGGTTGCGCGCCGGCTCGACTTCCACCGCCTCGATGCGTGCCTGCACCGGCTGCACCACCACTGCCGCACCGCCGCCGGCCGGTGGCTGCACCACCACGGCGGGCTGCGGCTGGTAGACCACCGCCGGGATCGCCGCCAGTTGCGGCACCAGCGGCGCGCCGGCATCGGCCTGCACGATCCAGCTGTAGCGGGTGGCACCCGGGTTGCCGGTGGTGCTGACGCCGAAGTGGTCGCAGGGATTGGCGGCCCAGTTGGGGTTGGCGCCGGGCCAGCAGCTCTCGCCCGGGGTGTTGAAGCCATTGGGCCCGGCGGCCAGGGTGGTCTCGTTGCCCGCGGCCAGAGCACCCGCACCCAGGCCGCAGGTGATGCGCACGCCGGCATGGCGGCCGAGGTTGTCGTCATAGTTGGCCACCGTCACCTGGCTGAAGCGGGTGACCCGGGTGCCCAGGTTGCCGCCGAAGTTGCGGTCCAGCCCGAACACGCTGTAGACGTCGTTGCCGCTGCCGTGCTGGCTGGCACTGGCGCTGTTGTCCCAGAGGCTGTTGTCCTCCAGCTCGATCTCGAAGCCGTAGGCGCTGTGGCCGGTGTTGTTGACGGCGTCGAAGTTGGCGAGGTTGCCGATCACGCTGACGGCATGGGCCGGTGCGGCGGCCAGCAGGGCCAGGCTGGCGGCCAGGGCCAGGGTGTGCTTGGTGGGCATGGGAGGTTCTCCGGTAGGGGCGTCCGGGCACAGAGCGCGCGCCCCCGCGCTGATACAGGCACCGCCTGCGGTTGCCCCCCTGCGCACGGGGTTGCAGGAGGGTGGCCGGCTTGGGGTTAGCGCGCAACGGGGCGCCGTCGGCCATGGGAAAGAATCCGGCCTCGTCCGCTCGTCAGCTAACAGGAGACCTCCGCATGCATTACTTCGTCACCGGCGCCACCGGCTTCATCGGCAAGCGCCTCGTCAAGGCCCTGCTGGCACGGCGCGGCACCACGGTGCACTTCCTGGTGCGCCCGGGCAGCGAGGCCAAGCTGGCCGACCTGTACGCCTATTGGGGCGTGGCCAAGTCGCGCGCGGTGCCGGTCACGGGCGACCTGACCGCGAAGAAGCTGGGCGTGGCCGCCGAGACGATCAAGGCGCTGAAGGGCCAGGTCGGCGCGGTCTACCACCTGGCGGCGGTCTACGACCTGGGTGCCGACGAAGAGAGCCAGGTGCAGGTGAACATCGAGGGCACCCGCAACATGGTCGAGTTCGCCAAGGCGATCGACGCCGGCCATGTGCACCACGTCAGCAGCATCGCGGCCGCCGGCCTTTACGAGGGCGTGTTCCGCGAGGACATGTTCGACGAGGCCGAGGGCCTGGACCACCCGTACTTCATGACCAAGCACGAGAGCGAGAAGATCGTGCGCACCGAGTGCAAGGTGCCGTGGACGGTCTACCGCCCGGCCCTGGTGGTGGGCGACAGCACGACCGGCGAGATGGACAAGATCGACGGGCCGTACTACTTCTTCAAGCTGATCCAGCGCATGCGCCAGATCCTGCCGCCGTGGTTCCCGTCGGTGGGCCTGGAGGGCGGGCGCATCAACATCGTGCCGGTGGACTTCGTCGTCAAGGCGCTGGACCACATCTCGCACAGCCGCCATGTGCTGGCCGGCAAGTGCTTCCACCTCGTCGACCCGGTGGGCTACCGCGTGGGCGACGTGCTGGACATCTTCGCCAAGGCTGCGCACGCGCCGAAGATGAACGTGTTCGTCAACGCCGCCCTGCTGGGCTTCATCCCCAAGAGCGTGAAGAAGGGGCTGATGGCGTTGGCACCGGTGCGCCGCGTCTACCACGCGGTGATGAAGGACCTGGGCCTGCCGGACGACATGCTCACCTTCATCAACTTCCCCACCCGCTACGACTGCCGCGAGACGCAGGCGGCGCTGAAGGGCAGCGGCATCGAATGCCCGAACCTGCACGACTACGCCTGGCGCCTGTGGGACTACTGGGAGCGCCACCTCGACCCCGACCTGTTCATCGACCGCAGCCTG
Organism: uncultured Aquabacterium sp.; assembly: GCA_937864045.1. Taxonomy (GTDB): domain Bacteria; phylum Pseudomonadota; class Gammaproteobacteria; order Burkholderiales; family Burkholderiaceae_C; genus Pseudaquabacterium. The sequence continues at coordinate 5,975 of CALMIF010000271.1, read as the reverse complement.
AAGGGCAGCGTCGGCGGCAAGGTGGTGCTGGTGACCGGTGGCTCGTCGGGCATCGGCCTGGCCGCCGCCTGCAAGTTTGCCGAGGCTGGCGCCATCACCGTCATCTGCGCCCGCGGCGAGGACAAGCTGAAGGAGGCGGTGGCCGAGATCCGCGCCCATGTCGCGGCCAAGAACGGCGAGCCTGCGGCCAAGGCGGCGCAGGTCTTCAGCTACTCGGTCGACATCGCCGACGAGGCCGGCTGCGCTGCCTTCGTGCAGACGCTGGAAGAGCAGCATGGCGGCGTCGACTTCCTGATCAACAACGCCGGTCGCTCGATCCGCCGGGCGATCGAGAACAGCTACGACCGCTTCCACGACTTCGAGCGCACGATGCAGCTGAACTACTTCGGCTGCCTGCGCGTCACCATGGGCCTGCTGCCGGGCATGGTGAAGAAGCGCAAGGGGCATGTCGTCAACATCAGCTCGATCGGCGTGCTGACGAATGCGCCGCGCTTCTCGGCCTACGTCGCCAGCAAGGCCGCGCTGGACGCCTGGACGCGCTGCGCCAGCAGCGAGTTCGCCGACCAGGGCATCAGCTTCACCACCATCAACATGCCCCTGGTGCGCACGCCGATGATCGCGCCCACCAAGATCTACAACAACGTGCCCACGCTGGCGCCCGAGGAGGCGGCCGACATGATCGCCCAGGCCTGCGTGGCCAAGCCGGTGCGCATCGCCACCCGTCTGGGCGTCACCGGCCAGGTGCTGCATGCGCTGGCGCCGCGGGTGGCGCAGATCGTGATGAACACCAGCTTCCGCATGTTCCCCGACAGCGAGGCGGCCAAGGGGGTGAAGGGCGAGAAGGCCAAGCTCTCGCCCGAGGCCATCGCGCTGCAGCAGATGATGCGCGGCATCCACTTCTGATCTTGGTCAAGACGCGCCGGCCCCGCCCTTGTCGGAGGGTTTGACATTCCCCGGCGCCGCACCATCGGTGACCGTGAAAAAGTATGCGCCGTCAGTGACTTAGGTTCTCAGGCCCGATGTTTGCTAAATCGTTGCTGCGCGAGCGTCTGCTCCGGCGCGGTCATGGTGGCCGCGCGGCAATCCACATCCAAGGACCTTATGAAACAAGTTCTCCAGAATGGGGCGGCACAGGCTGTTCGTTGGGCACGCTCGGCCAGGCATCTGGCCATGGCCGGCCTGCTGGGCACGCTGGCGGCGGCCGCCGGGGCTGCGCCCATGATCTCCGGTCTGGGCGGCCCGGCGGGCTACGGCGCGCAGGTCATGACGCCCAATGACGACCAGTCCTCGTCACAGCTGAACCTGCCGTTTGCGCTCAATTTCTACGGCAACGTGTTCGACAAGTTCTACGTCAACAACAACGGCAACATCAGCTTCAACGGGCCGGTCGGCGGGTACACGCCGACGGCGTTTCCGATCGCCAGCCAGCCGATGATCGCGCCGTACTGGGGCGACGTGGACACCCGCTGCAACACTTGCGGCGCGGTCTACTCGGCCTCGCCCAATGCGCAGACCCTGGTCGTGACCTGGGACAGCGTCGGCTACTACGCGGCCAACTCGAGCAAGACCAACAGCTTCCAGCTGGTGCTCACCGACCGGTCTGCCGGCAACTCGGCCGGTGACTTCGACATCCAGTTCCGCTACGGCCAGCTGCAGTGGACCACCGGCGACGCCAGCGGCGGCCGCAACGGCCTGGGCGGCACGCCGGCACAGGCCGGCCTGGATGCCGGCAACCTGACTGACTACTTCACGCTGCCGGGCTCGCGCACGGCGGCCGTGCTGGACCTGGTCAGCACCTCGAACACCGGCGAGGCCGGCGTGTGGTCGTTCGCCGTGCGCAGCGGCGTGCCGCCCGGCGCCACGCCAGACAACCCGCTGATGCCGGTGGTGACCGACAACGGCTGGAGCTTCAACTTCAATGTCGGTCCGAACTCCGGGCGCGTCTTCATCGATCCGGTGATTGCCGTCGGCTACGAGTACGCGGTCAGCTCGGGCCCGAACTTCCAGTCGGTGTTGCTTCCCACCAGCGTGGGCGATGGCCTGTACGACCTGTGGCTCTACGTCAACAACCAGTGGGTCGATTCCGGTGACGTGGTCGGCGGTCAGGTCCATGACTTTGGTGCCGGCGGCGTGAACCGCTTCCAGATCCGCGGCATCGAGACCTCGGCAGGCCTGGACCCGAGCGATCCCTCGGCCTTCGTCACCGGTCTGACCTTCGCCGGGCTGGGGACCGTGCAGATGACGATGACGCCGCTGACGGTGGATACCGGCGGCGGCACCCCGGTGCCGGTGCCCGGCACGCTGCCCCTGGTCCTGGCGGGCCTGGCGGCGGCAGCGAAGGTCCGGCGCCGCGTGGTACGGGACCAGGCCGTCGCTGCGTGAACGGGCGACATCCTCGCTGGCCGGCTGCCGGGTTCCGGCGGCGGCTGGCGGATGCAGCGGCCGGGACGGCCGCTGCACTCGTTCTGGCGGCCACCGTCGTGGCCCATGCCGCACCCGCCAGGCCAGGCGACGGCGCGGCGTCGAGGGCCGGCGCCGATGCGGTGTGGGGCAGCTGGAGCCTGACCTGTGGCGGCGACCACCAGCGCTGTGCACTGACCCAGGCCGTTTCCCGTGACCGGGCCGGTCGCCTGGTGGTGCTGGGCGCGGTCATCGTGCAGCCCCCTGGTGAGCGGCGGCTGCGGCTGGACTTCCGTGTCAGTCCGCAGGCGCTGGCCAAGGCCGGCATCGGCCTGAAGATGGGCACCGGTGCCGAGTACCGCCTGCCGATGAGCCAGTGCGACACCCAGGCGTGCATCGCCAGCGGCTGGATCGACGGGCCCCTGCTGCAGGACATCGAGCGCAACCAGGCGGCCCAGGTGGCCTTTCTGATGGACGACCGCAAGCAAGTGCTGGTGCCCCTGGCGCTGGGTGGGCTGCGCGAGGCCATGGCCGAGCTGCGCCGGCGCCATGCCGCCGGCGAGCGTGCCGTGCCGGCACGCCGCTGAAGCGCCTGTCGCTGCCGGCCCGCCGGCGGGCCAGCCATGCGGCTTGCGCGGCGCGCCGCCCGGTCCGGGCTGCACGGGGCCGCGGTCGGGGCCGGGGCCGAAGTTCCTACAATCCGCACGCGCCTCGCCAGGCACCAGCGATCCTCTCCGACCAAGGACCGGCCATGACTTCTCCCACGCCCGCCGACCACGACCTGACCCACATCACGCCGCGCGACCAGGCCGAGATCCTTGCGCAGGCGCTGCCCTACATCCGCAAGTTCCACGGCAAGACGCTGGTGATCAAGTACGGCGGCAATGCGATGACCGACCCGGCGCTGCAGCAGGACTTCGCCGAGGACGTGGTGCTGCTCAAGCTGGTGGGCATGAACCCGATCGTGGTGCATGGCGGCGGCCCGCAGATCGACGAGGCGCTGGCCAAGATCGGCAAGAAGGGCACCTTCATCCAGGGCATGCGGGTCACCGACGAGGAGACCATGGAAGTGGTGGAGTGGGTGCTGGGCGGCGAGGTGCAGCAGGACATCGTCGGCCTGATCAACGCCGCCGGCGGCAAGGCCGTGGGCCTGACCGGCCGCGACGGCGCGATGATCCGCGCCCGCAAGCTGAAGATGCTGGACCGCGACGACCCGAGCAAGGAGTACGACGTCGGCCAGGTCGGCGAGATCGAGTCCATCGACCCCAGCGTGGTCAAGGCGCTGCAGGACGATGCCTTCATCCCGGTGATCAGCCCGATCGGCTTCGGTGCGGACAACGAGAGCTACAACATCAACGCCGACGTGGTGGCCGCCAAGCTGGCCGCGGTGCTGAAGGCCGAGAAGCTGCTCATGCTGACCAACATCCGTGGCGTGCTGGACAAGGCTGGCGAGCTGATCACCGAGCTGACGCCGCGGCGCATCGACGAGCTGATCGCCGACGGCACCATCTCGGGCGGCATGCTGCCCAAGCTGGCCGGCGCCATCGACGCGGCCAAGAGCGGCGTCAACGCGGTGCACGTGGTCGACGGCCGTGTGCCGCACGCGATGCTGCTGGAGATCCTGACCGATCAGGCCTACGGCACGATGATCAAGTCGCATTGATGGCCCACCCCCGCAGCGCCTGCGGCGCTCCCCCTCAAGGGGGCGCCGCCAGCGGCCCGGCGAAGCCGGTTCCGCGGCGACCGCTGGGTTCGTCCGCTGCTGGTGAATCGCTTGCGCACTGACCGAAACACCGTCTGGCTGTTCGACCTGGACAACACGCTGCACGATGCCGGCGCGTTCGTCTTTCCGGCGCTGAAGACGTCGATGCGCGGCTACATCGCGCAGCAGCTGCAGGTCGACGAGGCCGAGGCGATGCGCCTGTCCATGGCCTACTGGCAGCGCTACGGCGCCACGCTGCTGGGCCTGATCCGCCACCACGGCGTCGATGCGGCGCACTTCCTGCACGAGACCCACCGCCTGCCAGGGCTGGAGCCCACGGTGCGCGGCCACCGCCATGATGTTGCCGCGCTGGCGCGCCTGCCGGGCCGGCGCGTGATCCTGACCAACGCCCCGCGCGCCTACGCGCTGCGGGTGGTGGGCGCACTGGGCATCGCCCACCTGTTCGAGCGCGTGCTGGCCATCGAGGACATGGCCATGTTCGGCCAGCTGCGGCCCAAGCCCGATGCACGCATGCTGCGGCGCGTGGCCGTGCGCCTGGGTGTGCCGGCCAGCCGCTGCGTGCTGGTGGAGGACACGCTGGTCCACCAGAAATCCGCCCGCCGCGTGGGCATGGGCACGGTGTGGATGCAGCGCTTCGCCCGCCACGCGCCGCCGGTCGATGGCTCGGCCACGCGCTGGGCGACGCAGCCGGCCTATGTCGACCGGCGCGTGCGAACCCTGGCGGCCATGCGGCGGCGCAGCGGATGAGCGGCGCGGCGCCCGACCCGTTCCGGCACCTGCCTGAGCTGCGTGGGCGGGTCACGCCGCCGGCGCAGTCCACGCTGCGCCTGACGCCGCAGACGCTGGCCGCCTGGGATGCCCAGGCCCGCGCCCGCGGCCTGCCGCCCGACTGGCGCTGGAGCACGCAACAGATCGAGGCCTCGCGCCGGGCGTGCCTGGGTCGTTCGGCACCGGGCGAGGACCTGTGGATCTTCGGCTACGGCTCGCTGATGTGGGACCCGGCGGTGCATTTCAGCGAACTGCGGCGCGGCGACCTGGCCGGTCACCGGCGGCGTTTCAGCTACCGCACGCAGATGGGCCGCGGCACGCCCGAGCGACCGGCGCTGATGCTGACCCTGGAGCCTGGCGACGGCCAGTGCAGCGGCCTGGTGTTCCGCATCGCCGCGGCGCTGGCGGAGCGGGAGACGGCCCTGCTGTGGCAGCGCGAGATGATCCGCGGCGGCTACCTGCCGACCTGGCTGCCGGTGCAGACGCCGCAGGGGCCCGTGCGGGCGCTGGCCTTCCTGGCCAATCCGGCGCATCCGGGCTATGTCGGCGAGCTGCCGCTGCAGGACTGCGCCGCGATCATCGCCACCGCCGAAGGCCAGATCGGTCGCAACCGCGACTACCTGCGCCAGCTCGACGCGCAGCTGCTGTGCCTGGGGCTGGATGACCCCGACATGCACCGGCTCTGGGCCGCCGTGCGGGCGCTGGCGCCCGACTGACGCGGCGCCCCGCGCACGGTCGGCCGCCACAGGCGCTGTGCCAGAATGAATTTTCATGCCCGCAGTGCCGATGATGATGCCCGCCGCCATGCCCGACCCCAGCGAATCATCCGGTGACGGCGCCGGCGCCGCCCTGCCGCCGCTGCGGGTGGTGGCCCCGCCACAGCGGGAGGCAGACCGCGAGGCCGCGGCGCGCAAGCGCCCCAAGCCGGGCGAGCGGCGGGTGCAGATCCTGCAGACCCTGGCGGCGATGCTGGAACAGCCCGGCGCCGACCGCATCACCACCGCCGCGCTGGCCGCCAGGCTGCAGGTCAGCGAGGCGGCGCTGTACCGCCACTTCGCCAGCAAGGCGCAGATGTTCGAGGGGC
>CALMIF010000270.1 GCA_937864045.1 uncultured Aquabacterium sp. | reverse complement strand
TGAGCATGGCCAGGTACACGCCCGACAGCCGCACGCAGAACCAGCCGAAGACCACGGCCCCGGCCGCGGCCACCAGCGGCGCGCCCAGCAGTGCGGCTTCCATCGGCCAGCCGCCCTTGAGCATCAGCAGCGCCGCCGCATAGGCGCCCAGGCCGAAGTAGGCCGCATGGCCGAAGCTGTGCATGCCCGCCGGGCCCATGATGAAGTGCAGGCTGGCGGCGAACAGCGCAGCGGTCAGCAGGTCGATGGCCAGCACGGTGGTGTACGGGTTGCTGGCGGTCACCAGCGGCAGCACCAGCAGCGCCACGGCCAGCACGGCTGCGGCCAGCAGCAGCGGCCGGCTGGCCGGGCGCAGCGGCGGCTCCACCGCCGCCGTGTTGCGCGAGGCCGCCTGCGCCCGGCCCATCAGCCCCCAGGGCCGCCAGACCAGCACCACCGCCATCACCAGGAATTCGGCGACCAGGGTCAGCTTGCTGAAGTTGAAGTCGACGCCGAAGGCGTGCACGTTGCCGATGCCCACGCACAGCGCCTTGATCTCGGCGATCAGCAGCGCGGCCACGTAGGCGCCGGGGATCGAACCCATGCCGCCGACCACCACCACGACGAAGGCGTCGCCGATGGTCAGCAGGTCCAGGTTCAGCGAGGCCGGCTCACGCGGCAGCTGCAGCGCACCGCCCAGGCCGGCCAGCATCGCACCCAGCGCGAACACGCTGGTGAAGAGCCAGGCCTGATTGACGCCCAGGGCACCGACCATCTCGCGGTCCTGCGTGGCGGCGCGCACCAGGGTGCCCCAGCGCGTGCGGGTCAGCAGCAGCCACAGCGCGCCCAGCACGGCCGGGCCGATGACGATCAGCAGCAGGTCGTAGCTGGGAAAGCGCCGGCCCAGGATGTCGACCGAGCCGGTCAGCCCCGGCGCACGGGGCCCCAGCAGGTCCTCCGCCCCCCACAGCCACAGCGCCGCGTCCTTGATCACCAGCACCAGGGCAAAGGTGGCCAGCAGCTGGAACAGTTCGGGCGCGCGGTAGATGCGGCGCAGCAGCACCACCTCCACCACCGCGCCCAGCGCGCCCACCGCCAGCGCCGCCAGCACCAGCGCCGGCCAGAAGCCCAGCCCGCCACCGAGCTTCTCGACCAGGGTGTACGCGACGTACACGCCCAGCATGAAGAACGACCCGTGGGCGAAGTTGACGATGCGGGTGACGCCGAAGATCAGCGACAGGCCCGCGGCGACCAGGAACAGCGACGAGGCACCGGCCAGCCCGTTGAGCAGCTGGACGATGAAGGCGGACAGGGTCATCGAGCAGGCGGCGCAAGATCAGTCCGCAGGACGGAGTTTTTTGACTTCCGCATCGCTGGGCTGGAACTTCGCACCGTCGAAGTAGACGTAGTCGACCATCGTGCCGCGGCCCTTGTCGTTCTTGGTCTTGCCGACGTAGGCGCCCATCGTGCTCTGGTTGTCCTGCGGCCGGTACATGGCCTTGCCGAACGGCGTCATCAGCTCCAGGCCCTTGAAGGCGGCGATCAGCTTCTCGGTGTCGGTGCTCCTGGCCTTGGTGATGCCGGCAGCCAGGCTCTTGATCGCCGAGTAACCCACCACCGAGCCCAGGCGCGGGTAGTCGTTGAACTTGCGGTGGTAGGCCAGGTAGAAGGCCTTGTGCTCGGGCGTCTGGATGCCGTACCAGGGGTAGCCGGTGACGATCCAGCCATCGGGCGTCTCGTCCTTCAGCGGGTCCAGGTATTCCGGCTCGCCGGTCAACATGCTGACCACCGCCCGGCCCTGGAACAGGCCGCGGGTGTTGCCCTCGCGCACGAACTTGGCCAGGTCGGCACCGAACAGCACGTTCATGATCGCGTCGGGCTTGGCATCGGCCAGGGCCTGCACCACGCTGCCGGCGTCCAGCTTGCCCAGCGGCGGCGCCTGCTCGGC
>CALMIF010000269.1 GCA_937864045.1 uncultured Aquabacterium sp. | reverse complement strand
CACGAGCTGCTGTCCGAGCGCGAGTTCCAAGTCTTCCTGCGGCTGGCCAAGGGCGAGACCATCAGCCACATGGCCGACAGCATGGCCCTGTCGGTGAAGACCGTGTCGACCTACCGCACCCGCGTGATGGAGAAGATGAAGCTCTCCACCAACAGCGACCTGACCTACTACGCGCTCAAGAACGGCCTGATCCAGTGACGCGCCACTGGACTCCCGCCGGGCGAGGTCAGTGCGCCGCGCTCGCCAGCGACTCGCAGTAGGCCAGCAATTCGTCGAGTTCGGCTGATTTGTCGAACACGCGGTCCGCACCCAGCTGGCTGGCGCGCCTGCGCATGTCGGAGGTGGCGTAGTTGGTCAGTACCACCAGCCGGCAGTCTGTGCGCAGCTGCCGCGCCCGCCGCAGCACTTCCAGCCCGCTGCCAAGCTGGAGGAACACGTCGATGATCATCAGGTCGCAGCGCTGGGCGTCCTTGTCGAGCCAGGCCAGCGCGGTCGGCTCGTCTTCGCTCGTCCCAATCACCCGCAACGGCAGCAGTTCCTCGAGAGTCGCCACGAGGTTCTGCCGGATGACAGGGCTGTCTTCGACAAGGTAGCAGGTCAGCACGAAATGGCAATCCGCAGGTCAGGCACGACAACGCGTCGCCCGGCTTGGCCTGCCGGATCCGCGAACGATTGCAGACGATTGTCGGCGGCCGGCACCGCGGCACACGGTGCTGCACATCGGAGCTTGCTGTAGGACTTTGCCGATGCATCGGCATCGTCGGCGTTTGCTGACAGGGACTCGCGCGGTCCGCCGACCAGTCTGGCGGCCGGCTTCGGACACGCTCGGGCCATGCCCAGAGAGGTCCTGTGCGCATCCATCCCCCCCTGGCGTCCCACGCGTTGCGCGGCGTGCCCTGCCGCATGACGCATGCGTCGACGGCGTGCGTTTCCGGTCTTGCGCCGGCAGGCGCTCAAACACCTGCCGACGCGTCGCCGTCCCTGAATCCGGATGCCCCGCTGCAGCTGCTGGCGGGACTGCGCGACCGCCCGCACATGGCAGAGATCCGCCAAGCAGTGAGCGGCCATCCTGCGTTGGCCGGTCGCTGCCTGGTGTGGAACGTGCCGCCACGCCCCGAGGACACGCCGGCCGCGGCGGCCCGTGCAGCGCATGCCGCCGCGTCAGCGGGTGGCGTGGTGCTGGCGATCGGCGGCGACAGCATCATCAATGCCGCGGCCAAGGCCTGCCTGCAGCGCGGCGTCGCGCTGGGCGTGGGGTCCCAAGGGAGCGACAACGTCTTCAGCCGCCGGCACGGCATCGCGGGCGACCTGGGCGATGCATTGCAGGGGTTCGTCCAGGCGCTCGACTCCGCCCTCTCGCGACCCGTGCGGGCGGCATGCGTCAATGGGCAGATCTTCCTCGTCCATGCCGGCCTGGGCCAGTTGCCGGGGCTGCTGGTCGGGCGCGATGCCCCCGCGCGGCAGCCCGGCCTCCGCCGCCCGGTCGCGGTGCTGGAGAGTTTGATGAGCCTTCTGAACGCGCACCCCGGTGAGGTGTTGCGCCTGCGTGAACGTGATGCGCAGGGCCGCGAGCGCCAGCGCATGACGCTGGCGAGCGCCTTGTTGGTCGGCAGCCATGCGCCCCAGCTGCCGCGTGTCGGCCTGGCAGGCGACGACAAGGCCTGCCACCACTTGGTGGCCACCACCCTCCTGCCTCAGCCGCTGCCGTGGATGGTGCGCCTGCTGTGGCAGGCCGCCTTCGGTGGTCTGCGCGAACACGGCACGGTCGACCGGTTCGCCTGCGCCGCGCTCATCGTCGAGGCGTCGGGCTGGCGCCGCAGCGACGAGGTCCAGGTGGCTTTTGACGGCCAGCGCACCAGATTGCGCCTGCCGCTCTGCTTCAGCATCGTCGAGCAGCCGCTGTGTCTGGTTGCCCCCGAGCCAACGCCGCACGGGCTGCAGCAGGACACTGCCTCGCGCGTCGTCCCTGCGCAGCGCGCCCGGTGCGCACGCGACGCGAGCGCCAGCCTGGGCGGCGGCCTGGGTGGCCGGACCGCGGACGCCTGAGCACACGCCCGTCGCGAGCGCCCTCCGTGCGGAACGGGCTGCACGCCCGCCAGCCGGCCGGACGGGCGCCTCGCCGCCCTCCGTGGCTCAGTGGCGGGCCTTGGCAGCGCCGGCCTCCTCGGCCTGACGCAGCGCCTGCGCCTCGCGCTCGTCGGCGGGCGCGGCCTCGTGCGCTTCGCGCGCCGTGTCCACGGTGCTGGCGTGTCGCTGCACGGCAGCGTTGTAGCGACGCGCGGCCGTGACATTGCCCTCTCCCTCGTTCGGGTGGTCAGCCGCGGCGGCCCGGGGCCCGTCATGCGGCGCCGGATCCGCACGCAGCTGCGCGTTCAACGTGTCGATCAGCACGGCCCAGTCGTCGTCGACGCGCAGCTGCTCGCGCAGAAAGCTGGCCTGGCTCTCGTTCCAGAACGGCGCCTCCCAGAGACGGAGGTGGGACTGCAGCGGGCGGTGCCTGCGCACGAACGCCTGGATGTCGGCGTCGCCGCTGGGCAGGCCCAGCTGGTCAAACAAGGCTTGCATGGTGTGATGGGTGGTGGTGTCCATGACGTGCTCCTGGGTGAAGTCGGGTCGAGCGACCAGCCTAATCTGTGGGGGCGGCGCGCGCTGTAGGCCGAGGTGCCATTGCGAGGTCGGCAGGCCCGCGCAGGGCGGCAGTCGCGCCTGGCCTTGCGCGCAGCCCTGCGAGGCACTGCGCGCGCGCTTGTCGGTCCCGGCCCACAAGGAAGTTGCTGGCCTGCCGACAGACGGCAAGTCCGTTGTCGCGCAGCACGTCGACCAACCCCAGGCCACCCCACCGCAACGCTGCGTGTCCTCGTGGCCGCAGCCCGGGCGGCCGCACGCTGCCAGATTCCGGCTCGAACAGCCCCCGATGCCCCTTTCGTCGATCACCGCATGAACACGCCCGACATGCTGATGATGGCCGTCGCCCTGCTGGTGGCGATCGCCATCGCGGGCGGGCTGTACACCCACCGGCTGGGACTGTCGCACCTGCTGATCTTCCTGGCGGTGGGGATGCTGGCGGGGGTCGACGGCCCCCTGGGCATTCCGTTCGACGATTTCAAGCTGGCGGTCGACGTTGGCAGCCTGTCGCTGGTCCTGATCCTGCTCGACGGCGGCCTGCGCACGCGCTGGCGCGAGGTGCGCGCCTCGGTGCTGCCCGCCGGCCTGCTGGCCACCGCCGGCGTGCTGCTGACCAGCGCAGTGGTGGGCGTGCTGGCCCATGTGTTGCTGGACCTGCCCTGGCTGCAGGGCTGGCTGCTGGGCGCGGCCATCGCTTCCACCGACGCCTCGGCCGTGTTCGCGCAGTTCACCGCCAGCCGGCTCAACCTGCCCCCCCGCCTGGCCGCCACCATCGAGGTGGAGTCTGCGCTGAACGACCCCATGGCCATGGTGCTCACCCTGGCCGGACTGGACGGGGCTTGGCGCTTCATCGATGCGGCCTTCGTGGTGGTGCTGCTGTCGATGCTGCTGCAGGGCCCGTCGCTGGCCTGGCTGGCACATCGCCTGGGGCTGGACCAGCCCGACCGCACGTCGGCGTCGGCTGTAGGCGGCGACCCACACGCCGATGCGGTGCCGGCCGCTCCCGACGTTGCGCGTCGCCCGCCAACATCGCCCCAGGCCTGAGCGTCGACCGGCGTCGACGTGACGAGGCGTTGGCCGTGCCCCACGGGCCCGGCACCCCCTGTGACCTCCGCGAGGCCCGAGATGCCCCAGCCCACCCAAGCCAGCGCCCACCGCCAACCCTCCGGGGCAGCCCAACCGTGCTTTCCATCCCGCCCGCAGCGCTGGCGTGCCGGCATGCTGCGCGTCCTGGCGTGGGGGACGTTGGCGCTGGCGCTGCTGGCGGTGGGCGGAGGGCTCTGGCTGTGGATGGCGGTGTGGAACGCCACGCCCGGCATCACCGAGATCAAAGCCCGTCTGGCCGGCCGGCCTGCACGCGTGGTCAGCAGCGACGGCCAGTTGCTGCAGGTGCTGGACGACCGCGTCCAGATGCCGGTGACGGCCGCCGAGGTGGCCCCGGCACTGCGCGACGCCCTGATCGCCACCGAGGACCGCCGCTTCTTCGAACATGCCGGCATCGATCCAAGGCGGATCGCCGGATCGGCCCTGGCCACCCTGCAGGGCGACCTCCAGGGCGGCAGCACGCTCACGCAGCAGCTGGCGCGCAACCTGTTCCCGGACACGGTGGGCAACCGCCGCTCCTTGATGCGCAAGCTGCGCGAGATGGCTGTGGCGCTCAAGCTTGAGCGCCACTACGACAAGCAGACCCTGCTGGGTCTCTACCTCAACCAGGTGCCCTACCTGTACAACGTGGCCGGCGTGGGCGCTGCCGCGCACACCTACTTCGGCAAGCCGGCCTCGGACCTCGCGCCGCGCGAGGCGGCCTTGCTGGTGGCCATGCTGAAGGGTCCGGCGCAGTACGACCCCCAACGCTTTCCAGAGCGCGCGCGGGCGCGCCGCAACCTGGTGCTGGCACAGATGGTCGCGACCGGCCGCCTCGACGCGCAGACCGCGCGCGCCGAGTCTGCACAGCCGCTGGGCGTGGCGGTGCAACGCCAGGACACGGCCACGCCGCCAGCGGCGCATTACCTTCGGATCGTGCGGCAGCAGCTCAACGACTGGGCCCGGCAGCGCGGCCTGGATCCGCAGCGCGACGGCCTGACCGTGCAGGTCTCCCTGGACACCCGGCAGCAGGCGCTGGCCGAGCAGGCCGTGGCGCGCCAGACCGCACTCCTGCAGCGCGTGGCCGCATCCGAGTGGGCGCGCGCGGAGTTGCGCGTCGGCCCGCCGCCTGGCACGGCAGTCCCGGCCACGCCGTTTGCCCACCTGTGGCGCACAAGGGCCGACCTGCTGGACGAGCTCGCCCGCGCCACGCCGGCCTACCGGCTGGCAAGCCGGCGCGGCGCCAGCGAGGCCGAGGCGCTCACCGTCGCGCTGAGGGACTCCGCCTTGGCGCGTCTGCAGGCCGAGCGCACCCGGCTCGAGGCCGGCTTCGTGGCACTGGACCCGGTCACCGGCGCCGTGCGCGCCCACGTCGGCAGCCGCGACTTCGAGCAGGACCGCTTCGACCACGTGACCCAGGCGCGCCGCCAGCCGGGCTCGACCTTCAAGCCGTTCGTCTACGGGGCGGCCCTGCTGGCCGGCATGTCGCCGGAGCGTCCCTTCGTCGACACGATCGTGCAGTACGCCACCGCCGAGGGCGGGACCTGGGCGCCTGCCGATGCCGGCGGCGCCAGCGGCAACCTGATGTCGATGCGCAGCGGGCTGGCCCGCTCGCGGAACACGATCACCGCCCAGGTCATGCACGAAGTGGGGCCGGATCGCGTGGTGCAGTTGGCCCGGGCGATGGGCGTGGACCGGTCGCCGCTGCTGGCCGTGCCCTCGCTGGCCCTCGGGACCAGTCCGGTCACGCTGCTGGAGATGGCGCAGGCCTACGGCACCTTGGCGGCCCTGGGTGAGCGGCGCGCGCCGGTCTTCATCGAGCGCATCGACGATCGCCATGGCAACACCCTGTTCGTGGCCGACCACCGGCCGGCGCGCGTGCTCGATGCGGGTCATGCCGCGCAGTTGGTGGACATGCTGCGCGACGCCGTGGACGTGGGCACCGGCCGCCTGCTGCGCACGCAGTTCGGCGTCCGGGGTGACGTGGCCGGCAAGACCGGCACCACCCAGCGCAACACCGATGGATGGTTCATTGCGCTGCATCCCACGCTGGTGGTCGGCGCCTGGGTCGGGTTCAATGATCAACGCGTCACCATGCGCAGCACCGAATGGGGCCAGGGCGGGCGCAGCGCGCTGCGCCTGGCCGGCGACTTTCTGGCGGCCCTGGAGCGCAACGGCCAGCTCCCGCTGTCGGCCCGCTTTCCGGCCGTGCAGCGCCAGCCCGAGCCGCACAACCCGCCTGCCGGGGACGCGCTGATCGACGGCGCCGATCCGGAGGACGAGATGCCCGGCGCGGATGCCGCCCTGGCGCCGGTCGACCCGGCTATGCTCCAGCAGGTGGTGCTGCCAGGCATCCAGGCTGCCGCGTCCCCGGTGGTTCGACACCCGGTGCAGCCGATTGCCCAGCGGCAGGCACAGGTGCCGGTGCCGGATCAGCAGCCGCCGGTCCAGCAGGCCGTCTGGCAGGACGCAGCGCTCGCCGAGGCCAAGCAGTGAGCCCGGACCCCGGGCTGCGCGCAAGTGCTGCGGCCTGGTTGGACATGCTGCATCAGCTCGCGGCATGGGACCAGCAGCTGGCCTGGGCGATCCGTGAGTGGACGGATGGCTGGCCGGTTGTGGCGGTGCATGTCGTGGCCAGCCTCTCGCACCTCGGCGATCGCTGGGTACTCGCTGCCATCGCCGTGCCGGCGCTGGCCATCACGGCCTGTCGGGGCCGGACGGCGCACGCAGCGCTGGCGGGCCTGCTGCTGGGCGGCCAGGGTCTCGTTGTCTGGCTGCTCAAAGCGCTGTTCGATCGCGCGCGGCCGCCGCTGGGGGTGATCGATCCGGCCTGGGTCGTGGTCCGCGGCGCCAGCATGCCCAGCGGCCACGCCGCTGCCGTCGTCGTTGCTGTCGGCCTGCTGGCGTGGCTCGCTCTCAACGCCGGCCCTGCGCGCTGGCAGCAGCACCGCCGGGCCATCATCGGCGCCGCGCTGCTGCTTGCCCTGGCGGTGGGCGCCAGCCGTGTCCTGCTCGGCGCCCACTTTGCCACCGATGTGCTGGCTGGCTGGGCGTTCGGCTCTGCCTGGCTCGCCGCGAGCCTGGCGTTGTTGCGGCGTTGTCCGGCCCGGCCGGACGCGTCAGCGTCGGACGCGATCCCGCCGCCGTCGTGGCCGCGACCGGTCGCCGGTGATGGGCAACGACAGACAGGAGACGCGGCTGCTGCCGCGTCTCCCCTTGAGCCAGGCGCACCGGCCGGGCGCTGAGGCCCGACGGTGGCCCTCCTGGCCGCTCAGCGCGTCGGCTGCTGCGCGATTGCCGGCGCGCTGGCACTGCGCTGTGGCTGGATGGGCGGGGTCGACGGTTTGCCGACCGTGCGGCTCACCACTTCCTTGATCACGCCGCCGTCGCGCACCGACCCCTGCTCCATGCCCTGGCCGCGGGCCAGCAACTCGCAGGCCGCGCGATCCCCAGGCGGTTGCGCCGCGCATCGCCGCAAGGCGTTCGCAGCGAGCGTCTCGCGGGTTTCTCCGCCCTCCAGGCGCTGGCGCAATGCCTCGGCGCGGGCCGCGCCGGCCTCCTTCAGGCAGGTGGCCTGGTCCTGTCCGGTGCCGCCGTCCAGGCAGGCCTTGCGCTCGGTCTGGTAACGGGCCTCGATGGCGGCGTGGTTGTCGGCCGCCGCGCCGGCGGCGTTCGCGGGTGCAACAGCCAGCCAGGCAGCAGCCAGTGCCGCAGCGGCGGCGAGTGCAGTGGGACAGCGGTGCGGTGTCATGGTCATTCCTGTCAGGTCATGGAAGAAGAACGGGTTCAGGCGTTGCCGGCCAGCAGCTTGCCGTCGACGACACGCACCGCATCGCCGCTGCGCAGCTGCGGGTCGGCGTCGACGTTCACGGTCTGCTGGGTGCCGTCGGCCATGCGAACCACCACCTCGTACTGCTCGCGCACGCTGCGGCGCTTGTCGATCTCGTGGCCGATCACGCCACCGGCCACGGCACCGGCCACGCCGGCAGCGGTGCGGCCGTCGCCCTTGCCGAACTGGCTGCCCAGCACAGCGCCGAGCACGCCGCCGGCCACCGTGCCCACCGGCGAGCCGTCGCCGCTGACCTGCAGCCGGTTCACGGCCACCACAGTGCCGCAGGCGCTGCAGCTGGCCGCTCTCCAGCGGCCGTTGGCGGTCGGCACGCTGGACAGCGCACGCGGCAGCGAGCTGTCGGTGCGGCGATCGCCCAGGCGCATCACGGCCCGGGCATCGGCATCCGGGTCGAAGCGGTCGGCGTCTGTCACCGTGTATTGAGCGGCGTAGATGCCGGGGCTGGTCTCGTCGAGGCGGATCCGGCGGTTCTCTGCGCCGGGCAGCATCGCCCAGACACGGGCGCCCGGCGTGCCATCCACGCGCAGCAGCAGCACGCGGTCGCGCTGGGGACGGCCATTGACGCGACGCTCGTTGCTTCCGGCCTGGGTGATGGTGAACCGCTCGATCTGGGGCGCGATGCTGGCGGCCATCGGCTGCGGCTGCCACCCCTGCTGCAACGGCTCGGCCAGTGCGGCGGTCGTCACCAGGTTGCCGCGCCGCAGGCTGGCGACGACGTGGGCGTCCGGCGCGACGCGGTCGCGCCGGCTGAGGGTGTAGATGCCTTCGTAAACGCCCGGGCGAGTTTCCTGCAGGGTCACCTGGCGCGTCGCACCCTGGATGTTCAGCGTGGCGGTGGCGCCTGGGGTGCCCCAGACGGTGAAGGCCAGGTCCGCACCGGGCTCCAGACGGTCGGACTGCTGCACGTCGAATCCACTGATCTGCGGGGACTGCGTGGCATAGCGGGCGCTCGTCTGCGACCAGGCCGGCGTCGATGCCAACGGCAGGCTCAGGGCCAGCGCGCTGGCCAGCAGCATCGGGCGCCAGCCGAAGCGCAGGCGCTGGCTTGCACGAAGCGTTGGCACGTGGTGGTGGATCGGTCGGTGTTGCATGGGGTCATCTCCTTGTCGACGCCGACGGCAATGCCGCCGGCACTTGGTCTTGGGTGGGCGCAGTGCGGTGCGCGCACGGTTGGCGGACGCACGTCGGCTACGGCGCGCCCGCCCGGCTTACTGCTGCGGCAGGGCCGCGATCTCGCGCTCCAGATCCGCCAGCTGCGTGCGCAGCAGGGCGGCCGCGGCGTGGTCGGCCGGCACGTCCCCGTCACGCAGGGCCTGTTCGTAGGTCTCGCGCAGCGACTGCTCGCCCTTGCGCACCGCCGGCAGCGTGCCGCGGTCGATGTCGGTGAACCAGTCGCGCACGATGACCACGGCCTTGTTGACCGTGCCTTGCAGCGAGGTGTCGCCCACTTCCGCGCCGGATCGCGGCGCGAGCAGGGCAGCCTGTTCGCCGGCATGGCGCTGGTGCAGTGCGACCAGGCGGTCGATGACGGGCCGCACGTCGGGCTGGGCGCGGCGCGCCATCTCGCGGTAGCCCTCCAGCACGTCGTTGGTGGCGGTGTGTACATCTTGCAGGGCGGCGGTGGCAGCGGTGCTGTCGATCATGGTCATGGCGATCTCCGAAAAGTTGGACTGCTCAGCGTAGGCAAGGGGCCCCCTGTTGCCGATCGGACAAGCGCCCAGGCCGGTGTGGGCCGCGGCCGCCCCGTGGACGCGGCTGGCGCTGACGCCAAGCAGCAACGCCCGACAGCAGCCTGCGCCGCTGTCCTACGCGGAGCGCGCAGCCCACGGGGCAACCTCGCAGCGTCGTTGATGTCAAGGAGAAGCACGATGAACAAATCCATGGCCCAAGGCCTGCTGGTGGGCGCCATCGCCGCGGTGGTGGCGGGCGCCGGGGCCGTGACCGGCGACAAGGCGATCAAGGGACCCGCGCACGCCGACGTGGTGGCGGTGTCCGAGGCGTACCAGACGGTCGACAAGCCGCAGGCGCGGTGCGAGAACGTCCAGGTGACCCGCCAGGCGCCTGTGCAGGACGAGCATCGGATTGCGGGAACGGTGCTCGGCGGACTGGCTGGCGGCGCGCTCGGCCGCCAGGTCGGCGGCGGCAGCGGCCGCGACATCGCCACCGTGGCGGGTGCGGCGGCCGGCGGCTATGCCGGCAACCAGGTGCAGAAGAGCCTGCAGCAGCGCGATCGCGTCACCGTGACCGAGCGCCGCTGCCGCACCGTGGTGCAGAAGTCCCGCCAACTCGTGGGCTACGACGTGACCTACGAGCTCAAGGGCCAGCAGCACCGGGTGCGCACCAGCTTCCGCCCAGGGGCGACCCTCCCGGTGAAGGACGGGGCTGTGGTGCTGGAGGCACCGGTGCGCGCTTCCTGAGTCTTTTCCGCGCCCGCCGCCATCCAGCGGCGTGGGCGCGTGGCCACGGCGTCGACGTGGTCCGGCTCAACGCCGTCGACAGCGCCGAATCCTCACGGCCCGGGACGCCCGTGGGTGCCGTCAGCCCGCGGCCTGCGCTTCCGGCCAGGCGCACAGCGCGTGCCACCGTCCACCGCTGCGCGCCGACAGGCGCAGCGGGCGCAGGCTGGATCGGGTGCGGCACAGCGCGTCCTGCGCGGCATCCAGCAGCAGCCGAAGGTTGAGCCGATGGCGGCGCCCGCCGCCGCCGAGGCGCGCGCGCGGCAACACCAACTCAAGCTCCCGCGTCTGTCCGCAGGAGAACTCCAGCCGAGCCGGGACGACGACGGTGAGGTGGGTGCAGAACGTGATGTCGAGTTCGTCCGCCCATGGCGTCGTCTCGGCATCGGCGGCGTCGTTCTCCGGGCGCATGAAAGAGCGGTCGGAAGCAGGCATGGGTGTTCGGATGGATCGGGGGTGGACGGGAGGGCGCCGCTGCGGGCGCTCGGCGGCAGCGGGCAGTTCAGGCCGCACCGGGGATCTGGCAGGCGGGCGTGCGCTCCCGCAGCACTGGCGCAGCAAACAGGCGGCCGATGCAGGCACGCGCGAAAAAGTAGTTGTTCCTCAATCGCTCTCCGAGCGCATCAATCGCCACCTGACCGCGGCTGTCGCAGGGGATGTCCACGCTCTGGGCCTCAGGCCGCAGTGGCTCGAAGTGAAGCTGGCAAGGCAAATCCGGCACGGGCCGGGTCGGGACGAATTGGCGGCGGTCCAAAGCATGCGTCATGGCGGCTCCAGGCGACGTCGGCACTCAGCGGACCACCCGCCAAGGGCGGGACGTGCGGATGGGGCTGAAGCCGTGTGGGTCGGAAGGCGCGGGCCGGTTGGCCAGCGATGGATGCACTGTGCGCGCGCCGCATGGCCTCGCGTGTAGGCCGAGTGCGGCATGGCAGCAGGCAACCCGCCACAACGGCTTGTAGGACGGCGCCCTGCGGCACGGCTGCTGCGCCACGGATGGGGCTTCGTCCGACAGGCGTGGCTGCGGAGCCCCGGCACGATTCTCTTCACCGCCACCGCCACCGCCACCGCCATCACACTCGCTGGGGTGGTCCCCGCCTCC
>CALMIF010000268.1 GCA_937864045.1 uncultured Aquabacterium sp. | reverse complement strand
TGGTCCGGCGGCGCCGACCCGCGGCGTGAGGGCCTGGTGCTGGGCGACGGCTACTGACGCCCGGCAGCCGGCGCCCGCCCGAACTGGCGGCGGGCGCCGGTGCTGATCGGGCGATGGGCCTGGGCGGGGCGTCGACAGAATCGACGCCGCCATGCCGCCCGCCGCTGCCCATCCCCGCCATGCCCTGAGGCTGGCCCTGTCCGTGGCCGGCGCCTACCTCGCGTTCGGCGCGGCCTGGATCCTGCTGTCGGACGCGGCGGCGCAGGCCCTGTCGCAGAACCCGGCCTGGCTGGCGGCGGTGCAGCGTGGCAAGGGCCTGGCCTTCGTCACGCTGACGGCGCTGCTGCTGCTGGCCCTGGTGCACCGCGGCAGCCAGCGCATGCTGCAGGCCGAGCAGCGCCAGACGCAGCAGTTCCGCGAGTTGCACCAGAGCCTGGCCGAGGTGCTGTGGATGGTCAGCCCCGACGGCCGCCACGTGCGCTACGTGAGCCCGGCCTTCGAGGCGGTGTACGGCGTGCCGGTCGCCGACTTCCTGGCCGATCCGTCGCTGTGGCTGCGTCTGGTGCATCCCGACGACCGGGCCGCCGCGCAGGCGTCCAGCGCGGCGCTGCGCACCCAGGGCAGCATCGATTGCCAATACCGCATCCGCCGCCCCGATGGCGCGGTGCGCTGGCTGTCCGACCGCAAGAAGCTGGTGCACGACGCGCAGGGCCGGGTGGTGATGATTGCCGGCATCGCCGAGGACATCACCGAGCGCCGGGTCGACCAGGACATGCTGCGCCGCAATGCCCAGGAGCTGGCCGACCGCTATGCCGAGCTGGCCCGCTTCAACCGCGCCGCGGTCGACCGCGAGCTGGACATGATCGCCCTGAAGCGCGAGATCAACGGCCTGGCGCGGGCGCAGAAGCAGCCACCGCGCTACCCGGTGGACTTCGCGGACCTGGCGGGCGGCGCTGCCACGCCCCGCACGGCGGCCATGCCCGCCTGAACGCCGGCGATGGACGCGCGCCTGCACGCCCCCGCCGCCGCGCCGCGCCGCTGGCTGCCGCGCTGGCCGCGGCCGGCAGGCAGGGTGGCAGACTGGCTGCAACGCCTGGCGCGCCTGGCGCGCCTGGCCGGGCCGGCGCCGGGTGGCCTGGCGCGGGCGGCCGTCCGGCCGGCCGCCGCCGGTGGCGACGACGCCGGTGAGGCCCGCTTCCGGCAGCTGTTCCACCACTCGCCGCTGGCCCAGGCCCTGGTCGACCGCGACGGCCGGGTGCTCGACATCAGCCGCCAGTTCTGCGCCACCTTCGGCTACACGCTGGCCGACCTGCCCACGCTGGATGCCTGGACGCGGCTGGCCTTTCCCGACCCGGCTTACCGGGCCGCGGTGCTGGCGCGCCGCGCCGGTGCCCGCCAGCAGGCCGCGACCGGCGTGCCGGTGGACTGCGGCGACTACACCATCTGCTGCCGCGACGGCAGCCGGCGCCTGGTGTCGGTGCAGCTGGTGATGCTGGGCGAGCAGATGCTCACCAGCTGGACCGACGTGACTGCCCAGCGGGCCGCCGCGGTGCGCGAGGCCGCCGCCCGCGCCACCGCCGCCGAGGAGCAGCGCCGGGCCCGGCTGGCGTCGCTGAACCTGATCGAGGACGCGCTGGCCGCGCGCCACCGGCTGGAGGCCGCCAATGCCGCGCTGCAGGACCTGTCGCAGGCCATCGAGCAGAGCGCCCAGGTGGTGGTGATCACCGACCGCGACGAGCGCATCGAGTACGTCAACCGCGCCTTCAGCGCCCAGACCGGCTACAGCCGCGAGGAGGCCATCGGCCAGCCGGTGCAGATGCTGGGCGCCGGGCCGATGGGGCCGGGCGAGTACCTGGCGCTGCGGGCGATGATCGAGCGCGGCGAGACCTGGCGCGGCGAGTTCAACACCCGCCGCCGCGACGACCGCCTGGCGGTGGACGCCGCCGTGATCACGCCGCTGCGCGACCGCGAGGGCGGTGCCGTCACCCGCTACATGCTGATGATGGAGGACGTGACCGAACGGCGCCGCCAGGGCGAGGAGCTGGCGCGCCATCGCCACCATCTGGAGGAGCTGGTGGCCAGCCGCACCGCCGAGCTGGAGGCCGCGCGGGCGGCGTCCGAGGCGGCCAACCTGGCCAAGAGCGTGTTCCTGGCCAACATGAGCCACGAGATCCGCACGCCGCTCAACGCGGTGATCGGCCTGGCCCACCTGCAGCGGCTGGAGCCGCTGACCGACACCCAGCTCGCGCGGCTGGACAAGATCGACGCCGCCGCGCAGCACCTGCTGTCGATCATCAGCGACATCCTGGACCTGTCGAAGATCGAGGCCGGCCAGATGCCGCTGGAGGACCTGGACTTCGCGCTGGCGCCGCTGCTGGAGGGCGTGCGCGCCATGGTGGCGCCCGGCGCCGCGGCCAAGGGGCTGGCCCTGCGCGTGGACGCCGAGCCGCTGCCGCTGCTGCGCGGCGACGCCACGCGGCTGCGCCAGGCGCTGCTGAACTTCGCGGCCAATGCGGTGAAGTTCACCGCCGCCGGCGAGGTGGTGCTGCGGGTGCGCCTGCTGGGGCAGGACGCTCGCGGCCTGCTCCTGCGCTTCGAGGTGCAGGACACCGGCATCGGCATCGGCCCGGACGAGCTGCCGCGCCTGTTCGAGCCCTTCGCCCAGGTCGATGCGTCGACCTCGCGCCGCTTCGGCGGCACCGGTCTGGGGCTGGCGATCAACCGCCGCCTGGCGCAGCTGATGGGTGGCGCGATCGGCGCCAGCAGCCAGCCGGGGCAGGGCAGCATCTTCTGGCTCACCGCCCGCCTGGCACCTGCCCGCAGCCAGGAGGCGCCGCTGCCGGCCGCGCACGCCGACGACGACCCGGCCCTGCTGCTGCGCCGCCGCCATGGCGGAGCGCGGGTGCTGGTGGTCGAGGACAACCCGATCAACCGCGAGGTGGCCGAGGCCCTGCTGCAGGCCGCCGGCCTGCAGGCGCACAGCGCCGAGACCGGGCTGGACGCACTGCAGCACCTGCGCGACCAGGCCTGCGACTTGGTGCTGATGGATGTGCAGCTGCCCGGCATGGACGGCCTGGAGGCGACCCGCCGCATCCGCCGCAACCCGGCGCTGGCACACCTGCCGATCGTGGCGATGACCGCCAACGCGTTTGCCGAGGACCGCCAGGCCTGCCTGGCCGCCGGCATGGACGACTTTGCCGCCAAGCCGGTGCAGCCGGTGGCGCTGTATGCCGCGCTGCTGCGCGCGCTGGACGGCGCTGCGGCGCGGCCGCGCGCGGTTCCGGCGCCCCTCTCAACCTGCGAGCCCCTGCAGTTCCCGATGCCGATGTCCCCGTCTCCGATGTCGCTGGATCGTCACGCCGTCGGCCAGATGCCGGGTGCTGCCAGGGCCCCAGCCGCCGTGCCGCAGGCCCTGGCCGACCTGCTGGGCGAGCAGGCGCCGGCGGCCCTGGGCCGGTTGCGGGGTGATGGCGGGCGCCTGCTGCGCCTGCTGCAGCAGTTCGTGCAGCAGCAGCTGGCCGACCCGCAGCGCCTGGCCACGCTGCTGCAGGCGCCGCATGCCCGCGGCGCGCAGCCGCTGGCGCATGAGATCAAGGGCACGGCCGCCACCCTGGGCGCCAGTCGCCTGGCCGCGCTGGCGCAGGCCGTGGAGCTGGGCCTGCGCCAGGGCATGCCGGGCGCCAGCCTGCTGCCGCAGGCCCGGGCCCTGCAGGCCGAGCTGCAGCGCCTGGCCGATGGCCTGGCGGCGCTGCACGCACCCGCCTGAGCGGCCCGCGCGCCTACCGGCCCAGCTTGCGGTAGAGCGTGTTGCGGCTGATGCCCAGGCGGCGCGCCGCCTCGGACAGGTTGCCGTGGCAGACCTCGACCATGCGCGCCACGCTGTGCGCCGCCTGCAGCCGCAGGTCGGCCTCGGCATCGGCCTCGTGGGCCTGCTGGGCGGGCGGGCGGCGAGCACGCTCGGCCTGCAGGTCGGCCGCCAGGTCGTCGGGCAGGTGCGCCCAGCCGATCTGCAGCTCGCCATCGCCCAGCAGGGCCGCGGCAGTGCGCAGCGCGTTGTGCAGCTGTCGCAGGTTGCCCGGCCAGGCATGGGCGGCCAGGGCCAGGGCCAATGGCGGGTCGAACTGCAGCGGCCGGTCGGGCGCGATGTCGGTGAGCATCTGCGCCACCAGACTGTTGAAGTCGCCACGCTCGCGCAGCGCCGGCAGGTGCAGGGTCAGGCCGTTGAGGCGGTAGTACAGGTCGGCGCGGAAGCGCCCGGCGTCCAGCTCGCTCTTGAGCGTGCGGTGGGTCGCGCACATCAGCGCAAAGTCCACCGGCACCGGCTTGCCGCCACCCAGCGGCACCACAGCGCGCTCCTGCAGCACGCGCAGCAGCCGCGCCTGCATCGCCAGCGGCATGTCGCCGATCTCGTCGAGGAACAAGGTGCCGCCGTGGGCTTCGCGGATGCGGCCGGGCGCGCCTTCGCGCCGCGCGCCGGTGAAGGCGCCGCCCTGGTAGCCGAACAGCTCGGCCTCGATCAGGGTCTCGGGCAGGGCGGCGCAGTTCACCGCGACGAAGGGGCCGTCGCGGCGCGGCCCGCTGGCATGGGTGGCGCGGGCGAACACCTCCTTGCCCACGCCCGATTCACCCTGCAGCAGCAGCGCGATCGGCTTGTCGACCACGCGCCGGGCCCGCTGCACCGCGGCGGCCATCGCCGGGTCGCCGGTGTCGAGTGCGGCCAGGGCGTCGCTGCGCCCGGGCGGGCGGGCCGGTGCCGGCCCGGGGGTGCGGATGCCGGCCAGCGTGACGGCGCCCCGCTGCACGCCGACCTGGCTGCCGCCCTGCACCCGCGCCCACAGCGGCCTGCCGTCGGCCAGGCGCAGTGCCAGCGGTGGTGTGCCCGGCGCCCGCGCGGCCTGCAGCGCAGCGTCCAGCAGGTCGTCCAGGCCGGCCTGCAGGCAGTCGGCCAGGCGGGCGTGGCCGATGGCGTCGCGGCCCAGGCCCAGCATGGCCAGGCCGGCGGCGTTGGCGCCGATCAGCAGGCCCTCGCCCGACCAGGCCAGCAGGCCCTCGCCCAGCATGCCCAGGCCGCCGGCCTGCGCGTGCACGCGCAGGCGCAGGCTGGCCGCATGCCAGGTGTCGAACAGCCGGTGCTCGACCATGCCGGCCGCCGAACGTGCCAGCCCCAGGGTGTGGCCCAGGCTGGACGGGTGGTGCGCCCGCTGCTCGCCGCTGATGTCGAAGGCGCCCATCAGCCGGCCTGCGGGGTCGAAGATGGGCGCGGCGGCGCAGGTCAGGAAGCCGTTGCGCTCCAGGTAGTGCTGGCCGCCGTGCACCACCACCGGCGCTGCTTCAGCCAGTGCGGTGCCGATGGCATTGGTGCCGCGCCAGGTCTCGGCCCACTGCGCACCCGGGCGCAGCGCCACCCGCTCGGCGCGGCCGGCCACGTCGGCATCGCCCAGGGTGCGCAGCAGCATGCCCTGGGCATCGGCCAGGATCAGCAGGCTGGGCGTGCCGGCCACCTGCCGGGCCATGTAGTCCAGCACCGGCTCGGCATGCGACAGCAGCTCGTACTGGCGCTGCATGGCCCGCGCCAGCTGGGCGGCCGATGCATGCGGCGCGCCGTGGCGCCGACCCTGCGGCGCCAGGCCGGCGGCGGCGCTGCGCTGCCAGCTGCGCGCCAGCACCTCGCCCAGCAGCGGCGTCAGTGCCGGTGCCAGGCCATCGGCAGCGGCGTCACGGGAGGCCAGGGCCGCCAGTTGCCGGCGCGCCTCGCGCAGCCGCGGACCTATGCACGGTTGTGCCAAGGGGTTGCCCCGGGTCGTGTCCGGGCGGGTGGAACAGTTCGACGGCATGTCGTGCCTCGCTTGTGCTGCTTTTGAACAGCCTGTGCCGTGCACAGGCGCTTTGCACCACGTTGCGCAGGAACCGGGCCAGTGGCGGCCCCGGTTTGCGCGGGAAAGCGCGGTTTTGCGCTGGATCAAGCGCTGGCACGCCCTGTGCGATGGCGGCTGCCCTGCGAAGGCGGGCACCACGGTTCCGCCGGCCGCACAACCCAAGGTTCCACCACCGCAGCAACCCCGTCAGGAGACAAGCATGGCCATCTACGCCGCCCCCGGCACCCCCGGTGCCAAGATCACCTACAAGACCCGCTACGACAACTTCATCGGTGGCAGGTTCGTGCCGCCGGCCGACGGCCAGTACTTCGACGTGATCTCGCCGATCAACGGCAAGGTCTACACCCAGGCCGCCCGCTCGACCGCCGCCGACGTGGAGCGTGCGCTGGATGCCGCCCACGCCGCCAAGGACGCCTGGGCCGCCGTGGCCCCGGCCGACCGCGCCAACGTGCTGCTGAAGATCGCCGACCGCATCGAGCAGAACCTGGAGGTGCTGGCCTACGCCGAGACGGTGGACAACGGCAAGCCGATCCGCGAGACGCTGAATGCCGACATCCCGCTGGCGGTGGACCACTTCCGCTACTTCGCCGGCTGCCTGCGGGCGCAGGAAGGCGCCATCAGCGAGATCGACGGCAACACCATCGCCTACCACTTCCACGAGCCGCTGGGCGTGGTCGGCCAGATCATCCCGTGGAACTTCCCGATCCTGATGGCCGCCTGGAAGCTGGCGCCTGCGCTTGGCGCCGGCAACGTGGTCGTGCTCAAGCCCGCTGAATCGACCCCGATCAGCATCCTGGTGCTGACCGAGCTGATCGCCGACCTGCTGCCCCCGGGCGTGCTGAACATCGTCAACGGCTACGGCCGCGAGGCCGGCATGCCGCTGGCCACCAGCAAGCGCATCGCCAAGATCGCCTTCACCGGCAGCACCGCCACCGGCCGCGTCATCGCCCAGGCCGCCGCGACGAACCTGATCCCCGCCACGCTGGAACTGGGCGGCAAGAGCCCGAACCTGTTCTTCGACGACGTGATGGCCGAAGACGACGCCTTCCTGGACAAGGCGATCGAGGGCCTGGTGCTGTTCGCGTTCAACCAGGGCGAGGTCTGCACCTGCCCGAGCCGCGCGGTGATCCAGGAGTCGATCTACGACCGCTTCATCGAGCGGGCGCTCAAGCGCGTGGCCGCGATCAAGCAGGGCAACCCGCTGGACACCGAGACGATGATCGGCGCCCAGGCCAGCGCGATGCAGCAGGACAAGATCCTGAGCTACCTGGAGGTGGGCAAGCAGGAAGGCGCGCAGGTGCTGATCGGCGGCGGCGCGGCCCAGCTCGGCCCCGACCTGGCTGGCGGCTACTACGTGCAGCCCACGCTGTTCAAGGGCCACAACAAGATGCGCATCTTCCAGGAGGAGATCTTCGGCCCGGTGCTGGCCGTGACCACCTTCAAGGACGAGGCCGACGCGCTGGCGATCGCCAACGACACCGTCTATGGCCTGGGCGCCGGCGTGTGGACGCGCGACGGCAACCGCGCCTACCGCCTGGGCCGCGCCATCCAGGCCGGCCGGGTGTGGACCAACTGCTACCACGCCTACCCGGCGGGGGCGGCCTTCGGCGGCTACAAGGAATCGGGCATCGGCCGCGAGACCCACAAGGCCATGCTCGACCACTACCAGCAGACCAAGAACCTGCTGGTGTCCTACAGCCCGAACAAGCTGGGGTTCTTCTGATCCTGCAACCCAGGTCGGTGACGAGGGGCGGCGCGAGCCGCCCCTTTTTCATCAGCCGATGGAAAGGAGCCCGTGATGACGGATCAACTCTGCGCCACCGATGCCGCGCTGGCCCTGATCGGCCAGCTGCAGGCCCGGCATGGCGCGATCTACTTCTACCTGAGCCACGGCTGCTGCGACGGCTCGGCGCCGATGTGCCTGGCGCCGGGCGAGCTGCCGCTCGGGCCGAACGACGTGCAGCTGGGCGCGGTGGGCGGTGCGGCCTTCTGGCTCAGCCAGAACCAGCGCCAGTACCTGGCCAACCTGCAGCTGACGCTGGACGTGGCGCCGGGCAGCAACGGCAACTTCTCGCTGGAGGACGGCAGCGGCCAGCGCTTCGTGCTGCAGATGCAGCTGAGGGCCGACCCGCCCGCGGCCTGAGCGTCAGTGCTTGTGGGCGCCGTGGCCGCCTGCATCGGCGCCCAGGGCCTTGACCGGCGCCTTCACGGCGATGGTCTCCTTCTTGCCGTCCTTGCCCTCGACCACCAGGCTCAGGTCGACCGACTCGCCGGCCTTCAGCGGCGCCTTCAGGTCCATCAGCATCACGTGCAAGCCGCCGGGCTTGAGCTCGACCGCCTTGCCGGCCGGCAGGTCCAGGCCGTTGGGCAGGGCGCGCATCTTCATCGTGCTGCCGTCCATCGCCATCTCGTGGATCTCGACCACGCCCGCTGCGGGTGAGCTGGCCGACAGCAGCTTGCCGCCGGCGGCGCTGCTGATCTGGAAGAAGGCGCCGGTGGCCTTCTGCTGCGGCACGGTGCCGCGCACCCAGGCGTCTTTCACCGTGGTCTGGGCAAAGCTGGCGCCGCTGGCCAGGGCCAGCAGCAGGGCGGTGGTGGTGAGGGTGTGTTTCATCTTGGATCCGTGCATCGGGAGGTGGAAGGGAAGCGGCCGCAGTGTGCCGCGAGTCATCAATGCTGGTGGCCGGCGGGCGCGGCGGGCATGACCTGCAGCAGCACGGCCGGCGCCTTCAGGCCCTGGGTGCTGGTGCCGCTGGCGGGGATCTCGGCCCAGTCCCAGCTGCCGCGCTCGGCACGACCACGGTGTGCGTGGGCGTGCCCTCGCAGCCATGGCCGATGCGCAGGGTGGCGGTGTAGGCGCTGCCGGCCGGGGCCTGTGGCTGGGCCAGGCCTGCATGGGCGGCGGCCAGGGCGGGCATGCAGGCCAGCGCCAGCGTGGTGAAGGTTCGGGTCATCGGGTGCCTCACAGGTCGAATTGCAATTCGGCAGTCCAGGTGCGCTGCGGATAGGGGTGGAAGTTCCAGAACTGGACGTTGTTCAGGTTGTCGACGCCCACCGCCACCGCCCATTGGCGCGTCGGCTGCCAGCGCACCCGGGCATCGGTGGTGAAGTACTTGCTGGCAGCCTGGTAGGCGAAGCCGTTGGGGTCGCTGTTGTCCAGCGTGCTGAACTGGCGGCCGCTGTAGCGGGCACCCAGGCTGGCCGACAGCGTCGGCGTGGCCTGCCAGCTGGCCAGCGCGCTGGCCCGCCAGCGCGGCACGCGCGGCTGCCACTTGCCGAGGGTGTCGCCTGCCACCGCCGCGAAGCCGCTGTTGGCGACGATGCGCGAGTCGGCATAGGTCAGGCTGCCCTGCAGGCTCAGGCCGCGCAGCAGCCAGGCGGTCGCCTCGCCGCCGGCGCGGCTGGCCAGTTCCAGCCCGGTGGTGCGGATGCGGTCGACGTTCTGCACGGTGTTGGCATTGGTCGCCGTGTTCAGCAGGCTGTACAGCGCATCGCGTGTGTCCTCGTGGAACAGCGTGGCGCGGGCGCTCAGGCCGGGGGTGTTCCATTCGGCGCTGACTTCGGTCGTCCAGCTTCGCTCGGGCCGCAGGTCGGGGTTGTTGTTGACTGCCTGGCCCAGGGCATTGACGCCGCCCTGGTACAGCTCGCTGACGGTCGGGAAGCGCACGGCCTTGCCGGTGCTGGCCTTCAGCACCAGGGCGTCGGTCAGCTGGTGCGACAGCGCGGCCTTGGGCGACAGGTGGTCGGCGCTGCGCGACGGGTGGCTGATCAGGCAGCGGGCTGCGTCGCGCCGCCGATCAGCCACCAGGGGAGGTTGCTGCGGTTGAGCCCGGCCACCGCGCCGGTGACCGGCACGGCGCCCGTGCCCGGCGCGGCGCCGGCGCTCAGCAGCTTGGTGCCGAAGGTCAGCGGCTGGCCGTGGCTGTCCAGGCGGTTCACGTTGATCCACCAGCTCAAGGCGCCGGCCTTGTCGCCCAGTGATGCGCTGGCCTGCCAGGCGTTGAAGCTGTCGCGCTGGCCGTACAGGGTGTTCGGCTGGTGGCTGGCGCCCAGCTTGATGTGGGCCTCGAAAGCCTGCGGCATGCGGGTGACGAAGTCGACCACCGCGCCCACCGCGTTGCCGGGGTAGGCGGCCGAGAACGGCCCATAGAGCACGTCGACGCGGGCGATCTCCTCGGGTGTGACCTGGCCCCAGCGCGGTGTGAAGGTGGCGCCGTTGCCCAGCAGGTTGGACAGCAGCACGCCGTCGGCATAGACCAGCGAGCGGGCGCTGTTGCCGGTGCCCGAGGCGCGGGTGGACAGCACGGCGTGGTTGTAGTCGCCGATGTAGCGCTTGCGCACCAGCAGGCTGGGCAGGTACTTCAGCGCGTCCTCGCTGTCGGTGGCGTTGATGCCGCGGGCGATCTCGGCGGCGCTGATGCCCTCGACGGTGGTCGGGATGCGGGTGGGCAGCGAGGTGGGCTGCGTGGCCGTGACGACGACGACGCCGGCGCTGCGCGATGGTGCGGCGGCGTCCGCGTCGGCAGGGTCGGCGGCAGGCCCGGCGGCGTGAGCGGGCAGGGCCGCAAGGGTGGCCAGCACGGCGGCGGCCAGGGGATGGGGCTTGAACTTCATGGGGCAGGGCAGGGCATGCGCCCGCAACGGGCCTGAGTGGCAACGGGCCTAAGTGGCAACGGGCCAGGGCGGCACCGGACCGGGCCGGTGGCGCGCGCGGCTTGGCGGCACCAGTCAGGTGGCGGGCGGCGGAATGACGGGACGGCCGCCCGGCAGCGCACCAGGGCGCGGCGGGTGGTCCGTCAACGGAGGCCGGCAGCGGGGCCGGCGTGGGTCATCCCGCCAGCGCGGGGGGCGCGCGCGCCTGCGCCGCCGCCCAGGCCGGCAGCGGCCGCGGCGCGTGCAGGAACAGCGCCGGCACCGCATGCCGCAGCGCCGGGTGCTGCAGCACCGCACCGGCCACCGGCGGTGGCGCCAGGGTGCCGGCATGCCCGCCGCACCAGGCGCAGTGCTCCATCAGGTGGGCGGCGTCATGGTCGGTCGTGCCGGGCGTGTCGCCGGGTGCCGAGCACACCACCGACCAGGGTGCCACCTGGCCTTGCGCAAAGGCCAGCGCCCGCGCCAAGCCCGGCGCCAGCGCCGCGACCACCAGGGCGCACAGCAGCACCCGGGCAAGACAGTGGCGCAAGACGAGAGGCATTGGTAGATGTTGGCCCGTTTCAGGCCCGAAGGTCGATAACAGAGCCAACA
>CALMIF010000267.1 GCA_937864045.1 uncultured Aquabacterium sp. | reverse complement strand
CCTGCCGGTGCGCCAGCATCGGCAGCATCATGTCGGCAAAGGTGGCCAGCATGCCGCCGTGGCAGTTGCCCATCGGGTTGCAGTGGCGCTGCTCGACGCGGAATCCGATGTGGCGCTGCTTGCTGCCGTCGGCCAGCGCCACGCTGCGCACGTACAGCGGGCCGTTGATGCCGATGAAGTCGCCGCCGACCGGCAGCGGCTTGAATCCTTCAGGAACGAGCGGGCTGTCGCTGCGGTCGTTCATCGCGGCGCCCCGGTCTCGGCGGCCACCTCGGCCAGGAAGTCGGCCTGCTGGTCCTCGGCCATGCGGGCCATCCAGCGCGGGTAGTGGACATGGAAGTCGGCCGTGATCGCGTCCAGCGGCAGGTCGTCGAAGGCGCCGCGCTGGTTCAGGTATTCCATGTGGCGGTTGCCGGCGAGATCGAACGGGTGGTAGATCGAGTCCGAGCGGCCGTCGAAGTCCAGCGGCTTCAGGCCGAACTTCTGGCACAGGCTCAGGTTGAAGGCCGGCGTGGCCTTGCGCCAGGCGCCGTCGAGCCAGATGTCGGTGTAGCCGTGCCAGTAGAAGACGGCGCTTTCCATGCTCTGGCGCATGCGCTCGGTGCTGAGGTGGTTGGTGACGTCGGCAAAGCCCAGCCGCGCCGGGATGCCGGCGGCGCGGCAGACGGCGGCCAGCAGCACCGCCTTGGGCACGCACCAGCCGTAGCCCTGGGCCAGCACCGTGCTGGCGCGCATGCCCGCGGGCGACAGGTCGGCCTTGTACGGGTCGTAGCGGAAGCCGTCGCGCACCGCCAGCGCCAGGGCGACGGCGCGCTCCCGGTCGTCGGCGCCCACGGCGTGCTGGGCGGCGTAGGCGCGCACGGCGGGGTGGTCGCTGTCGATGGCGGCGGTGGGTGCCAGCGTGGCCGGGCCGGGTGTCGTGGTGGCGTCGTTCATCGCGGGCAGTTTGGGCGTAGCGTCCGGGGCCTGCTGTCACACCCGCGCCATGGAGGGGCGCCGCCATGATCGACCTGTTTTACTGGCCCACGCCCAACGGCTGGAAGATCAGCATCGCGCTGGAGGAACTGGGCCTGCCCTACACCGTCAAGCCGGTGAACATCGGCCGCGGCGAGCAGTTCGCGCCCGACTTCCTGGCGATCAGCCCGAACAACCGCATCCCGGCCCTGGTGGACCACGACCCGCCGGGCGGCGGCGAACCGTTCAGCAGCTTCGAGACCGGCGCCATGCTGCTGTACCTGGCTGAGAAGACCGGCCACCTGTTGCCGCAGGACTGGCGCCAGCGCCACACCGTCATTCCCTGGCTGATGTGGCAGATGGGCGGCCTGGGGCCGATGCTGGGCCAGCACGGCCACTTCCGGCTCTACGCCACCGAGAAGATCCCCTATGCCATCGACCGCTACGAGCGCGAAACCCGGCGCCTGTACGGCGTGTTGGACGGGCAACTCGGCAAGACGGGGGCGTACGTCGCGGGCGACGACTACGGCATCGCCGACATCGCGATCTTCCCGTGGATCATGACCCACAAGGCCCAGGGCCTGACCCTGGACGACTGGCCGCACGTCAAGCGCTGGTTCGCCACCGTGCGCGCCCGCGATGCGGTGCAGCGTGGCCTGGCCGTGGGCAAGGAGCTTCGCAAGGACATGGGCAACAGCGCCGGCATGGACGCTGAAACCCGAAAGAACCTGTTCGGCTCGCCGCCGGCGGCCGCAACGCCCGGAGAATCCCAGCCATGATCGAGTGCTTCTTCGACTGCAGCAGTCCCTGGACCTGGCTGGGCTTTCGCAACCTGCGCAAGCTGGCGGCCGAGCTGGGCGAGCCTGTGGCCTGGAAGCCGGTCCTGGTGGGCGGCATCTTCAACACGGTGAACCCCAGCGTCTACGAGAGCCGCAAGCAGGGCGTGCCGGCCAAGCAGGCCTACCTGAAGAAGGACCTGGCCGACTGGGCGCGGCACGAGGGCGTGGACATCCGCTTCCCGCCCAGCATCTTTCCGGTCAACAGCGTGAAGGCGATGCGCGCCTGCTGCTGGCTGCTGACGCAGCCGGGCGGCGCGGCGCGGATGGAAGCCTTCGCCGAAGCCGTGTTCAGCGCCTACTGGACGCAGGACCGCGACATCGCCCAGGACGCCGAGCTGGCCGACATCGCCACCGGGCAGGGCATCGATGCGGCCGCGCTGCTGGCGGCCATCGCCACGCCCGAGGTCAAGGCGCTGCTGAAGGCCAACGTGGATGAGGTGATCGCCCGCGGCGGCTTCGGCTCGCCCACCTTCTTCGTCGGCGGCGACGACATGTACTTCGGCAACGACCGCCTGCCCCTGGTGCGTGCCGCGGTGCTGCGCCAGCGCGCTGGCTGAGCAACCCGGCTTGAGCCAGCCCCACGCCCTGCGCGACGACCAGCGGCCGGCACCGCCTGCACCACGGCTGCTGCCGCTGGCGGTGCCGCTGTTCGCCGAGATGGCGCTGGCCATCGGCATGGGCGTGGTCGGCACCCTGCTGGCGGCGCGGC
The DNA here is from genome assembly GCA_937864045.1 of uncultured Aquabacterium sp. Lineage (GTDB taxonomy): Bacteria > Pseudomonadota > Gammaproteobacteria > Burkholderiales > Burkholderiaceae_C > Pseudaquabacterium. Next base: position 935 of record CALMIF010000267.1, on the reverse strand, counting down.
TGGGCGATGCCCAGGGCGCGGCGTTTGCGCTGTGCAACCAGGTGCTGGCGATGCTGTTCGTCTTCTTCCGCGTCATCGGCGCGGGCGTGGGCGTGGTGGTGGCGCAGGCCCTGGGCGGCAACAAGCGTGCGGCGGCCGATGTCACGGCGCGCGCCGCCTGGGGCGCCAGCAGCTGGATCGGCGGCGTGTGCATGGTGCTGGCAGGTGTCTTTGCCGGCCCGCTGCTGCAGCTGATGAACGCGCCGCCCGAGGTGCTGCCGCTGGCCACGCCGCTGCTGCAGCTGATGGCGCCGGCCGTGCTGCTGGACGCCTGGAACAGCACCGCCGCCAGCGTGCTGCGTTCGCACCTGCATGCGCGGCCGACGATGGTGGTCAACATCACGATGCAGGTGCTGCACCTGGCGCTGGCCGTGCCGCTGATGACCGGCATCGGCGGCCTGCCCGGCCTGGGCCTGGCGGGCTATGCGCTGGCGCTGCTGCTGGCGCGCGGCGCCGGGCTGGCGCTGTTCCTGCAGGCCTGGCACACCCGCATCGGCGGCATGCCGGGAGGGGCGGACTGGTGGCAGTGGCGCCAGGGCCCGCTCAAGCCGGTGCTGCACATCGGCCTGCCCGGCGCGGCCGAGAACGTGGCCTGGCGTGCCGCCTACGTGTTCAGCATCTCGGTGGTGGGCAGCATGGGCACGCTGGCGCTGGCCACGCATGCCTACACCATGCAGCTGATCCACTTCATCCTGCTGTTCGCGGCCACGCTGGGCCTGGCGGCCGAGATCATGGTTGGCCACCTGGTGGGCGCCGGCCGGCTGCACCAGGCCGACCGGCTGGTCAAGCGCCTGCTGGGCCGCGGCCTGCTGATGGCGCTGGGCGTGTCGCTGGCGGTGGCGCTGGCCGGGCGCTGGCTGATGGGCTGGTTCACCGCCGATGCGCAGATCATCGCC
>CALMIF010000266.1 GCA_937864045.1 uncultured Aquabacterium sp. | reverse complement strand
GGGTGCAGGAGTTCGACTGGTGGCAGGGCGCCAGCCACGACGGCGTGCAGCTGACCGCGACCCCGGCGCAGCACTTCTCGGGCCGCAGCCTGACCGACCGCAACCGCACGCTGTGGGCGTCCTGGGTGATCCAGACCGGTGGGCAGCGCCTCTTCTACAGCGGGGATTCAGGCTACTTCAGCGGCTTCAGGCAGATCGGCGAGCGCTTCGGCGGCTTCGACCTGGCGCTGATGGAGAACGGGGCCTACGACGCCTACTGGCCGGGCGTGCACCTGACGCCGGAACAGACGGTGCAGGCGTTCCAGGACCTGCGGGGCAAGGTGCTGTATTCGGTGCACAACAGCACCTTCGACCTGGCCTTCCACCGCTGGCGCGAGCCGCTGGACCGCCTGGCGGACCTGGCGGCGGCGAAGAACATCGACCTGGCGACGCCGGAGATCGGCGAGGTGTTGACCGTGGGCCGGGCGCGCAGCAACCGGCGGTGGTGGGCGGACTTGAAGTAGCCGGCTTGCCGCCGGCGGTGGTCGGTCAGCCGCCCGCCTCCGCCTGCACCAGCCGCTGCGCCACCGCGTCGCCCACATGCTGCATGAACGCCCGCACCCGCGCCGTCTGCCGCAGGTCGGGGTGGGTCAGCATCCACACCGGCACGTCCAGTTCGGGGATGGGGTCGGACACGGCCACCAGTTCCGGGTGGCGCTCGGCCATGAAGGTGGGCAGGATGCCGACCGCCAGGCCCGTGCGCAGCACCGAGGCCACGGCGTTGAAGATGTCCACGCGCAGGCGCACGTTGGCCGTGGCCAGGTGCTTGCGCATCCAGTGGTCGTAGACCCGCGACTGGTTGTCACGCTCGAAGGCGACCCAGGGCGCGTCGCGCAGCAGGTGGGCAATGGGCTGCACGCTCTGCGGCAGGCCGGGCGCGTCACGCCGGGCGTAGACGCGGCAATGCGTGTCGCCCAACGGCCGGCCCACCAGGTGCTCGGCCACCTGGCGGCTCATGCGCAGCGCCACGTCGGCCTCGCGCCGGGCCCAGCCGGCGGATTCATCGGCATGGCGGCGGCTCAGGTCGACGAGGAAGGCGTTCTCCACCACCTCGACCTCGATGCCCGGGTAGGCGCGGGCGAAGTCGGCCAGCGGCTGCGGCAGCAGGTGCTCCATCACCACGAAGGCGGTGGTCAGGCGCAGCAGGCCGGTCAGCTCGCGGTCGCGGCCGGCCACGCGGCGCTCGATCTCCTCGGCCTGGTCGGCCATGCGGCGGGCCTGGTCCAGCACCAGGGCACCGGCCTCGGTGGGCTGGTAGCCCTGGCGCGCGCGCTCGAACAGGCGCGCGCCCAGGCGTGCCTCCAGCGCGTCCAGCCGGCGCAGCACGGTGGTGTGGTTCACGCCCAGCTGCCGCGCCGCCGCCGCCAGGCCGCCGGTGCTGCCCACCGCCAGCGCGTAGCGCAGGTCGCTCCAATCGAGTTCCGCCATCGAGGTCTCCGTTGCACGGCGCCGCGAAAGCCTGCGCCTCATTCTTGCAATTTTGCAATTATCGGGAGAACTCCACCGCAGCAGCTGCAACCTTGGTGAAAGCCCGGCGCGCGCGCTGCGCCCACCGGAATAATCCGCCGCCACCGGCCGTAGGACCGACGTGCAAGCCCCGGACTGCTTCCGCCAGCAATTGCTCACCGCCGTGCCACGGCTGCGGCGCTATGCCCGTTCGCTGACGCTGGAGACCAGCGCCGCCGACGACCTGGTGCAGACCGCGCTGGAGCGGGCGCTGACGCACTGGCACCAGTTCGACCAGCGCCGCGACATGCTGTTGTGGCTGCTGTCGATCGCGCACAACGCCTTCCTGGACCAGCGCCGGCGCGACAGCCGCATGAGCTTCGTCGACCCGGCCCAGGCCGACGCGCAGCAGGACCTGGTGCGCAGCGACCCCGGTGCCGACGTGGGCCTGCGCATCGACCTGATGGCCGCGCTGGCGCGGCTGCCGCTGGACCAGCGCGAGCCGCTGCTGCTGGTCAGCGTGGAGCAGTTCAGCTATGCCGAATGCGCCGAGGCGCTGGGCATTCCGATCGGCACGGTGATGTCGCGTGTCTCCCGTGGCCGCGTGGCGCTGCGGGCCCTGCTCGACGGCCAGGACACCAGCGCCCGGCCCGAGCCCCTGCGCACGCTGCGGCGTGTGGTCTGACCATGAACCCGACTGACTCCCCCGAACGCCCCGACGATGTCCGGCTCAGCGCCTGGCTCGATGGCGAACTCGACGGCCCGGCGCGCGCCGAGGTCGATGCCTGGCTGCGCGACCACCCCGAGGATGCGGCCCTGGCCCGCCTGTGGGCCGCCGACCGCGACGCGCTGCGCGCCCGCTTCGACCCGGTGATCGACGAGCCGGTGCCCGCCGCGCTGCAGGCCACGGTGCTGCAGGTCGGCCGCGCCGCGGTGGAGCCGCGCGCCCGCTGGCGCCAGGTGGCGGTGGCCGCTGGCCTGCTGGTGGGCGGCGCGCTGATCGGGGCACTGACGGGCGGCGTGGTGGGTGCCCAGTTCGCCGGCAGCGACGTGCTGCAGAGCGCCGCGCAGCGCCTGCCCTGGGTGGATGCCGAGCGCCTGCGCCCCGGCGGCTGGCCGCACCGCGCTGCGGTGGCGCATGCGGTCTACGCGCCCGAGGTGCGGCATCCGGTGGAAGTGAACGTCGCGCAGGGCAGCGCCAGCGAGCAGCGGGCGCAGGAGGAGCACCTGGCGCGCTGGCTGGGCAAGCGGCTGGACATGCCGGTCAAGCTGTTCGACCTGCGCACGCAGGGCTTCGAGCTGGTCGGTGGCCGGCTGCTGCCCGACGCCCAGGGCCCCAGCGCGCAGCTGATGTACCAGAACGGCGGCGGCCAGCGCGTCACCATCTACCTGCGCAAGCCCGAGGCGGGCGCGTCCACCGCCTTCCGCTTCCAGCGCGACGGCGAGCTGGGCCTGTTCTACTGGGTCGAGGACGGCTTCGGCTGCGCCCTGGTCGGCAAGCTGCCGCGCGAGCAGCTGCTGGCGCTGGCCGAGGCGGTCTACAAGCAGGCCGAGGACGGCATCCAGCCGTCACCGCAGGGCAGGAAGCCGGCGTCCTGAGCCATCGTCGCCCCCGGGGCCGGGGGGATGCGCCACCGGCCGTCGCTGCCTAGGCTTCCGCGCTTGTCCGGCCCCTGATCGGACGTGCGCATGCGCACCTTCCTGCACCCTGCGGCCGTCGCGCGCGCATCCGGCCGTTCCACCCTGCTGTGCGCGCTGGCCGTCGCCGCGCTGCTGGCCCCGGCAGCCGCCGTTGCCGGCCGCGCCCAGGCTGGCAGCACGCTGGGCGTCTACGCAGCTGGGATCTGGACCTGGCCACGGTGACCGGCACCGGCTGGCGGGACGGCGCGGTGGTGGCGACCCGCGCGGTCCACGTCGACCCGGCGTCGGCCGGCATCCAGGTGTACGACGGCGCCACCAGCGCCGAGGTGCGGCTGGACGGCCAAGGCCTGCTGCGCAGCGCCGACGGCGGGCCGGGCCTTCCGGTCGCCGGCCAGCGCGCGGTGCGGGCTGACCTGGCGGCCGGCACGCTGCAGCTGGGCGCGTCCAGCGGCTACTCGGGCTATACCGTGCCGCCGGGCGCCTACCTGCGTGAAGCCTGGGTGCAGGGCTATCCGTTTGCCGAGTTGTTCGAGAACTTCGACATCCGCTGGGACGCGGCCCGTGTCGAGCCGGTGGTGGTCACGCTGCGCATGACGGTCAGCGGCCGCATCGACGGCAATGGCGGCGACAACGGCCGTGTCAATGCGGTGAACGCCTTCCTGGGCCTGGGCAACATCGACCCGCGTGATCCGCTGAGCCCGCTGTGGTCCACCGAGACCGGTGTCGATGGCACGGTGCTGACCCTGACCGGCAGCCCGGTCAACAGCCAATGCAACGCTGCGCTGGGCATCTGCGACAGCTTCGTCAACGTGTATGCCGCGCTGGACCTGCGCAGCCGCGCGCTGGCGGGCGGCGACGTCGGCTGGGGCTCGGGCGCCGCATTCGCCGCCAGCTTCAACGCCCGCCTGGCGCTGGACAGCAGCGCAGGTGTCACCCTGCTGCGCAACGACAACCTGGGCCAGCCGCTGCCCAACTGGGCCTGGGTGAATGCCGCGCCGGTGCCCGAGCCGGCCGCCTGGCTGCTGATGCTGGCGGGGCTGGGCGCGGTGGCGGCGCGGGCCGGGCGCTGCAGGCGGGCCGCACCCCACGGGTAGCATCGGCCCGACCTGGCCCATTGCTCCCGACTTGAACGCCTCGCCTCCAACGCACGCACCCGCCGCCCCCGGCGCCCTGTTCCGCCTGATGGTGGTGGCGCTGCTGGGCTTTGCCAGCGGCCTGCCGCTGGCACTCACCGGCCAGGCGCTGCAGGCCTGGCTCAGCGTGTCGGGCGTGGACATCGCCACCATCGGCTTTTTGAGCCTGGTCGGCCTGCCCTACACCTTCAAGTTCCTGTGGGCGCCGCTGATGGACCGCTTCGAGCCCTGGCCCGCGCTGGGCCGGCGCCGCGGCTGGCTGGTGATCACGCAACTGGGCCTGGCCGGGGTGCTGTGGGCGCTGGCCGCCACCTCGCCGACCGGCGCGCTGCAGGCCTTTGCGCTGCTGGCGGTGGCGGTGGCGTTTCTCTCGGCGTCGCAGGACGTGGTGATCGACGCCTACCGCACCGACCTGCTGCCGCCCGCCGAGCGCGGCCTGGGCGCGTCGCTGAACGTGCTGGGCTACCGGCTGGCGATGATCCTGTCCGGCGGCGTGGCCCTGATCTGGACCGACGCCGCCCAGGGCAGCGGCTGGACCTGGCCCCAGGTCTACCGCCTGATGGCCGGGCTGATGGCCGGCGCGGCGGGGCTGTCGGCCGTGCTGCTGCCGCGCCTGGCTGCGCCGCCGCCCGCGCCGGCGGGCACCGCCGTCGGCAGCGCGCGCAACGATTTGATCGGCTTCGTGGCCGTGGTGGCGGCGGTGGTCGCCGGCTACCTGGCCACGCTGCACGCCTTCACGCCGCTGGCCCGGGCGCTGCTGGGCCCCTGGCTGGCCGGCGGCAGCCTGAGCGCCGCGCTGCAGGGCCGCTGGATCGACCTGCTGGCCCTGCTGCTGGGCATCGCCTTCACGCTGCCGCTGGCGGCCTGGGCGGCGCGGCGGGCGCGCTTCGCCACCCTGCTCGACGGCCTGGGCAGCTACTTCGCCCAGCCGGGCGCGGCGGCCTTCCTGGGCTTCATCGTGCTCTACAAGCTGGGGGATGCGTTCGCCGGCGCGCTGATGACGCCCTTCCTGCTCAAGACCATGGCCTTCAGCTCGGCCGAGGTGGGCGTGGTCAACAAGATCATCGGCCTGTGGCTGACCCTGGGTGGCGCGCTACTGGGCGGCCTGCTGATGCTGCGCCTGGGGCTGTGGCGCGCGCTGCTGCTGTTCGGCGTGCTGCAGGCGGCCAGCAACCTGGGCTTCTGGTGGCTGGCGCTGCAGGGCAAGGGCAGCCTGCCGGGGCTGACGATCCCGGCCTTCGACTTCGGCTTCGTCGCCCTGGCCCAGCCCACGGCGGTGGACGGCGGCCTGCTGATGGTGATCGCCTTCGAGAACCTGTCCGGCGGCATGGGCACGGCGGCGTTCCTGGCCTTCCTGATGAGCCTGACGACGCAGCGCTTCACCGCCACGCAGTTCGCCATGCTCAGCGCCTTCGCATCGGTGGGCCGGGTGTGGGTGGGGCCGCTGGCCGGCGTGCTGGCTGAATCCATCGGCTGGCCGAGCTTCTTCCTCGTCTCCACCGTGCTGGCCCTGCCGGCACTGGCCATGCTGTGGTGGCTGCGCGCCGCGGTGCGCCGGCTGGAGGTGGTGCCGGGCGCGCCGGTCGACGATTGAAGCGCAGGCGGCGGCGCCGGATGACAATTCTTCACCGCGATGGCTGCAACGCAGCCGCTTGTGCGCTGGCACTGCGGCCCCCAACTGCCTGAATTCCCTGCACCATGCTACCGATGGCCCACTGCACACACACCTTCCGCACCGATGCCGACCTGGCGCTGCCGCCGCTGGCCCATGCCGGTGGCTGCCGCTGCGCGCTGCATGCCCGCCGCCGCCTGGGCGGTGCGCTGCTGGGGGCGGGGGCGCTGGCGGCGCTGGGCGCGCCGGGCACCGCCATGGCCGAGGGCGACCCGGAATGCAAGCGCTCCAGCCTGACCGGCCTGGTGCCGGCCGAGCAGGTCGAGCAGGGCGCCGGCCAGCAGTACCGCCAGATGCTGCAGCAGGCCGCCGGCCAGCGGGCGCTGGGGCCGGCCGAGCATCCCCAGGTGCAGCGGCTGCGCTACATCGCCCAGCGCATCATCCCGTTCACAAGCGCCTGCAACCCTGCGGCCAGCCGCTGGCGCTGGGAGGTCAACCTGCTGGGCTCGCCCGAGCTGAACGCCTTCTGCATGCCGGGCGGCAAGATCGCCTTCTACCACGGCATCCTGGCCAAGCTGAAGCTCGACGACGACGAGGTGGCGATGATCATGGGCCACGAGGTGGCGCATGCCCTGCTGGAGCATGCCCGCGAGCGCATGAGCAAGACGGCGCTGACCCGCGGCGCCATCGAGCTGGGCTCGGCGCTGTTCGGCCTGGGCGGGGTGGGCCAGACGGTGGCGGGCATCGGCGGCCAGCTGCTGACGATGAAGTTCTCGCGCAGCGACGAGAGCGAGGCCGATGCCCTGGGCCTGGTGCTGGCCGCCCGCGCCGGCTACCGGCCGGGTGCCGGCGTCACGCTGTGGCAGAAGATGCTGGCCGCCAGCAAGGGCGCGCCGTCGCAGTTCTTCAGCACCCACCCGTCGAGCGAGAACCGCATCAAGGACATCCAGGGCCGGCTGGCGCGGGTCGAGCCGATGTACGAGGCCGCCGACAAGCCCGGGCGCCGCTTCGGCCCGCCGACCGACTGACGCCACCCCGCGCCGCAGCCGCTCACCAGCGCTGCGGCAGCGGCTTGTTCAGCGCGAACTGGTGGCCGTCGACGGTGACGTAGCCACCGCGCTCCAGGTCCTTCATCAGCCGGCTCACCATCTCGCGTGAGCAGCCCAGGCGGTTGGCCATCTCCTGGTGCGTCAGGCGGTCGACCACGCGCTGCGTGCCGTCGTCCTGCACCTGGGCCAGGCCCAGCAGCAGGGCCTTCAGCCGGCCGTAGACGTCGTTGAGCGCCAGCTGGCGCGCGCTCAGCGTGGCCGAGCGGGCGCGCCGGATCACCTTGGCCAGCAGCTCGAAGGCGAACTCGGGCCGCTCGGCGATGAAGCGCTCCAGCGTGCGCCGGCCCACCACGGTGCAGACGCTGGCTTCCAGCGTGATGACGCTGGCCGAACGCGGGCCGCCGTCCAGGCTCATCTCGCCCAGGTATTCACCGGCGCCGTAGACGCCGTAGGTGATCTCGCGGTCGTTGTCGCCGGCGCTGAACACCCGCAGCTTGCCGCTGTGGATGATGAACAGCGTGTCGCCCTGGTCGCCCTCCTGGATCAGCAGCGTGCCCTTGCGGTAGCGGCGCTGCTCGCCGCGCTCGGCCAGTGCGGCCAGGGCATCGCTCATCAGCACCGGCGCACCCATGGTGCCGGCGGCCAGGCTGAGGCTGGAGCGGGCGATGCGCGGCGGATCGTTGAGTGGCGGGACCATGGGCGGAGGCGGGGCGCCCGGCTGCTGGCGCAGCCCGACAGGCTGGACCGCATGCTAGCGCCCGCCCCACCCATGCGGCAGGCGCGGCGGTGACAAACCGCAACCGGCACACGCCACCGGCGCATGCATTCGCCCCAGGCCGGCGCCGCAGACCAGCAGCGCCGCGCGCCTCAGGAATCCAGCGCCCGGTCAGCCGGGCGCGATGCGCCGGTGCCCTGCAGCGCGCTGACCAGCGGCGGCAGCAGTGCCACCTGGCGCACCAAGGCGCGGATGCTGTTGGCGCCGGTCTTGACGCGGATGCTGCCGATCTGCGTGCGGATGGTGGCCAGCCCCACGCCCTGGCGGGCGGCGATCTCGTTCGGCGTCAAGTCGGCGCACAGGCCCTTGATCACCGTGGTCTCGGCCATGGTCAGGCCATGCGCCCGGGCGAACCACTCGACGGTGAGTTCCTCGCAGACCTGGCGCTTGCCCAGCAGCACCGCGGCGCCGGGCTGGTCGTCGGCACCCAGGGCCGGCAGCGGCACCACCGCCACGCTGACCCGCAGCTGCGCGTCGCCCAGCTGCAGCAGGCGGCGCAGGCCGCGCTGGGTGGCGCCGGCCAGCGCGTCGCGCAGCGGCTGCTGGTCCTGCACCAGGCGGGCCTGCAGCTGGCCGCCCACCCACTGCAGCGGATGGCGCTCGTCCATGTCGCGCCGCGCGGCCTTGTTGATGTGGGCCACGGCCAGCGTCTCGCTGATCAGCAGCATGCCGTAGTCCAGCGTGTCGAGCATCTGCGCCAGGCGGCGGTGCTGCAGCGAGGCGGCACCGCGGCGTTCCGGCCCGGCATAGCCCCGTGCGCGCGGCGCCTGGGTGGAGGTGGCCAGCGCGGCCAGCAGTTCGCAGCTGTTGGTGGACGGGGAATCGAGCAGATCGAGCATGTCGGCATCTCCTGGCGCAGCGCCCGGCGGGTCGCCTGGGGCGGGCTGCATGGGACGCCAGTGTGGAATCCGTCACCCTTTGCGCTTGGTGACGCGTGCCGGCCGCGGTTTGTGACTTATTGCCAGCCGCGTCCACCGGCGCGGGGTCAAGTGCCGCCGACGTAGGGGTTGTGGCGCCGCTCGGCGCCGAAGCTGCTCTCGGGCCCGTGGCCCGGGATGAACACCGTGGCGTCGCCCATCGGCCACAGCCGCTCGGTGATGCTGGCGATCAGCGTGTCGTGGTCGCCGCCCGGGAAGTCGGTGCGGCCGATGCTGCCGGCGAACAGCACGTCGCCGACGAAGGCGCGGCCGATCTCGGCACTGTGGAAGACCACGTGGCCCGGCGTGTGGCCCGGGCAATGCCGCACTGTCAGCGTGCTCTGGCCCACGGCCACGGTGTCGCCATCGGCCAGCCAGCGCGTGGGCGTGAACGGCTCGGCCGGCGCAAAGCCGAACATGGTGGCCTGCTGCGGCAGGCCATCGATCCAGAACTGGTCACCCGGGTGCGGGCCGATGATCGGCAGGCCCAGCGTGCGCGCCAGCGTGCCGGTGCCGCCGGCATGGTCGATGTGGGCATGCGTCAGCAGGATCTGCGTGAGCTTCACGCCCAGCCGGTCCACCGCCGCCTGCAGGCGCGGCAGATCACCGCCGGGGTCGACCACGGCCGCCTCCAGCGTGGCGTCGCACCACAGGAGCGAACAGTTCTGCTGGAAGGGGGTGACGGGGATGGTCTGGTAGCGGAGCATGGTGCAAGTGTTGTTTGGCAACTCAGTGTCGATTTTCGCCGCGCTGTGTCGACTCCAGTGGGCCTTCGGCCCGGCCTCGCTTGCAACTCAGTGTCGACTCACATGGCATCAGGCGTGACTACATGGCCCAAAGTGCGACGGTCGGTCGGCACGCGCTCATTCCTGTACTCGCCGATGCGCCTCCCAATCTGAATGTGGCAAGCGTGTTGAAGCCGCCTTGAAACACGAGCGAGCCGTCACTCTCGACGGAGTGCGACGGCCCTCGGGGCGTACCGAGTTCAAGTCAGTCGCCGTACTTCTTCTTGACGGCTTCCCCGATTGCTGGCCCCAACGCCGCTTTGACCGCCGCCAGCTCTGCCGACGCTGCCTTGTCGTCAAAACCGGTGACTCCGCGCTCGGCCACCGCCATGGTGATGCTCAAGGTGCCGGGGCCCGTCGGGAAGGGAATCAGGTCGGATCGCTTGCAACCGCCCGATACGCACTTCGCCGCCGCTGTCCTGCCAAGCCAAACCTGCGGAATACTGACCACTGGCCATCCGTGTCGGCGAGGAGGGCCGTGGCATTCGCGAGATCCTCTCCCACGCGCACCTGAACCGCCTGGACTTTGCCATCGGGTCCGCAGGCCTGATGCGACAGGCGCTGACCCTGGCGCTGCGCCACACGACCACCCGCAAGGCTTTTGGAACGTCGATCGCCGAGCGGCCGATGATGGCCAACGTGCTGGCCGACATGGCGGTGGAAGTGGAGGCCGCCACCCTGATGGCCTTGCGCGTGGCCAACGCCACCGACTTGATGAAGTCGGACGAGCATGAACGCCTGCTCGCACGCGTCGCCACACCGGCGGCAAAGTACTTCAACTGCTCTCGCGCACCGGCCATTGCCAACGAGGCACTGCAGTGCCACGGGGGCAACGGCTTCCTCGAAGAGAACCCGATGGCGCGGGTGTACCGCGAGGCGCCTTTGAACAGCGTCTGGGA
>CALMIF010000265.1 GCA_937864045.1 uncultured Aquabacterium sp. | reverse complement strand
CTCGGGATTCGTGGCGCGCCAGCGTAGCGGCGCCCCGCCGGGCACTGCGCCGGGGCTTACCCGGGGACAACGTCGCCGCGGCGACAGCCGCTCGGTTCCCCACTCAGGCCCGCAGGAAAGCGGTCAGCACCGGCAGCACGGCGGCAGCCGCTTCCTCCTGCGGCAGGTGGCCGGCACCGGGCAGGGTCAGCAGCCGGGCCTGCGGCAGCAGGCGCTGGTCGTCGGCGGCGTTGGCGACGGGAATCATGCGGTCCTGCGCACCCCACACCAGCCGCGTGGGCGCGCTGCAGGCCCAGCGCATCCATCACCGCGGCGATCACCTCCAGGCCGCGGGCCCAGGCCTCCCAGGTGTGCAGGCTGCTGCCGAAGCCGTGCAGCAGCAGCACCGCCGGTGCGTCGCGCGGTCCGCTGTCGCGCAGGTGCAGGCGCATGCCGTCGATGGTGACGAAGTCCTGCGGGCCGCGGGCGTAGGCGGCCTCCAGCGGCGCACGGGGCAGGTCGGGCGTCCAGGCGGCAGCGGCCAGGCCGATCAGCAGCACGGCAGCGCCCATGGTGCGCCGCCTGCGGCTCATCCGCCGCCGCTGCTGGCGCGCACCACCAGGGTGGTCGGCAGCGCGATGCTGCGGCTGCGCACGCCGGCCAGCTGTTCCAGCAGCGAGCGCACCAGGGCCTGTCCGGCGTCGGCGATGGGCTGGCGCACGGTGCTCAGCGCCGGATGGAAGTGCTCGGCCAGCGCAATGTCGTCATAACCCACGACACGCACGTCCTCGGGCACGCGCACGCCATGCTGGCGCAGCATGTTGACTGCGGTCATCGCCATCAGGTCGCTGGCGGCGAACAGCGCATCGAAGCGCAGGCCGCGCGCCAGCGCGTCGGCCACCGCCTGCTGGATCTGCCCGGTGACGAAGGGCACGGCCAGGCTCAGGGCCGGGTCGGCCTGCAGGCCGGCGTCGGCATGGGCGGCCTGCCAGCCGTCGCGGCGCTGGCCGATCTCGGGCAGCTCGGGGTCGCCCATGAACAGCACGCGCCGGGCACCGCCTTGCAGCAGGTGCGCAGTGGCCAGGCGGCCACCGTGCAGGTTGTCGCCGCCCACGGTGGCATACAGCTGCTGCGGCATCTGCGCGCCCCACACCACGAAGGGCACGCCCTGCACCGCCATGCTGTTGAGCTGGTCGTGGTGGTGCCACTGGCCCACCAGCACGATGCCCATCGCCCGCCCGGTGTGGAAGACCTGCGCCGCCTGGTCCAGCCGATCGGCGTCCACGCGCGTGAGCAGCATGTCGTGGCCGCGCTCGGTCAGGGCGTCGGCCACGCTGCCGATCAGGCTGAGGAAGAACGGGTCGGACAGGTGCTGCCGGGTCTGCGGGTCGTAGGGCACGATCACCGCCACCGTGTTGTTGTGCCCCAGCCGCAGGTTCTGCGCGCCGATGTTGATGCTGTAGTTCAGCGAGCGCGCCAGCTCGGCGATGCGCGTGCGGGTCTCTGGGTTGACGAGGCTGCTGCCCGCCAGCGCCCGCGAGACGGTGGACACCGACACCCCGGCCAGCCGCGCAATGTCGGCCATCTGCACCTTCGACGGACGCCCCGGCGGCGCAGCGGCGGCGGTGGGCTGGGGGGCGGCGGGCGGGGGCGACGGCGGGCGCGGCATGCGGGTGGCGGGCTGGGCGGCGGGCGCCCGGTGCAAGGCTGGGCGAAACGGCGTTGGGAACGTTTGCATCATGCCAGAGCGTGCCCTGCGGCCCGGCCGGTGCGGCCTGCGCGCTTGCCATGCCAGGCGGGTGGCCAGGTGGCCATTTGTGGGCGGGAAATCACGGAATTCCGGCCGTCGCACCCGCAGCGGCGGGCTAAGCTGACGGTGGTGGCGCAGGCCGCCGGCCGTTCGGGCCGGTGGCCGCGGGCGCTGCGGGTTGGGATGGATGCGGGCGTGGCGATGATCTCTGCGTGGCTGCCGGCCTTGGGGCTGGCCCTGGTTCTGGTGGTGGGGGCGGCCGTGCTGCTGCTGCGGCGGCGGCGTGGCGCCAAGGTCGCGCCGCCACCGGCCCGCCTGCCCGCGCAGACGCCGGCGGCGCAGCGCCCGGCCGCACCCGTCGCCGCACCCGCTGCCGCACCCGCTGGTGCACCCGTCACGGCGGGCGCGGTGGTCACCGCCGACGCCATCGATGCCCGCCGCCAGGCCGCCACCGACGCCTTGCGCCTGGCGCGCCAGCGCAAGGCCGACGAGGCGGCGCAGCTGGAGGCCGAGCGCGCCGCCCGGGCGCGCGCCGCAGCCCGCGCTGCGTCGGCGCCCCAGGTGGCGCCCCCGCCGGCACCGGCGCCCCAGATGGCGCCCCCGCCGGCACCGGCGGCACCGCGGGCCCCGGCCGGCTGGTCGTCGCGCCCGATGGACCTGGGTCCGGCCGAGCCGGCCCAGCCGCCGCCGCCACGCCCCCGGCCAGTGGCCGTGGCGCCCATGGCCGCGCCGGCCGCCATGCCTGCCGCCTCTGCCGTGCCTGCCGCGCCAGCCGCGCCAGCCGCCCGGCCGCTGGCCTCGGTGCATCCGTTGCCGGTGCCGCGTGCCGCGCCGCCGGGGGCGCCGCTGGCCCCGGTCGTGGCGGTTGTTCCGGTCGCAACGCCTGCGGCCCACGTGCCCGTGGTGCTGGTGGCCGACGATTCCAAGGTGGTCCGCGTGAAGACCGGCCGCCTGCTGGAGAAGCAGGGCTGGCAGGTGCTGCTGGCCGAGGATGGCGCCGCCGCCCTGGCACTGCTGGACAGCCAGACGCCCGACCTGCTGATCACCGACGTCGAGATGCCCGGCGTCGACGGCTTCACCCTGACGCGCCAGGTGCGCGGCCATGCGCGCTGCGCCCGGCTGCCGGTGATCATGATCACCTCGTCCGACGAGCGCCACCGCGCCGAGGCGCAGGCCGCCGGCGTCGACCTGCTGCTCGGCAAGCCCTATGCCGAGGAGCTGTTGCTGGCGCAGGCGCAGCGCCTGCTGGGCGCCGCGCCGCCCGTTCTGCACTGAGCGCGGTGGACGCTCAGGCCAGGCGGTAGAAGTTCAGCTTGACCACGCTGGCCTCGCGCCGGCCGACGCTGATCGCGATCAGCTTGTTCAGGTGCAGCCAGGCCGGCGCGCCGGTGGTGAAGCGCACGGCGGTGCGGAAGTAGTACTCGGCCGGCGGCACGTTCTCGCCCCGCGCCAGGCGCGCCATCACCTCGGGCAGGCCGTGGCGCACGCCGTCGCTCTTCACCTCGATCAGGCCGCCGTCGTCGGCGCGGATCACGTAGTGCGCGGCGATGTCCAGCGCGCCGTCGGCGCGGTGGACCTGCCAGTCGACACCGCCTTCGACCAAGGTGCCGTTCAGCTCAGGCCCGCACACCGTGCCGCCGCCCAGCGGCACGAAGCGGCGCTCGCCATGCGGGCCCATGCCCAGGGTGACGAGCGCACCGACCTGGCAGTGCACCTGCGTCATCGGGATCAACGCCGGCGGCGGCGGCAGCGGGGTGTGGTCAGTGGTCATGGCAGCGGGATCAGGGGTTCGCACAACGGAAGCTGGCGGCGGATTCGACATCACCGCCCGCATAGCGCATCACCTGCGGATGCGGGCACAGCGGGCGGCTGCGCTGCGGCGACCAGTTGGCCGGCACTTCCTTGTTGGCGGGGTTGACCTTGGCGATCAGCTTGTCGGGCGCCTGGCCCTTCTCGACCCAGTCGACCAGGGCACCCAGGGCGTCGACCTGGTCCGTCGCCGGCCCGCCCTGGCAGTGGCCCATGCCCGGCACCGGGAACACCCGCGCCACCTGGCCGGCCTTGGCCAGGCCCAGGTTGGCCTGCAGGCGCTCGGCCCACTGCAGCGTGTCGTTGACCGAGAACACCGGGTCGGCCACGCCGTGCAGCACGATCAGCTTGCCGCCCTTGCGCGCAAAGTCGGCCAGCAGGGGGTTGGCGGCATCGGGCGGCGTCATCACCGCCATCGGCGACTCGGGGAACTGCGCATCGGTGGCAAAGATCTTCGGCGCGTCGCGGTCGAAGTCGAAGCGCGACAGGAAGTCCAGCAGGTCGGCCGAGCCGCCGCGCACCGGGGTGGGCGGCGTGGTGAACAGGTAGGCCAGCGAGCCGGCACCCATCACCGCGATGATGGGCATGCGGTCCCAGGGCGGCACGCTCGATTCGAGCTTCCAGGTGCGCCAGCCGGCGCCGGCGATGCCGGGGTCGACCGGCCAGTCGCTGTAGAGCTGCTGGCCGCGGCTGTTGCGCGGGCCGCTCCAGCTGCGTGTCAACGCGGCCACCTGCGCCGCGCTCAGGCAGCCGTCGGCCTTGCCCGCCTGGCACTGCAGGTCGCTCAGCCTGAAGGCCTTCTGGCAGCGCGCGGTGTCGGCCACGATGCCGTCGACCAGCAGGTCCAGCGCGTCGCAGCGCGCCAGCACCTTGTCGGCCACCAGCTTCAGGTCGGCCGGGCTGAAGGCGCGGCGGATGTCGGGGTCCACGCTGCGCCAGGCCTGCACGTCCCAGGCATGCTGCACCGCGGCCTTGGGCAGGTTGAAGCCGGGCGCGCTGGCCAGGATGCCGTCGTAGCGGCTGCCCTGGCGTGATGCGGCCACCATGCCGTGCCGCCCGCCGTTGCTGCAGCCGGCCATGTAGTTGCGCTGTGGCGGCTTGCCGTAGTGCGCCTGGATCAGCCCCTGCGCCACCGGCCACAGCGCGTCGGTGGCGCTGTAGCCGTAGTCGCGGCGGGCCTGCCGGTCCAGCCCGAAGACGTTGCCGCGCACCAGGCCTGTGGCCAGGTTGGCCGGGTCCTCGCCGTCGTGGCCGGCATTGCTGCTGATCACCGCGAAGCCGCGCGCCAGCGCGTCGGGCAGGGTGGCGGCCTGCGGGCCGAAGGCGGGCACCACCACGCCGTCGTTGCCGCCGTTGACCTGGTGCAGGAAGCGCTGGTTCCAGCCCTGCGGCAGGCGCATCTCGAAGCCGATGGCGTAGCGCTTGCCGTCGTCGCCGGCGCGGTCGTTGAGCCTGCCGGTGACCACGCAGTGCGCCGGGTGGCCCTTGTCGTCGGCCGGCTCGCTGCGGGTGCCGGTGATGTCGAGCTGGGCGACGCCCTTGACCGCCGACGCCAGCTGGCCGCAGGCCACGCCGCCTGGCTTCGAACCCGCGCCGGGCGGGCCGCCGGCGCAGGCGGCGAGCAGGGTCGCGGCGGCGGCGCAGGCCAGCAGGTGAGGTCGGGGCAGCGATTTGGGCAGCATCGGCGGTGGTCTCCTGGACGCAGCCCGGGCAAGCGCGGATGGCTTCGCCCAGGCCGGCTGCGCATCATGCCCTGCCCCAGGCGTGCCGAAGCCCACCACAAACCCCAGCCGCTTCCGCCCGTTGACGCCGTTGCTTTGCGCATCGGCGGCCTTGCTCGCCGCCTGCGCTGGCCAGTCACCGCAGACGCCCGCCGCGCCGCCGACGCCCACCACGCTGGATGCCGCCACCGCCGCCCGCGCCTGCCAGGCCGCCGGCCTGCCGGCCCTGCCCGGGCTGCACATCACCGCGGCCACCCTGGTGGCGGGCGGCACGCAGCGCGCCAGGCTGCCCGATGGGCAGGCGGTGGGCGACCCGCTGCCCGGACACTGCATCGTCACCGGCCGGCTCGACGAGCGGACCGGCGCCGATGGTAAGCCGTACCACACCGGCTTCGAGCTGCGCCTGCCCAGCGCCTTCAGCGGCCGCTTCTTCTACCAGGGCGGCGGCGGCAACGACGGCGTGGTGCGCCCCGCCATCGGCCGCAACACCGGCGCCCGCGGCGAAGCGGACAACGCCCTGCAGCGCGGCTTCGCCGTGGTGTCCACCGACGCCGGCCACCAGAGCCCCACGCCCGAGTTCGGCCTCGACCCGCAGGCGCGCACCGAGCATGCGTACCGGGCGCACGACCGCACCGCCGTCACCGCCAAGGCCCTGCTGTCGGCCTACTACGGCCAGCCGGCGGACCGCAGCGACTTCGTCGCCTGCTCGGGCGGCGGGCGGCAAGGGATGATGTTCACGCAGCGCTTTCCCACCTACTTCGATGGCGTGATCGCGGTGGCACCGGCGATGCGGGTGAGCGAAGGCGCGACCATCGCCGCGGCCCGCTCTACACCGGCTGGCCCTGGGACCCGGGCATGGCCGACCCCGGCTGGCGCGCCTGGACCCTGGGCACGGCGCAGCAGGGTGCGCCGAACGCCCGCCACATCACGCTGATGGGCGGCGCCCCGGGCCACGAGTTCGTGACCCTGCCCGACCCGTCGCTGTCGACGGTGAACTTCGACTTCGAGCGCGACCCGGCGCGCATGGCCGCCTTCCACGCCGTCTACGACACCGCCGACGACGTCGACCTCGCCGGCTTCCGCCAGCGCGGCGGCAAGCTGCTGTTCTTCACCAGCCTGGCCGACCCCATCTTCTCGCCGCTGGAACTGGCGGATGACCAGCAGCGCCTGCACACCCGCCACGGCGCAGCGGCGGCCAGCCAATTCGCCCGCGCCTTCTTCGTGCCCGGCATGACGCACTGCAGCGGCGGCCCCGCCACCGATGACTTCCACGGCCTGGGCGCCCTGGTGCGCTGGGTGGA
>CALMIF010000264.1 GCA_937864045.1 uncultured Aquabacterium sp. | reverse complement strand
GGCCGGCCAGCAGCCAGCCGATGGTGCCGTTGCGCAGCGCCGCCACCGGGTTGGGAATGCCGGCGTTCACCAGGCTCTGCGTGCCGATGATGCTGCGCGTGCGGCCGGCGCAGTTGACGATCACACGGGTCTTGGGGTCGGGCGCCAGCTCGCGCACCCGCAGCGCCAGTTCGGCGCCCGGCACGCTGGTGCCGGTCGGGATGCTCATGGTGTTGAACTCGTCGTAGCGCCGGGCGTCCAGCACCACCACGTCGGCCTTCGAATCGATCAGCGCCTTCACCTCCTCGGCCGCCAGGCTGGGCGTGTGGCGTTCATGCTCGACCAGCTCACCGAAGCTCTTGCTGGGCACGTTGACGTCGCGGAACAGCTCGCCACCGGCATCACGCCAGGCGGCCAGGCCGCCTTGACCGTCGTGGGCCAGCAGGTGCACGGCCGTGTAGCCCAGCGCCTGCAGCTCACGCGCGGCAGGCTCGGCCAGGCCCTCGCCGTTGTCGAACACGGCGATGGGCACATCGCGCCGCGGCAGACGCCAGGGCGCGTCCAGCGCGATGCGGCCGGCGCCCAGCTGCACCGACCACAGCGGGTGGGCCTGGGCATACGGGTCTTCCTCGCGCACATCGACCAGGGCGAGCTCGCTGCGCGCCAGCAGGCGCTGGCGAACTTCAGCAACCGTCATGCGCGGCAAATCCATCGGCGTGCTCATGCGCCCTCCTTCGAGCGGTCCCACAGGTTGGGCAAGGTGGTGTTGCTGTAGCCCGAGACAAAGGGCTTGCGCGTGCCGTCGGCCGCGTACACCCAGCGGTGCACCGCGCCGATGTTGGCGCCGTAGACATGGATGCTGATCGACACCTGGCCGTCCAGCGCATTGCTGACCTGGTGGATGTCGCCCAGCGTGGGCGACACCGCCTCCACCTGGCCGGGCCGCAGCAGCGTGGCCTCGCCTTGCGCCACCATCGCGCCGCTGGCGTCCGGGCCGAACGGCTGCGAGCGTTCCTGCCCGCGCAGCATGCCGATCAGGCCCCAGACCGTGTGGTCGTGCACCGGCGTCTGCTGGCCCGGTCCCCAGACGAAGCTGACCACGCTGAAGCGCTCCAGCGGGTCGCAGTGCAGCAGGTACTGGCGGTAGAACTGCGGATGCGGCTGGGCCAGGTCGTCGGGCAGCCAGGTGTCGGTGGCGACCAGCGCAGCCAGGTGGCCGCGCAGCACGGGCAGCAGGTCGGCCTCGGCCGGCGTGCGGGCCACGGCGTCGGTGGCGGCGCGCACGAAGTCGCGCAGGGGGCGGATGTCGGTCATGCCGGGATTGTCGGCCGGCCGGCTGGCTAGACTTGTCCCATGAACGACGACACCAATCCGGCCAGCATCCATGAGCCCCGCCTGTGGCGCGACAACGGCTGGACGGCCCGGGTGATCAAGAACGAGGACGACGACGGCTGGGCCGTGGCCATGCTGCGTGACGGCGAGCCCGAGCCCGCCCTGGTCGGCCCCTGGACCATGGGCCGCGACAAGAAGAACCCCAAGCCGCTGGACGGCGACGCCTTCAACACCCTGGTGAAGACCGCCAGCGAGGTGATCCGCCGCGCCGAGCAGCATCTGCAGGCCACGCTGCACAAGCGCATCACCGTGAACTGCAATGCCGGCCGCGTCACCGTGGCGCTGGACATCGTGCCCGACGACGACGACCCGCATGCCCTGCTCAGCGCCGCCGACGAGGATGGCAGCGAGCTGGCGCGGGTGAAGGTGTCGGCCGGCTTCAAGCTGAACAGGTCGAGTGCCACCGCCTGGGCCGACGGCGGCTTCGGCCGGCCCTGAAGCAAGCACCGCATGCGCACCCTGCCGATCCGGCTGGCGATGGCCAGCCTGCTGGCGGCCGGCGCGGCCCGCGCCGACAGCGCCGCCGCCCGCTGCGAGCTGGTGCCCGCCCGCCAGCGCCTGCCCGTCGCGGTGCATGCCTGCGTGTTCTCGCAGCGCCAGGGTGTCGTCGGCGTGCAGGTCGATGCCGACCGGCGCCATGACTTCGTTCCCGTGGAAGGACGCGACCCCGGCGCCTACACCGATGCCCAGGGCCGGCCCGTGCGGCGCCTGGCCAGCATCAAGGGCGGCGCGCAGTTCCGCCTGGCCGATGGCCGCCTGCTGCGCGTGCTGTGGGGCGCCGCGCCG